>JARRMM010000089.1:0-10968 GCA_037386005.1 Deinococcales bacterium | reverse complement strand
GCTGTTCAGAACGGCATAGACGTCGAAGTCGGTCGCGTCCGAAGCCGTCCAGGCGAGATCGACCGTGCTCTCCATGGCGATGGTGGCCGTCAGGTTCGCGATCACCGGCGGCGGCGTCACCGGCGTGACGGTGACCTCGACCGTGTCGGCCTTGCTGGTGTCGACCGTGCTCGTGGCAGTGATGGTGGTCTTGCCCACGGCCTCCCCCGTCACGGTACCGTCGGCCGCCACCGTGGCGATTGCCGTGTCGCTCGACGACCACGTCACGGCCACGTTCGCCGTCAGCTTCTGGGTGTCGCCCACCATCAGGCTGATATCACCCGGTGAGATGACCACGTCCTCACCCGACACCGTCACCGTCACCGACGCCGACTTGCTGGTGTCCACCGTACTCGTGGCGGTGACGGTCGCCGTACCCACGGCCACCCCCGTCACGGTACCGTCGGCCGCCACCGTGGCGATGGCCGTGTCGCTCGACGACCACGTCACGGCAACGTTGGCAGTGAGCTTCTGGGTACCCCCGATCCCGAGCGTGACGCTAGTGGGTGAGATGGTGACGTCGGGAACGCTCGGAGTCGCAGGCTCCGAACACCCGGCGAGGATGGCCGCAAGCCCCAGGGCAGCCGCCAGAACGTAGATCCACAACCGACTTCCCATCTTGGGCATGCTCGGCACCCACCCTTCGGCTGGCCACGGTGATGCGCACTGTCCGTGTTTGCAATGTACTCAGCACCGTCTCCGAACCCGGCGAATCCATCACAGGCGGAGCGGCGTCCGGACGCCCACGGAGCGGCGCCCCCTCGGGGTCGGCGGTCGACGCTCGGGTACCGTCCCGGACGGCCCAGGCGCCCGCTCCGGCGCGGCACGCGGTCCGGCCGCGGGGACGCCCCGCACAGCGGGGAGGGAGAGGCGCACCCTAGACTGAACCCGGGCGATCCGAGGGCCTTCGCCCGGGCACGCACGCTGGGGTGCGGCGTCCGCTTCTGTCCTCGGCACACCGAGCAGGTCGCGTATGTGTGGGATCGCAGGCGTGTACGCCGCTCCGGGCCGACCGGCACCGCGCGAAGTGCTGCTGGCCATGGCCGGCGAGCTGGCGCACCGCGGTCCCGACGGCGTGGGCCTCTACCTCGACGGACGTCTCGGCATGGTCAACACCCGCCTGTCGATCATCGACCTGGCGGGCGGCGACCAGCCGCTGTCCAACGAGGACGGCCGCCTGTGGGTGATGCAGAACGGCGAGATCTACAACTACCCCGAGCTGATGGACGAGCTCGAGGCACTGGGCCACCGCTTCGCCACCCGGTCGGACACAGAGGTCCTCGCCCACGCCTTCGAACAGTGGGGCGAGGCCTGTCTGGACCGGCTCGACGGCGAGTTCGCCTTCGCCGTGTGGGACCGCGCCTCCCGGGAGCTGTTCCTGGCGCGCGACCGCTTCGGCATCCGGCCGCTGTTCCTGGTCGACCTGGGCAGCGAGGTCCTGTTCGCGTCCGAGGCCAAGGCGCTGCTGCGTCACCCCCGCGTCGAGCGGCGCATCGACCCCTTCGCGCTGGCCGAGACCTTCACCCTGTGGGCGGTGCAGGACGATCGCAGCGCCTTCGTGGGCATCCGCGAGCTTCCGGCGGGCCACGTGGTGCGCGTCGATCGCCACGGCCTGGGCCCGCTGCGGCGCTGGTGGGACCTGCGCTTCGGTCCGCGCGAGGGCGTCCGCAAGGAGCCGGCCGCGGCGCTGGCCGAGGAGCTGCGCACGCTCCTCGACCAGGCCACCCGCATCCGGCTCCGCGCCGACGGGCCCGTCGGCGTCTACCTGAGCGGCGGCCTGGACTCCTCGGCCACCGCGGCGCTGGCGCGGCGGCACACCAGCCGCGAGCTGCACGCCTTCGGCATCGGCTTCGAGGACGAGCGCTTCGACGAGAGCCGCTACCAGGACGTCATGGCCGAGGCACTGGGGGTCTCGCTGAGTCGCGTGCGGGTCTCCGGCCGCGACGTGGCGGAGGCCTTCCCGGAGGTCGTGCGCATGGCCGAGAAGCCGATGCTGCGCTCGGCGCCGGGCCCGCTGCTGCGGCTCTCGCGCGCGGTGCACGACGCGGGCTTCAAGGTCGTGCTCACCGGCGAGGGGGCCGACGAGATCTTCGGCGGCTACAACATCTTCCAGGAGGCGATGGTGCGCCGCTTCTGGGCGCGCCAGCCGGACTCGCGCCTGCGGCCGGCCCTGCTGGGGCGTCTCTACCCCTACCTGGCGCGCGACCTGCGCCAGGGCGGTGGCTTCCTCACCGAGTTCTTCCGGGCCGGACTGGAGGACGTGGAGGACCCGCTGTACAGCCACCGGCCGCGCTTCCGGACGACGGCGCGCAACCTGCGCTTCCTGAGCCGGGAGGTGCGCGCCAGCGCCGACGAGGTGGGCTCCCCCGAGGAGCGGCTCCTGGCGCGCCTGCCGCCGGAGTTCGTGCGGGCGGGGCCGCTGGGCCAGGCCCAGTACCTGGAGATCCACACCTTCCTGACCGGCTACCTGCTGCACTCGCAGGGGGACCGCATGCTCATGGCGCACTCGGTGGAGGGACGTTTCCCGTTCCTCGACGTGCACGTCGCGGAGTTCGCCGCGGCCCTACCCGAGCGTTTGCGGCTCCAGGACCTGCACGAGAAGCACCTGCTGCGCCGGGCGATGGCGCCGCTGCTGCCGGAGGCGGTCTGGCGCCGACCCAAGCGCCCGTACCGCGCGCCCATCCTGCGCGCCTTCGTCGGGCCGGACGCGCCCGCGTTCGTGCAGGACGCGCTCGCGCCCGAGCGCGTGGCCGCGGACGGGCTGTTCAACCCGAACGCGGTGGCGCAGCTCTTCGCGAAGAGCCAGCGCTACCTCGACACCGGCCTGAGCGAGTCCGATGAGATGGGATTGATGGGGGTGCTGTCCACCCAGCTGCTGGTGGATCAGTTCGTCCGCGCGCCGCGGTTGGCGCCGCCCGCCGAGCCCAACCGCGTCGTCGTCGGAGGCACCGTCGAGCGGCACGAGCCGCGCACACCGGCGGTCCGGGAGGCGTGACGCCATGCGACCCAGGTACCCACGACTGCTCCACGACAGCCTCGCCGTCAGCGCCGCCGAGGTTCCCGACAAGGTCGCGGTGGTCACGCAGGACGAGCGCGTCACCTACGGCGCGCTCGACCGGCGCGCCAGCAGCCTCGCCCGCGCCCTGCAGGAGCGAGGCGTGCGCCGCGGCGACCGGGTGGCGATCTACCTGGAGAACAGCTCCGACGTGGTGATGGGCGTCTACGCCGCCTTGCGCGCCGGCGCCGCCTTCATGGTCGTCAACCCGCAGACCAAGGCCGACAAGCTGAGCTACATCCTGGCCGACAGCGGCGCGGTTGCGCTGCTCACCGACGCCCGGGCCGCCCGGCGGGCGGCGGGCGTGCTGGCCGACCTGCCGGCGCTCCGCACGGTGGTGGTCCGCGGCGCGGCGCATTCGGACGCGCCGCACTCCGTGAGCCTCGACGCGCTGCTGGCGGACACCGCGCCCGATCCGCTCCCCACCGGCACCATCCCGCTCGACCTGGCCGCCCTCATCTACACCTCCGGCAGCACCGGCAACCCCAAGGGCGTGATGCTGTCGCACCAGAACATGGTCTTCGCCCAGGGCAGCCTGTGCGAGTACCTGCGCCTGGGGCGCGACGAGCGCATCCTCAACGTGCTGCCGCTGGCCTTCGACTACGGGCTCTACCAGGCGTTGATGAGCGTGCACCTGGGGGCGACGCTGATCCTCGAGCCCTCCTTCGCCTTCCCCGCCCAGGTGGTGCAGCGCGTCCGGGAGGAGGGCGTGACGGTCTTCCCCGGCGTGCCCACCATCTTCGCGACGCTGCTGTCGCTGCACCGGCGCCAGCCGCTCGCCATGCCGTCGGTGCGGCGCATCACCAACACCGCCGCGCACCTGCCCGACGACTACGTCCCGGGTTTGCGGGAGATGTGCCCCGACGCGCTGATCTACAAGATGTACGGCCTGACCGAGTGCAAGCGGGTGTGCTACCTGGAGCCGGAGCTGGTGCAGCGCAAGCCCTCCTCGGTGGGCAAGGCCATCCCCGGCACCGAGGTCTTCGTGCTCGACGAGCGCGGCGAGCGCGTCCCGCCCGGCGAGACCGGCGTGCTCCACGTGCGCGGGCCCCACGTGATGATGGGCTACTGGAACCTCCCCGAGGAGACGAGCCACATGCTGAAGCCGGGACCCTACCCGGGCGAGCGGCTGCTGTGCACGCACGACTACTTCAAGCTCGACGAGGAGGGCTTCCTCTACTTCGTGGGGCGCAGCGACGACATCATCAAGAGCCGCGGCGAGAAGGTCAGCCCGGTGGAGGTCGAGAACGTGCTGAGCGCCATCCCCGGCGTCAGGGAGGCCGCGGTGGTGGGCGTGCCCGACGAGCTGCTGGGGCAGGCGGTGCGCGCCTTCGTGGTGCTCGACGACGGCGTCGCCATGGACGAGCAGGCGTTTCGCCGTCACTGCATGGAGCGCTTGGAGAGCTTTATGGTGCCTCGAGACATCGTGTTCGTGACGGACCTGCCGAAGACCGGCACCGGCAAGATCCGCCGGAAGGACCTGGCGGCGTGGGCGTAGGAGTCAAGACCGGAAGAGAGGCGTCCCCGTGGACAGCATCGAAGGCGACGTCCGTCGATTCATGGCCGACAACTTCATCCTGGACGAGAGCGCGGGTCCCCTGGACGGCGACGAGTCGCTGACCCAGTCGGGCGTGCTCGACTCGATGGGCGTGCTGGAGCTGATCCTGTTCATCGAGGAGCGCTTCGGCGTACACGTGCCCGACGAGGACACGCTGCCCCAGAACCTCGACACCGTCGACCGCATCGTCGGCTACGTGCGCTCGAGGCTCGCGGAAGGGGGCGGGAACGGTGCGCTCTGACGCGGAAGCCCTGTCGGCCGAGGTGCTGCGGCTCGAGGACCCGGACGCCACCGTCGACGCGATCGCCGAGGGCCTGCGGCACGAGGTGGCCGCCTTCCACCGCAAGGGGGCGGTGGTGGCGCTGTCGGGCGGCATCGACAGCACCGTGGTGGCGTCGCTGGCCGCGCGCGCCTTCGGCCCCGAGCGCGTCCTCGGCGTGCTGATGCCGGAGGCGGACTCCTCGCCCGACACCCTGCGGCTCTCCCGGCTGGCCGCCGACAGCCTCGGCATCCCGACCGTGCTGGAGGACATCACTCCGCTCCTGGAGGCGGCGGGCTGCTACCGGCGCCGCGACGAGGCGATCCGGCGGGTGGTCCCGGAGTACGACGCCTCCTGGAAGGCCAAGCTGGTGCTGCCCAGCGTCCTGGAGACCGACCGCTACCGGCTCTTCTCGATCGTGGTCGAGGCGCCCGACGGCCGGCGCGAGAGCGCGCGGCTGCCGCCGGCGGAGTACCTGCAGGTGGTCGCCGCCACCAACTTCAAGCAGCGTTCGCGCAAGATGATGGAGTACTACCACGCCGATCGGCTGAACTACGCCGTACTGGGCACGCCCAACCGCCTCGAGTACGACCAGGGCTTCTTCGTCAAGAACGGCGACGGCGCCGCCGACGTCAAGCCCATCGCCCACCTGTACAAGACGCAGGTCTACCAGCTCGCCGGCACCCTGGGGGTGCCCGACGAGATCCGCACCCGCCCGCCCACCACCGACACCTACTCCATGCCGCAGAGCCAGGAGGAGTTCTACTTCTCGCTGCCCTACGACAAGATGGACCTCTGCCTCTACGCCGTGAACCACGGCCTGAGCGCCGAGACGGTGGCGGGCGCGCTGGGCCTCACGCCGGAGCAGGTGGAGCGCGTGTTCCGCGACATCGCCTCCAAGCGGCGCGTCGGGCGCTACCTGCACGCGGCCCCCCGGCTGCTGGGAGCGGTGGAGGGGGCGGTCCGATGAGCGCAAGCCCGCGTGCGGCCGCTCGGGCACCGGCGCCGCCATGAGGATCCGGCCGGTGCGCGCCGGCGACGAGGCGGCGATCGCCTCGCTCTGGCAGTACTGGTTCCGGAACAAGACCCGGACGCCGGAGCCCGGCCTCAGCGATCTCGCCCGCCGCCTCTACCTCGAGCACCCCAACCGCGACCCCCAGGTCACCTCGCTGGTGGCCGAGGGCGACGGGGGCACCATGCTGGGCTTCCTCGGCGTCACCGTCACGCCGGTGCTGGTGGACGGCGAGAGCGCCACGCTGGCGGGGGTGTTCCCGCCGGTGGTGGACCCGGAGGCGTCCCCCACGGTCGCCAGCTTCCTGTTGCGCAAGTTCCTGACCGGCCCGCAGGCCCTGACCTTCAGCGACGGCGGGCACGTGAAGTACGAGCCCATCTGGGAGGCGCTGGGGGGCGCCATCGGCCAGCTCCAGTCGCTGCGCTGGGTGAAGCTGTTCCGGCCGCTGGAGCTCGGCGCCAGCATGCTCGCCGAGCGCCCCGGTGGTGAGCTGTGGCTGCCGCTCGCCCGGGCGGTGGCCCGTGGCGGCGATGGCCTGGCCAGGCTGGCGGCGCCCGCGCGCCTACGCGCCGGGACGTCGCCGTACCGGGGCGAGCCGCTCACGCCGGAGAGCCTGATCGAAGCGGTCGCCGCCGTCCACGCCGGCGCCCGCTTGCGACCGGCCTACACCCCTGCCTACCTGAGGTGGCTGCTCGACGAGATGGCGAGAGCCACCGAGCAGGGAGCGCTCAGCGCCACGTTGGTGCGCGACGAGCGGGGCCGGGTCGCAGGCTGGCACATCGGCTACCTGCGCCCGGGCGGCGTCTGCCGCATCTTCGCACTGGAGGCGCACGAGCGGTCGCTGGGCGGGGTGATCGACCACCTCTTCGCCGCCGCCGACGCCGCGGGATGCGGCGCGCTGATCGGCCGGCTCGGGCCGCGCCTGCGGCGGCCGATGGCGGCCCGCGGTTGCCTCGTCTACGCCGGCGGATCGCTGCTGATGGTCCACACCCACGACCTGCGCCTGCTCGACGACGCCCTGCTGGGGCGGCTGGCCATCAGCCGGCTCGAAGGCGAGAACTGGTACTGGTGGCGCATCGTCGGGAAGCTCCCTTCCCGAGGGAAAACATCGTCCAGGGGCCAGCTGTCACGGACAGGGAAGCGCTCCACTGACAGAATATGAGCGTGGGATGAGTCACGTCGCCTCTCTGGGGTACGTCGTTCGGTCCCAGCCCGCATCCCGACCCACTGCGGGCAGTGCGCGCCGCTCCCGACCGGGAACGACCGCACGGCGAGCTCTCTCCTTCTAACGTCGTCCTGGAAAGCCCCAAACCGACCTGCCCGAGGTGGGGATATGGTCAAAGTGCCGCCTACTCTGGGGGGGCATGCCTGGGCCGAGCGATTCCGCAGTCCTGGCTTCCGGTTCGCAGCGAAGGTGCTCGGCGACCTGACGGTGTTGCTGGTCACGCCCGCCTTCGCCATCTTGATCGCGCTCGACAACGGCCCCCTGGAAGGCGTGGGGTCGACCATCCTCTGGGCCACGCTGCTGCTGGTCCCCTTCAAGCTGGTCAGCTACGCGGCGCTCCGCCCCTACACCCAGTCGTGGAGCGCGGTGACCTTCCGCGACCTGGGGGCGTTGCTGGCGATGGTGTCGCTCTACGCGCTGTTCGCCAGCCTGGTCATGGCCGCCATCGCACCGACGCTCGACCTGCCGCACACCACGGCCGTCCTGGACGCGCTGCTCACCCTGTGCGGCATGTCCGGCCTGCGGGCGTGGGCACGCTTCGAGCACGAACGGCGCCACCTGTCCGACGTCGAGCCGGCCGGTCGCCGGCGCGTGCTGGTCGTCGGGGCCGGCGAGACCGGCGCGCAGGCCGTCCGCGAGCTGTTCCGCCACCCCGAGACCGGCATGCACCCGGTCGGCTTCGTCGACGATGCCGCCTACAAGCAGGGCATGCGCATCGCCAGCGTGCCCGTGCTGGGCACGCTGCGCGACATCCGTACCATCGTGCGCGAGCGCGAGGTCGACGAGGTCCTCATCGCGATGCCGTCGGCCAACGGCATGAGCGTGCGGCGAGTGGTGGACCTGATCCACAACGCCGCGCCGGGCTTGCGCTACAAGATCGTCCCGAACATGCACGAGGTGCTGTCGGGCAAGGTCGACGTGCGCCGCATCCGCGACGTGGACATCGGCGACCTGCTCGGGAGACCTCCGGTCCAGCTCGACACCGACGCCATCCTCAGCTACGTCGAGGGCAAGCGTGTGATGATCACCGGCGCCGGCGGCTCGATCGGCTCGGAGCTGGTGCGCCAGATCTGCCGCTTCCAGCCGGCCGAGCTCATCCTCTTCGGCCACGGCGAGAACAGCATCTACGCCCTGCAGCGCGAGCTCGACCGCGAGTGGCCGCAGGTGCGCTACCGGCCCGTCATCGGCGCCATCCAGAACGGCGACCGGCTCGATTACGTGTTCACGACCTACCGGCCGCAGGTGGTGTTCCACGCCGCCGCGCACAAGCATGTGCCGCTGATGGAGCAGAACCCCGAGGAAGCCATCTTCAACAACGTCATCGGCAGCTACAACCTCATCGCGATGGCGCTCAAGCACGCCGTATCGCACTTCGTGAACATCTCCACCGACAAGGCCGTCCACCCCTCGTCGGTGATGGGCGCCTCCAAGCGGGTGGTGGAGTACCTGGTGCAGGACGCCGCGCAGCGTGCCGCGCCGGGGCAGACGTTCGTGTCGGTGCGCTTCGGCAACGTGCTGGGCAGCCGCGGCTCGGTCATCCCGACCTTCACCAGCCAGATCCTGGCCGGCGGGCCGGTGACCGTCACCCACCCCGACATGGTGCGCTACTTCATGACCATCCCGGAGGCGGCGCAGCTGGTGCTGCAGGCCTCGGGCACCGGCAAGAACGGGGAGATCTACATCCTCGACATGGGCGAGCCGGTCCGCATCCTCGACCTGGCCCGCGACCTGATCCGGCTCAGCGGGCTCGAGCCCGACGTCGACATCGAGATCGTCTTCACCGGCATGCGGCCCGGCGAGAAGCTCTCGGAGATCCTCATGACCGAGAAGGAGCGGACCGGGGGCACGGCGCACGAGAAGATCTTCGTCGCCAACGTGGAGCCCGCCGACCACGCCCGCCTGATGGAGGTCGTGGCCGAGCTGCAGGGCGCCGCGCGGGCGTCGGATCACGCGGCCATCCGCCGGACCCTGGTGGCGTTCCTCGACGGCTGCTGCTTCCCGGAGGCCAACGCCCTGCCCCGCACGGCGGCCAGCGACGCCGTCGCCTGAGCCGACGAACCTCTACGCCGCCCCTTCGGGGAGCAGGTCGAGGACCGTCAGCTCGGCCGGGCAGTCGACCCGGATCGGCAGCAGGCTCACGCCCAGCCCGTGCGTCACGTAGCCGCGCGCCGGGCCCTCCACCCACCCCTGGGCGAAGCGCTGGCCGTAGCGCGAGGACGTGACGAGCGCCCCGACGAAGGGGAGCCGCACCTGCCCGCCGTGGGTGTGGCCGCACAGGGTCAAGCCCACATCGAGCGGCACCTCGGGGAGGACGTCGGGGTTGTGCGACAGCAGCAGGGTGGCGGCGCCCTCCGGCCTCCCCGCCAGCGCGGCGGCCAGGTCGGGCCGGCCGCGCCGCAGGTCGTCGATGCCGGCGAGGTAGAGCGCTCGCCGGACCGCGACGCCCCGGTTGACCAGCACCTCGACCCCCACCGACCGGAGGTCGGCGGCGAACCCCGAGAGGTCGCCGAAGCGCACGTGGTCGTGGTTGCCCCACACGGCGTAGGTCCCCAGGGAGGCGCGCAGGCCCGCCAGCTCGCGCAGCAGCGGAGCGACGTCGCCGGCGCGGCGGTCGACCAGGTCACCGTCGAGCAGCACCAGGTCGGGGCGGGCCGCGTTGGAGGCGGCTACCCAGGCCGCCACCGACCCTGCCCCGATGAAGGGGCCGAAGTGCAGGTCGGCCAGCAGCGTCAGCCGGAGGGGAGCGGTCAGGCCGGCCAGCGTCGCCGAGCGCTGCACCACCCGGAAGCGGTAGGCGCTAGCCACCGACGCGCCCGTCGTGGCGGCCGCGGCCCCGGCCAGCATCCACAGCAGGAGCTGGCGACGCGTCAACCGCATGGGCGGGCCGTGCCTGTCCGTCGGGGGTCGCGCGCACCGCCCGTGCGCGCCTCAGCGCGACCGCTTGGTGTTGGTGCGCACATTGGTCATCGCCCGCGCTCCCCGCTGTCGGCGTCGCGAAGCGCTGCGCTGTGCCGGCGCCGCCGGGTGCTCGACAGCGCTCGCGGCCCCCGCGAGCCGGGCGCGTCACGCCGTCGCGCACCCGGTCGCGCCGGCTGTGCCCGACCCCGGCGCACAGCACCAGGCCGGTGCACAGCGGCGCGATGGTGAGGGCGTCGGCGTAGCGCAGGACGGGGGGCGCGTCGACGACGATCAGGTCGTAGTCGTGGCGCCAGGCCTCCAGCTTGTCGGCCAGCCCCCGCCCCAGCAGCTCGACGGGCGAGGCGGACGCACCGGCGCTGGGGATGAAGTCGAAGGACGTCCTGGCATCGACCCCGACCGGCGTCGGTGGCAGGTCGAGGTGCGGCTCCTCGAGGTGGTTGGCCAGCGTGGGCGCCTCGCGGGAGCTGCCGCCCAGGGTGGCGGTGACGCCCGGGCCGCGCAGGTCGCCGTCGACCAGCAGCACCCGGTCGCCGGCGCGCGCGAAGCTCTCGGCCAGGCTCCAGGCCACGCCCGCCCGCTCGGCACCGCTCTCGGCACTGGTCACGGCCACCACCAGCGGCGACCGGTACCGGCTCGCCACCAGCACGCTGGCGCGCAGGAAGTTGGCGGCCTCGGCGGACAGCGTGCGTTCCTGCCGCGCTCTCCTGGGGAACTCGCCCAGCACCGGGCCCGCGCCCAGCACGCCCAGGTCGTCCCGGCCCCGCACGTGCGGGTCGAGCGACCAGCGCGTGAAGAGCCAGCCGTAGGCGCCGAACAACCCCAGGACGAGCGCCACGAAGGTACGGAACACCACCCGCGGTCCGACCGCGTCGGTCGGCGGGGAGGCCACCGCGAGCGGCTC
>JARRMM010000088.1:0-10485 GCA_037386005.1 Deinococcales bacterium | reverse complement strand
CCCGCACACCCCTCCTTCAAGCGCGGAAGGGGACAGCGGCGTGAAACGAAAGCGAACGGCGGCCATCGCACGCGTGCTCCGAGACGGCGTATCCGCGTGGTTGTTCATCATCATGTTCGTGATGTTCATCGCCGAGGTGTTCTTTCGCTACGTCCTGGACCGTCCCATATCGTGGTCGATCGAGCTGATCATGGTCGCTTTCATGATCATGCTCTTCTACACTGCGGCCCTCGGCGTCAAGCTGTCGGGTCATATCTCGTTCAACATCCTCTACGCGTCCCTTCCCCCTACAGGGAAACGCATCTTCGCGCTGGTCGGGAACGCGGTGGGGCTCGTGGTCCTCGCTCTCGCCACGCCGGGCGTCGTGAACATCGCCCTCTTCGAGCGTCGTGAGGCCACGCCCATCCTGCATATTCCGTTCGCGACCTTCTATCTAGCGTTCGTGCTCTTCGTCGTCGGGTTCGCCGCCCGGCTGCTCGTACACATCATCCAACTGCTCCGCCCGGGTTGGCGGGACCGGCTATAGGGAACGTCATAGGAGACACCCATGCACCTAGCGTTCATCGTGATGCTCGTCGTCCTGATCGGCCAGACGTTGGTCGGGTTTCCGGTGGGCGTCGCGATGATCGTGAGTGCGTTTGCCTACATCCTCGTTGCGCATATGGACATCGGCTTCGTCACCTCGCAGATCATCACGGGGCTCTACTCCAACTTCCTGGCGCTAGCCGTGCCGCTCTTCATCTTCGCGGCCAAGGTCATGAACTCCGGCACGGTCACCGACCGGATGCTCCGCTTCATACGCGGGCTCGTCGGGAGATTCCGCGGCGGTATGGGTCACGTGAACGTCGTGACCAACATCTTCTTCGCGGGCATGAGCGGCAGCGGCATCGCCGACGCTGCAGGCGTAGGCGTCGTGTTGTTCCGCATGATGACCAAGGACGGCGTCTATCCGCCCGGGTTCGCCGCCGCCCTCTCGTCCGCGGCCTCGACCATCGGCGCCATCATCCCGCCGTCCATCATCATGATCCTCTACGCACTGGTATCGGACCAGTCAGTCGGGGCCCTCTTCCTCGCCGGCATCGTCCCCGGTGTGCTGATGGGACTTTGCCTGATGGTGCTGGTGTACGTCGTCGCTCGGCGCCGCGGCTTTCCCACCGACGAGCCCATCGGCGCCCTTCTCGTCCTTCGCTACTTCGGCAGCGCGATCTTCCCGCTCCTCACCCCGGTCATCCTCCTCGGCGGCATCTACTCCGGCATCTTCACCCCGACCGAAGCAGCAGCCGTAGCTGCCTTCTATGCCCTCCTCCTCACGACTCTCGTCTACCGCGACCAGGGCATCGGCGAGGTCTACCGCATCGTGTTGGAGACGGCCCAGGAGACCGCTGCCGTGATGCTCATCTACGCTGGCGCCCTGGCCTTCAACTTCGTCATCAACATCGAACAGGTGCCCGCCCACATCGGCCTGTGGCTGAGCAGCTTCCACGTGTCGAGCCAGGTCTTCCTGCTCATCGTGATGGCTGCCTTCCTCCTTCTCGGCGCCTTCCTCGACGGCAATACCCTCATCCTGGTCGCGTTCCCGCTCATCCTTCCGACCATCAAGGCCCACGGCATCGACCTGGTGTACTTCGGCGTCTTGGCGTCCGTGAACGTACAGCTCGGCAGCATCACGCCGCCCTACGGACTTGTGCTCTTCATCATGAACAGCCTCACCGAGACGCCGCTCGGTGAGATCATCCGCGAGATCTGGCCGTTCATTCTCGCGCTGGTGGCAGCACTCCTCCTGATGGTGTTCGTTCCCGACATCGTCATGTGGCTGCCAAAGCATTTCCACATGGCATGACCGGCGTGGTCGAGGGAGGCGCCCTCAGAGCCTGGTCGGTTCCACAAGGCCGTTGATGCGCAAGGCGTGCCGGTACCACACGTCCACCGCAACCAACGCCTCGTCAGGCGCGCGAACCGGCGAGCGGCACGCCGGCCCGATGGGCACGCCTCTCAAGCCCGCGAGGTGCTTCGCGGTGGCCGGATACGCGCCTGCCCTCCCGAGGGCGCAGTCGAGGAGCACCAGGACCTCGTGGAGGGCTTCGACATCGCCGCCCCCGTCCGGGGACGTCTCGGCCGTTGCGGCACGCCAGAACGCGATCGCTGCGTCGGCCGCCGCGGTCGAAACGATCGCCATGATGCCGCGGACGCCACTCCGAATCGACTGCAGCATGTAGGGGGCATTCGCCTGGAACACGGTGGCGCCGTCGGCTAGCGCGATCTTGGCGGCGATCCCCTCGTGCGTGCAGGTCGTGTCCTTGATTCCCGCCAGATCGTGTCCCCGCGCGAGCCTGCCGAACGCGTCGGCGTCGATGAGGTGCGGGTGCGCTTCCGGCCACTCGTAGAGGATGGTGGGGCACGGTGCCACATCGATCAGACCGGCGAAGTAGTCTTCTAGCCGCTCCTGGTCTCTGCCCATACCGTCCGGAGGCACCAACACGATCGCAGCGACCCCCGTGTCGGCCATTCGCGCCACCTCTTCCGCGTGGCTGACAAGGTCAGCGCCCAGGTTGCCGGTCGCCGCCACGGGCGCGCCGTCCGATGCCCGTACGGCGCGTCGTGCGAGCTCGAGCCGTTCCTCGAGGTCCAGCCACTTCATCTCACTGGAGCCGCACACGGCGAAGAGCCCGTTGGGTTGATGCGCGAGCTGCCATGCCACGTAGCGTTCGTAGCCGGCCCAGTCGATCGAAAGGTCATCGTGAAACGGCGTGAGGAGAAGGGAGAAGACGCCTTCGAAAGCCCGCTCGTTCATCGGAACCTACTCCTCCTCGGCTCGCGCAGGTCGCGGGTTCCAACCGCATCCTTCGACTCCCCGCAAGCGCATCGCCAGGGTACACCCGGCCATGACCAAGCGACACGGAGCGCCCCGTGGGCACGGCGAACCATCGAGCCGGCGCGCCGCGTGCCCACCTTCAGGATCTAGAGCCACCACAACGTGCAGGACGTTCGTCGGCGCCGCCGCTCACTCGCCCTGGAGGTCAACGCGCACCTCACGCCGGAGGGGCCATCGCAGCACCTCTGCGATGACGTCGCCTGGCTCAGGTGGGCAGGTTTCGCGAACGTCCCGCATCGCCGAGCGGACGTTCTGGCTGGGCCCAGCGGACGTGTGGTCCAGCCGGCCCACTCGGCGCCTAGCGCGTTCCCTCGGTTCGGTGACACCCGCCGGGCGCGGGTGGAACGCGGCACCACGCGGCCCACCTGTCCCGGAGTGGCGCGACTTCGCCAGGATCCATCGCTACGGCACCCCACACGAGCACCACTTGCACCGTGGTTCGCGACCATACGACGAGCACGAAAGGGGACGGGTCCCTGTGACCCGTCCGGCTGGTGGGCCCTGCTGGACTTGAACCAGCGACCAATCGATTATGAGTCGACTGCTCTGACCGACTGAGCTAAGGGCCCACGACGGACCGACTCCGCGCCGCCATCCGGCATGGGGGCGGCTCCGATTCTAGCAAGGCCACGCCCTGCACGCGCGCGTCGAGGCATCCGCGACCGGAGTCCAGGAGGATGCAGGCTCCCCGCATGCGGGGAGCCGACCGGCGCGGCGCGCCCAGCCGAGAGGGCCCCATGAGGGAAGCCCCGGCCGAACCCACGGTCCGACCACGGCCTCACCTCTCGACAGATCGGGCTGGGCAGATCGCGCCTGCCGACCCGCTCGCTACTGCTGCTTCCCCGTGACGTAGAAGGCGAAGTGGAACGCCGGCAGCGTCTCGCCGGGGTGGTCCTTGGCGTAGGTGAGCTGCGGCAGCCGGAAGTCGTCGGTTCCCTGGATGTCCTTGCCCTTGTAGATGGCCGGGTAGAGCGTGATGTAGTGCCAGCCCGGGCGGCCCGTCGCCTCCAGCGGGATCTTGACGTCGCCCTGGCTGTTGAAGCCGCAGGCGTAGCCGATGAAGGCGTTGTCGTAGTCGACGGTGTAGATGTTGGCCGTGTCGGTCCAGCCCACCCCGTCGAGGTGGAGGGTGAAGGTCGTGCCGACGGGACCGCGCTCCGGGGAGATGGCGGCGGCGCTCGGCGTCAGGGTGTACCGGGTCGAGGCCAGCTCCTTCCCGCCGGCGGTCGTGATGTCGATCGTGTGCTCCCCGCCCAGATCGGAGGGCGGCGTCACGGTCGTGGTGAGCGTGCCGTCGGAGCCCACCGAGGCCTTGCCCAGCGGCAAGCTCTCGAGCTTGTAGCCGGAGGCCGTCACGTGGCTACCGACCATGCGGCTCCAGCTCAGCTGGACGCTGCTGTTGGCGGGAAGGTCGCGCGCGTGGACGGTAACGGGCTCGCCGTTGGTGCCGGAGGCGGGCGTCACCCAGGCAGCGGTGCCCGTCCCGGAGGGCGCGCTGCCGGCCGCTCGCGGCAGGCTCTGCGCGCTCGCCTTAGGCGGCAGCACGGCCTGGCCGGGCGTGATGGTGTAGGTCAGGTGGAAGACCGGCTTCTTGTGCGGCGACTGGCCGGTGTTGAGGTAGGGGAAGGTGTAGGCCCCGTGGATGATCGTGATGACGTGCTTGCCGGGCCCACCGGTGGCGGGGAGGGTCACGTGGGCCGTGCCGTTCGTCGTGACCGAGGACAGCCAGCCGGTGTCCTTGTGATCGTAGAGCAGCATCCAGTTGTTGGTGTAGCTGCGCGCGCCGATCCCCTTCAGCGTGATCTGGATGGGCGAGCCTTCGGGGCCCTGCTTCGACGCGAGCGAGGCCTGCGGCTCGACCGTGAAGCCGGACTGGTTGACGACCCGGCCCTGGTCGACGAGCGCCACGGTGTGGCCGAAGCCGAAGCCCTCGGGCACGGCGAACGTCGCATGCACGGTGCCGTCGGGACCGGACGTCACGGTCTCGAGCGTGGTGCGGGTCGGCTGGAAGTCCCGGCCGGCGAAATCCTCCTTGTAGGCGCCCTTGAGCACCCACGACGCCTTGACGGACTCCCACACGAGCGCGTAGCTGTGGTTCGCGGGCAGCTGGCGCGCGGTGACGGTGACGGTGCTCCCGATCGTGCCGCGAACCGGGGCCAGGCTCATCGTACCGACGAAGCCCGTCTGGGCCGAGGCCAGGCCGCCCAGCAGGGTAGCGGCCGCAGCGACCGCGAGAAGAATCGAACGGATCCTCACGATGCCTCCCTGGGAAGATCTTGCGAGGGCGCGTTGCGCCGGACGGGACCGCTCCATGGAACTGGGGGGCCGGCGGCCCCCCAGCGTGACACGAACAGCGGAGCGACGCTCAGTCGTTGTCGACGATGGCGAGGTGCGCCATCTTGTCCGGCACGGCGAACTGCACGCGCTTCACGGCGCGGCTGCTGCCCTGGACCTCGACCTTGAAGTCCACCTGGCCGGTCGGGTAGTTGGCGGGAACGCGCCACTTCGCGACCCAGAACTCCTGGGTCGAGTCTTCGTGGGTGCCGTACTTCGCCTTGAGCGAGGTGCCGTCGGGAAGCACGATATCGACGCCCGACACGTCCTTGGCGGTGAGCTGGTTGCCACTGGACGGGTCGATCACCTGGATACGGAAGATCACATAGTCGCCGCGCTTGTACTGGTCGGTGATGGTGCACGGGCCTTCGCGTGCGGGGCTCACGACGGCCAGCAAGGGCGCCTGCGCGGAGGACTGGGCGAAGGCCGCCGCGGCCAGGCCCGCCAGCAACGTGACGATCATCGCGAGCACGATGGGCTTGAGAGCGTGGGCGTGGGCAGAACGAGCATCCATCAAGCATCACCTCGATTTCAAACGAGTCCCATGCTCGTTCCATCCGGACGGAATCCGTAGGGACAAATGACCCGTGGGGACGTTTGTCCAGAGGAGAGGGCCGCGTCCCAGACGACCTCCGAAGCCGCCCGACTATACTGATCGGCATGCCGGACACCGCACGGCCACGCATCGAAGGGCAGACCTTCTCGGGCCCGGACGCCGAGATCCCGAGCCTCGAGGGCGCCGAGGTGCTCGACTGCGCCTTCCGAGGCTGCGCCCTCTCGGAGGCCTCGCTGCGGGGCACGCACCTGAGCGAGTGCTCGTTCGATGGCTGCGAGCTGGCCATGGTGGACGTGGCGGACGCACTCCTGCACGGGGTGCGCTTCGAAGGTTGCCGGCTGACGGGGGTGCGCTTCGGGGACGTGCGCCGCGACGCCCTCGGGCTCACGGCCGCGTTCGAGAGCTGCGACCTGGAGCTGGCGAGCTTCCGGGACCTGGACCTGCGCAACGTGGCCTTCCGCGGGTGCGACCTGCGCGAGGCCGTGTTCCAGGACTGCGACCTGCGCGAGGCCGACCTGAGCGGGAGCGACCTGGCCGGCGCCAGCTTCCGGCACGCCGACCTGACGGGCGCAGACCTGCGGGGCGCCCGCAACTACGTCATCGCCGCCTGCGAGAACGCCGTCGCGGGCCTGCGCGTCGAGCTGCCCGAGGCCCTGGGGCTGCTGGCCGGCCTCCGCGTCCGCCTCAAAGGGTAGGCGCGCGTCCGGCACCCCCCAACGTCGAAATTCTCCTCGCGCGCTCCCGACCCCCTCGCTACGATGCGACCACGCGTCGTCGGACGATCGTCGTCCGGCGACCACGAAGCCGTCGTCGGAACGAGGAGACGAAGGAACGGAAGCGCAGGTGGACCTGCTCGAGCGAGATGACGCCCAGGCGCGCCTGGGCGAGCTGCTGCCGCGGGGCAGCGGCCACGGCGCCATGGCGTGGGTCGTCGGCGAGGCCGGCGTCGGCAAGACGGCGCTGGTGCGGCGCTTCGTGGAGGGCCTGGGCGAGCGCGCCACCGTCCTCTGGGGGGAATGCGATCCGCTCGACACGCCGCAGCCGCTGGCACCGGTGCTCGACTTCGGCCTCGGGCTCGGGCGCGAGCTCGTCGAGCGCGTCCACGACCTCTCCGATCGCGATCGCCTGTTCGGCGCCCTGCTCGAGCACCTCTCCGGAGGCCGCCCCACCGTGGCGGTCTTCGAGGATGTGCAGTGGGCGGACGAGGCCACCGTCGACCTGTTGCACGTCCTCGCATCGCAGGTCGAGGCGACCTCCAGCCTCGTCGTGGCGACCGTCCGTGACGGCGCCCTGGACGCCCTGCCCTCACTGCACCCTCTGCTACGCGAGGCGGCCGACCACTCCTCGAGCCACCGGATCGCGCTCCGCCCCCTCTCCCTCGATGCCGTCGCCCGCCTCTCGCAGGGCAGCGACGCCCCGCCCGCCACGCTGCACCGGCTCACCGGCGGGAACCCCTTCCATCTCCACGAGGCGCTCGCCGCCGGCGAACGCAGCCTGCCGGCCAGCGCGGGGGAGGGAGTCCTCCGTCGCGCCGCGCGGCTGGAGCCGCCCGCGCGCACCCTGCTCGACACGGCCGCCCTGATCGGCGGTCGCGCCGAGCCGTGGCTGCTCCTTGCCGTCCTCGACCCGATCCTCGGCGCCGGCCATGCGGTCCGTGACGCGACCGAGGCCTGCTGCGCCGCCGGACTGCTGCGTGCGGGCGTCGACGCAGTCACTTTCCACCACGAGCTGGCGCGCGTCGCCGTCCGGGACGCGCTCCCTGACAGCCGCCGCCGCACCATGCACGCAGCCATCCTGAACGCCCTCGAGGCGGCGCCGGAGCTGGCCAACCTCGGTCTGCTGGCCCACCACGCCGAGGGCGCCGGTGACGTCGCGGCCGTGCTCGCCTATGCCCCCGAGGCTGGGCGCCACGCCGAACGGCTGGGAGCGTTCCGCGAGGCGGCCGCGCACTACCGGCGCGCCCTGCGCTACGGATCCGAGCTGCCGAGCGGCGAGCGCGCCATGCTGCGCGAGGCCCTCCGGCGCGCCTCCGACGCTTCGCGAGCCGCCCCGGCTCCCGAAGCAGGGAACGAGCCCGCGCCCACCGAGCACCCCCCGAAAGACCGCGCAAGAGAGGAACACACCCGGAAGCGGCCCGGCCGAGCAGCCAAGGCGCCGCGACCGAGGCGCCGTGCCTCACGCGACCACCCGGCGGGCCTCACGCCGCGCGAGGTGGAGGTGCTCGAGCTCCTCATGCAGAGCCTCACCAACCGCGCGCTCGGCGATGCGCTCCACATCGCTCCCAGCACGGCCGGCAAGCACGTCTCCTCGATCCTCGCCAAGCTGTCGGTGGCGAGTCGCACCGAGGCGGTGGCCGAGGCGCGCCGCCGGGGTCTGGCGGAGGCGTCCGCCGCGGCCACGGACTAGCTCTGGATAGCCAACACGTCCTTGCCGGCTAGGTGGCCTCGGCTCACGGGTTTGACACAAGGGCTCCCGCCCCCGCACCATGGGCCAGCAGCCGAGGTCGAACAGAGTCCGTCCAGGGCCCGTGAGCGTGGCCCAAGCGGAGGACCAGGAGTGTGTTGTGGAGAGCGTCTCGAAGGCCGACCACGCGAGCACAGTGGCGTCGACGCTCCCCATCCTGGCGGTGTTCATCGGCGTCATCCCTGTCATCCTGACATCGGCCGACAAGCTCGGGCTGGCGCCTCCACAGATCACGGCATGGATCATCGCCATCGCCGGAGTGCCCGGCATCTTGACCCTGGTGCTCGCACTACGCTACCGGCAGCCGCTGCTGCTCACCGGCAACCTTCCCGCCCTGGTGCTCTTCGCCTCACTCGCCGGATCCACCAGCTATGCCGAACTCGTCGCGGCCGCGGCGCTGGCAGGAATCGCCTACGCCCTGGCATCGTTGCTCGGCCTGCCGCGCCGGCTCGCCGACGTCATCCCGATGCCGGTGATCGCGGGGATCCTCGCGGGCATCTGCCTGCCGTTCGTGATCGGCCTATTCGACGCGCTCGGGCAGGCACCTATCATCATGACTGTCACCATCGCTGCCTACGCGCTTGCGAGCGGGTTGGGACGCATGGGTGGGATCGCCTTGGTTCCGGCCTTCGGCGCCGGTCTCGGCGTGGCCGCCCTCCGGGGCCAGATCGCCGCTCCGCAGCTACATGCGTTCTTCCAGATCCCGGTGGCCACGCTCCCGCACCTGTCGCTGGCGGGCACCGTCACCGTGATGCCCATGGTGATGGTGTTCATCGCTCTCGGCAACGTTCCGGCCGCCGTCTACCTGCGCGGACAAGGGTTCCGGCCTCCCGAGCGCATGGTGGGTATCGCGACGGGCCTCGGGACCACGCTCACGTCGTTCCTCGGACCCACGGCCGTGTGCATGCCGTTCCTCTTCACGCCGTTCACCGCTTCCTCCCAGGCCGGGCCGAAGGACAAGCGCTACCGAACGGCGGTCCTCTCGGCCGTCTACCTCCTCGCCATCGGCGGCCTTGCAGGAACGGTGGCGGCCCTCGTGACGGTGGTCCCGACCACGCTCCTGGCGGGCCTGGCGGGGCTCGCCCTGCTGGGGACGCTGGTAGGCGCCGTCCGCGACGTTGCCAACGGGCCCCTACGCCTGGCGCCCGTGGTGGCGTTCGCGACCGCCTCGTCGCAGCTGTCGCTTCTCGGGCTCGGTCACATGTTCTGGGCTGTGGCCCTGGGAACGGCCTGTGCACATCTACTGGAGCGGCGAGAGCTGGCAGCGCATGCCGACCCGCGTGCGCCTGACTGAGCCCGACGAGACCCGTGGGCCCGTTCCATAGGCAGTGCCTCGAAGACCTCCTGGCGTCGGCTTCCGAGCATGCCAGATCCGTCCGCAGACGATCCGGCCAGGCGGATGACTGGGCCGTACATCAGCGAGAGGCACATCACACCTGGCGCACGCCCGCACCACCGCCCCGCACGACCTCCTCGGCTACCCTGGGTCCATGACGCTCACCAGCTCGTTCCAGGGCTTCCACCCCGAGGCGATCACCTTCTTCGAGCAGCTCGCCCGGGACAACAGCAAGGCGTTCTGGGACGCGCACCGGGGCACCTACGACGAGCACGTGCGCGCGCCCATGAAGGCGCTCGAGCGCTCCCTCGAGGGCCTGTTCGGCACCGGCCACCTCTACCGCCCCAACCGCGACCTGCGCTTCACCAAGGACAAGCGCCCCTACAAGGAGAACGCCGCCATCTCCTTCGGCGGCCGCGGGCCGCGGGCCGTCGCCGGCCGGCACGTCCACCTGGATGCCAGCGGCGTGTTCGTCGCCATCGGCGCGTACCGCCTGGAGGGCGAGGTGCTGGCGGCGTACCGCCGGGCGGTGGCCGACCCCAGGGCCGGCGAGCGCCTCGAGCAGATCGTCGCCGGGCTCCGCGCCAAGGACTACGTCGTCCACGGCGAGGAGCTGAAGCGCGTACCGCACGGGTTCGAGGCGGACCACCCGCGAGCAGGGCTGCTGCGCCACAAGGGCCTCGCGGCGGTGCGGCGCTGGCCCGTGGAGCCGTGGCTGTTCACGCCCGAGGCCGGTGACCGCATCCTGCAGGTATTCGCCGACGGCGAGGCGCTCGTCACCTGGCTGCGCCGGCACGTCGCCTGAGCCGAGGCGGTACCGCCGTCAGCGGGACTCGAGTCGGATCGCCTGCACCGGCATCGGCCGGCGCAGCTCGAAGCCGAGCCGCGCGTAGGCATGGATGGCGGACGCGTTGTCGGTCCGCA
>JARRMM010000087.1:0-21635 GCA_037386005.1 Deinococcales bacterium | reverse complement strand
CGAGAACTCCAGGTCGTAGTAGTTCCAGATCACTTCGTAGCCGTTGACGCTCTGCTGGGTGTCACCCGTGCCGACCGGCGTGCTCTGGCTCGGCGGGACGTCACCCGCGGAGATGTCGGTGGCGCTGTCACCCGTGCCGTTGGTGTTGGTGTTGAACTCGATGTTCTGACCACTGTACGAGCCGTACTTGGCCGTGAGGGTGCTGTGGTTGAAGAGGAACTTGTTCAGGACGAGTCCCACGCTCCACTGCATCTCGGTGGCCGTGTAGTTGTACTGCTGGTTGTGGTCGGTGGTGCGGTAGTTGACCGCACCCATCAGGCTCGGCTGCAGCGGCACGTCGAGCGGCTTGGTCGTGAGGCCGGCGCCCACCTTGAAGGTGTTGGTGCCGTCGTAGTTGGCGGTGTACGTGTTGGCGTACTGCACCGACTCGTACTCGGCGTACGGCGTCAGGGTGACGATCGAGACGTTGAGCGTGTAGTCGCCCTTGGCATCGATCGTGGTGATGCCGTAGTCCGCGCCGGTCTGCTTGTACGTGGCCTCGAGGTTGAGGTTCTTGATCAGCGCGTTGCTGGCCGAGCCGTCGTGCTTCAGCGTGACGCCGAAGCCGGTGTCGTAGTTCTCGGGCGACATCGACGACAGGTCGGTCGTGCCAGTCGTCACCACGGAGTTGCCGGTGCTGTCGTAGTTGTTCTCGAGGTCACCGACGGCCGTGCTGTTGACCGTGACGTGGTGGAAGAAGCCGCTCAGGCTGAAGCCCGCGAAGAGCTGCGCCGTCGCGTCCGCGCCGTACGCCTGGACGGCGTCCGGGTTGGTCTTCTGCAGGTTGACGTCGAAGCCGTCGTAGTAGCCCGACACGTCGAGGATGAACAGACCGAGGTCACCCTTGACGCCGAAGCCGCGCTGGTTCAGGTCGAACGGGTAGTTGTCGCTGTTGCTGCCCGCCGCGTACGCCATGCTGAAGCCGTTGGTCTCCCAGTTGCCCGGGATGTCGCGGTAGTTGGCGTCGAGGCTGTTGAGGATCGGCAGGCTGCTGCCGTCGACGTGGAGCTTGGCGTAGAGCAGCGAGTTGTCGACGTTGGTGCCCGTGGCGTTGGGGTCGACCGTCTTGTTGCCCTGGGCCCACTCGAACCCGAGGTTGAACATGCTGACGCTGGCGTTGGCGTCCACACCGTAGACCGTGTCGGTCACGTTGTTGTCCGCCTGGTTGTTGATGTCGCCAGCGTTCTGCGCCGACTGCGCGAAGGTGCCGCCGAGCGTGATGCCCTTGAGCGGGTTCACGGTCAGGTGGGCACCCCGCACGTACGCGTTCGACTGCGTGCCGGTGTCGTTGATGCCCGTCTGCGGCGCCACGTACACGGCCGTCAGCGTCGGGTTGAGGAACTTCAGGAAATCGGGCGAGCTCAGCGTGGCCACGAAGCCCGGATCCTCGGTGTTGACGATGTAGTCGGTCAGCGTGGTCTCGACGGCCGTGCCGAACGAGAAGCTCAGCGGGCTGCCGCCGATGCCGTCGAACGTGCTCGTGAAGTCGTCGAGGTGGAAGACGTAACCGGAGGTAGCCGAACCGTCGCCGGAGTAGGTGGAGCCGTCCATGTTGACGATGTTCAAGTTGTCGGCGCGCTGCAGGCTGAGCTGCACGACCGAGGTGAAGCTGTTCAGCGCGTTCGGGCTGCCGGCGCCGTCGAGCGTCTCGCCGAAGCTGATGTTCAGGTCGAGCGTCGCACTCGTGTTGCCGGGCGTCTGGGTGATGTCAGCGCGGTCCTGCGCCACTTCACCGGTGTCCGTCTGGTAACCGGAGTCACCTTCGGAGTCGCCGGTGAGCTCTTCGGCGCCGGAGCTGAAGATCGACGCGCCCATGTCGCGCATCTGGCCGATGCCGTAGGCGCGGTCGACGTCGAACGCGTAGTTGCTGACGCGGCCGACGAAGTAGCTCAGCTCGATCGAGCCGGAGATGCCCAGCGGGTTCTTCTCGAGCGAGGTGACCCGCTTCTGCAGGCTGGCGATGTCCTTGTTCTGCTGCTGATCGCTGCTCTCGAGCGCGGACACGCGGTCGCGGAGGGCGACCTGATCCCGGCGCAGCAGGATGACGAACTCGCGGATGTTCGCGATGTCGCTCGAGTTGCGCTGGATGTCGCTCTGGACGCCAGAGAGATCGGTAGCAGGAGCGGACGGGGCCGCGGCCTGCGGCTGCTGCGGCAGGTTGTTGACCTTGTCGCTCAGCATCTGGATGACCTTGTTGGCCGCAGCGATGTCGGAGGCGTTCTGCTGGGCCTGCGACATGGCCTGCTGGGCCAGGTCGTGCGCGTCGTTGGCGCGCTTGGCCGCGGCGTCCGCCTGGGCCTGCGCCGTGTCGATGGCGACGCGCTGCGAAGCGATCTGGTTCTGCAGGTCGCGAAGGACCGCGGAATCCGTGCCGCTAGGCAGGTTGTTGAGCTTCTGCTCGACCTGGTCGAGGCGAGAAGAGTTGGACGCGATGGACGACTTGTTCGCCGTCACGTCGTCGGAGAGGCTCGCGATGGCGCTTTCCGCCGAAGAGAGGCGGACCCCCTGCGAGGCCACATCCGAGGCAAGGCCCTGCACGGCGTTACGCAGCGACTCGATGTCGGACTTCGTCATGGCCATCGAGCTGTTGACGTTCTGGTTGACAACGTCGAGCAGCCTGCTGATCACGAGCGCAGCCTGGTAACGCGTGAAGGCTTCGTTGCCGCGGAAGGTGCCGTCGGGGAAGCCGATGACGATGCCCAGGTTGGCGATGCGGTTGACGGCGTCGGCAGCCCAGTGGTTCGCCGGAATGTCCGGGAACGACGTGCTGTTCTGCGCGAGAGCGCCGCTCACCAGCGTCGCCGCCAGGAGCGTTAGAACGATTCTTTTCATGCTTGGGTACCCCTTGAACTTGGAAAGTCGGAACCGTTTCGCGACGGGCCTCACAATCGAAAAACAGGGATACGGGAGTGTCCTAGTTTCCTCGCCGCTCCTGCCCGCAGATCGTGGTTGCCGTCGAGACTCGCCAGACGCAGGGACCGGTTCAAGGTGGTGCACCTCCTTCCGCATGCGGCCCCTGGCCACGGACAAATCCGGCCTAGTATCCCACAACGATGAGGGGGTGTCAAGGCGAATGAAGCGTTTATGAGAAGAAGAATCTGCGGTCAGAATCGCAGAATTCGAGTTTGTGAAGTGGCGCACTCATGGTCGTCTCATGAGAGCCGAGCGCGTCCGTCCCGAACGGCCTCTGCGAAGATGAGGAAACGCCGCGGGTATGATGCCGGGCATGGCGCGCATCACGGTACCGGAGGCCGAAGCCCTGCTGGACAGGGCGTTCCCCGTCCTCGACCACGGCTTTGTACGGCTCGTCGACTACCTGGGCGGCGACGCCCGGATCGTGCAGGCGGCGCGCGTGTCGTACGGCGAAGGCACCAAGACGGTGCGCGAAGACCGCGCGCTCATCGACTACCTGCTTCGCAACCGGCATACCAGCCCCTTCGAGCAGGTGATCCTGACCTTCCACGTGAAGATGCCGATCTTCGTCGCGCGTCAGTGGATCCGCCACCGCACCGCACGGCTCAACGAGATCAGCGGCCGCTACTCGGTCATGCGCGACGAGTTCTACGTGCCGCGGCCGTTCGAGGTCCGCTTCCAGAGCCAGCGCAACCGCCAGGGGGGCAGCGAGGAGGAGGTGCCCGAGGACCTGGTGGGGCGCGTGATCGACGCGCTCCGCCGTGACCAGGCCTCGACCTACGGGCACTACGAGGAGCTGCTCGAGGACGGCATCGCGCGCGAGCTGGCCCGCATCAACCTGCCGCTGAGCCTGTACACCGAGATGTACTGGCAGATCGACCTGAACAACCTGTTCCACTTCCTCCGGCTGCGCATGGACTGGCACGCGCAATACGAGATCCGTGCGTACGGCGACGCCATGGCGACGATGGTCCGCGCCGTCTGCCCCCTCGCCTACGAGGCCTTCGAGGAGCACGTGCTGGGTGCGCGGACCTTCTCCGCCAGCGAGTTGCGGGTGCTGCGCCAGGCCCTCGACGAAAGCGCCCTCGATGAGGCGCTCGATGCCAGCGGGCTACGCAAGACGCGGCGCCGCGAGTTCCTGGACAAGCTCGCGCCACCCGAACCGCAGGCGCAGGATCGGGGCGCCGCCAGCGCCGGGTTGGTGGACGAGGCGGGCGCGGATGCCACCGACGCCGGCGAGCGCGAGGCCTGAGCGGCGGCCGCGTGCGCTACCGCCTGCTGGCCGTCGGACGCCTCAAGCGCGGCTTCTACGCTTCCGCCTGCCGTCACTACATCGAGCGTCTCGCGCCGCTCGGGCGGATCGAGGTGGTCGAGGTCAAGGAGGGTCGCGCCCCGGGCAGCGACGCCGCGCGTGAGGCGGAGAGCGCCTCCCTGCTGGCCGCGGCGCAGGGCCGGACCGTCGCGCTCGACGAGAGCGGGCGCACCTTCGACACGCGTGCGCTGGCCGCCCACGTGGGGGAGCTCGAGCTCCGCGGCACCAGCCAGCTCAGCCTGCTGATCGGAGGCGCGGAGGGCCACGCGCCCTGGCTCCGGGAGCGGGTCGACGAGACCTGGAGCCTGTCGCCACTCACGCTCCCGCACGAGCTCGCACGGCTGGTCCTTCTGGAGCAGCTCTACCGGGTGGAGACCCTGCGCACCGGCCACCCCTACCACCGCGGCTGACGCGGACGGGGAGCGTCCGAGCACGGTGCGCGTCCGTCCTCAGGCCGCGTCCGAGCACGGGTCGCGTCAGGCCTCGGGGCGCGCCGTCCCCTCGCCGGCACCCGCCGGGCCTCCGCCGACCGTTCCCTCGACCATCGCGAAGAGCGTGAACAGGTCGGTGGCGAGCGCCTCGACGGACTCGAAGGGAGCGGGCTCCGGACCCTCGCACAGGACCAGCATGTGACGGTGGCCCACCACCAGCACCGGCGTCACGCCCCGGCGCACCAGCATGCGCTGCAGGACGTATTGGACCGGCCTGGTCAACCAGGCGCGGGCGGCCGCCTCGTCGCGGGCGAAGACGCTCACGTCCTGGTCGAAGTCGGGGAGCTCATCGAAGGACAGGCGCCGGCTGCCCGTCCGCCCGGCCTCGATCGACTCCAGCACCGGGTTGCGGCGGGCCTGCGCCCGCAGCGAGGCGGCGGCCAGCGGCGCGCTGGCCCGGAGCAGGATGCCCGTCGCCAACGTCGTCACGGTCCCGGTCGGGCCCGAGCGGGCGCGCTCGTGGTCGAACACGAAGAGGGTGGGCTGGCCGCTCCGCCTCAGTCCGTACAGGGGCGCCAGCGGTCGCTCGCCGAGGTCGAGCCATTCGCGCAGCCGCGCCTCCTGCGTCTGCGCGTCCTCCAGCTCGAGCCGTCGCGCGAAGTCGCGCCACTGCTCACGCCGCGTGGGCGTGCGTCGGCGAGAGCGGAACAGCATGGAGTCCATTCAACCACGGCCCCCGCCAGGGGCGGGGGGACGCTGTCTCAGATGTTGAAGCCGAACATGCGCATCTGCTTCTTGCCGTCCTCGGTCATCTTCTGCGGTGACCAGGGAGGCGACCACACGAAGTCGACCTTGACCCGGCTGACGCCGTCGACCTTCATCACAGCCAGCTCGGCGTCGGACTGGATGAGGTCCTGGACGGGGCACCCCATGCTCGTCAGCGTCATGTCGATGTCGACGTGTCCCTCATCGTCGACGTCCAGCTTGTAGACGAGACCGAGGTCCACCACGTTCACGGGGATCTCCGGATCGCGCACCACCTTCAGCGCTTCCAGGATCTCCTCCTTCATCCGCTCCTTGTCGAGCCCGATCATGCTCTACAAGCTAGCAGACGCCGCCGCCGGAGGGCGTAGCACTCACGCCCCCTCGCCCTCCGCGTCGCCGGGCCTCACCAGCCGCGCCAGCGCGTCCTCGGTCTGCGCCACATCCGCCGCCAGCTCGTTGCGGACGCGGGCCACACGGTCGAGCACGGTGTCGCTGCGCTCCTTGTCGCGCGCCTCCATGGAGGCGAGCGTGTCGCGCAGGGACGCGTCCAGCGCCTCGAAGCGCTCGGCCATGCGGCTCTCCAGCGTCACCGAGGCCGAGCCGATCCGCCCGTCCAGGGTCTCCTTCAACGCACTCAGCTGCCCCTTGAGCTCCGCGAAGCCCCCGTCGAGCCGCCCCTCGAAGCGCTCGGCGCCCTCACGTTCCCGCGCGCCCAGCTTGGAGCGCACGGCCTGGAGCTGACGGTCGAGCTGGGTGACCTGCCGGAGCTGCGAGGCGCGGTCGAGCAGCGCGGCCAGGAAGAAGAGCACCGCCAGCGCCACGGAGGCCAGAAGGAGGACGAGCCCCAGGGGCCCCTCCCAGGTCACGACCAGCAGGTAGATGGGAACGGGCCGAACGAGCTCGGCCCAGTTGAGGACCGCCACGATCGCTACCAGCAGCACGACGACGGTCAGAAGGATGCCACGGAATCGCATCGTCGCCTGACTCTAGCAGCCGCGCGGAGCCCCGGATGGGGCGGACGCCACGACGGAGGCCACGGCGCAGGTGGTGCGGCTCACCACTCCGCGAAGCGGTCGCGATGGACCACCAGGGCGAGCCCCAGCGCCATCAGCGTGGAGATCATGCTGGTGCCGCCGTACGACACCAGCGGCAGCGTGATCCCGGTGACCGGCGCGAGCCCGAGGGTGACCCCGATGTTCACCAGCACCTGGAAGCTGATGAGCACCATCACGCCCATGATCACCAGCTTGTCGCGGTCCTTGGGGCACTCGTCGGCCATGGCCACGAGGCGCCAGAACAGCACGCCGTACAGGAGCAGGAGCGTCACCGACGCCACGAACCCGCCCTCCTCGGCCAGCACCGGGAAGATGAAATCGGTCTGGCGGAACGGGATGAAGCCGAGCTGCGACTGGGTGCCCTTCTTGTACCCCTTGCCGAACAGGCCCCCGGACCCCACCGCGATCGTCGACTGGATGACCTGGTAGCCGCTCCCCTGCGGATCGGCCGACGGGTTCAGGAACGACACCAGTCGGGCGCGCTGGTAGGCGCCGAGGTGCGGCAGCACCACCGTGGGCACGGCCACGCCCAGCAGCACCACGGCCACGGCCAGGTGGCGCCAGGGAACGCCCCGCACCAGCATCATGCCGGCGCCGATGGCGGCGATGACGAGGGCGGTGCCGAGATCGGGCTCGAGCACCACCAGCGCCAGCGGAGGCAGCAGCAGCAGGATCGGCCGGGCGTAGCTCAGCGGCCCCCGGAGCGGCCGCTCGTGCATGGCCGCCGCCAGCGCCAGGATCAAGGTCAGCTTGGCGAACTCGGACGGCTGGAACCCGGGAAGCGGCCCCAGGTACAGCCACGACTTGGCACCGTTGACGGTCCTGCCCATGGCCGACACCATGAGCAGGAGCACCAGGCTCAGCAGGTAGAGGTAGGGGGTGAGGCGCGAGATGCGCCGCCAGCCGAGCCACACCAGCGCCGCCGCCAACGCCAGGCCCGCCGCCAGGAAGACCCCCTGACGGAGCAGCTCGTGCGGAGGGGCCGCGCTGCTGAGGGTGGCCATGCCGGCCGCCAGGAGCAACACCACCACCGCGGGCAGACTGAGGTCGACGCGCGCCACCGCGTTCTCTCCCCTTCCTGGTCGAGGGCCCACCCCCTCGCGCTCCACAGCCTACCAACCCGGCCTCGCGCCGCGGTGGGGGCGGGCGTCACGGTCGCCCGCTCGCGTCGCGGTCGCCGGCCGGCGTCCCGGTTGCCGGCCGGCGTCGGGCTCGCTGAGCGCCGGCGCCGGCGCGCCGAGCGTGCCGCGTCGGGCCGGCGACCGGGCCCTGCCGAAGCACGCCGCATCCTACGGCTGGATGCCGACGTTCAGGACCCCCGCCCGCCACCGTTCTCCCCGCCACCGTTCTCCCCGCCGCCGCTCCGCCCAGCGCGCAGCCCTGCTGGCGGCGGTGATCGTCCTGCTCGCCACGGCCGCCCCCGCCCCGGCACGGGCCGCGGCGCCGGGAGCCGACGGCCGACCGGCAGCCCCCGCCACACCCCATCCGCCGACGGCGGAGCTTCTGCCCTCCTCGGCCCTCACCTTCCGCGCATCCGATCCGCTGGAGACCATCACCGGGCATGCGCCCTTCGCCGCCTCCGACCTCGCCGTCGACCCGGCCCACCCCGCCTCGGCCCACGGCAGCCTGACGGTCCGCACCCACGCCATCACCACCGCACCGCCCGCTACCGCCTGGACAGCGTCCAGGGGCAGCCCACCGCCCTCCCGGACGGCGGCACGAGCCGGCTGAGCGTCCCCGGCCGGCTGACCCTCCACGGCGACACCCGAGAGGTGAGCGCCACCGGCACGGTGACGCGCCACGGCGACCGGCTCGACGCCGTGCTCCACTTCCATGTGAAGCTCACGTCGTTCGGCATGAAGCGCCCGCGCTTCCTGTTCATCCAGGTCGACGATCTCGTCAAGGTGACGGCGACGCTGGCGCTACGCGTCCCGCCACCGCAGGGTTCCTGACGGCGGGCGTCAAGGACCGCGCCCCGGCCGGCGCCGCAGCCAGGACGGCGGTCGCGGCCACCGCAGCACGGGCAACCCGCTCCACAGCAGCCACTCCGCCACCAGGGCCAGCAGCGCCAGCAGCAAGAGGACCAGCGCCAGCGAGCTGACCGGGGCCTCGCCGAGCACGCCGGGCGCCCCGCTGCGGCCGCCGGCAGCGCGGTCCGCCTGCTTGGCGGCGCCCGGGCCCGGTAGCCCGCCCGGCTCCTGGTAGACGCCCGGCCGGAGGGCGTAGGCGGCCGCAGCTCCGTCGAGGGTGGTGCCCGGCGGCAGCGACGCTCCGAGCTCGAGCGTGGCGTCGCCCCGTACCTGCCGGATGTAGTTGGCGATCAGGGCCGGGAACGCCGCGCGCAGCACCAGATCGGTCTGGGCCGGGTTGAAGGCTGCCTGCAGCACGCGCACGCCGCCGCTGTCACGGTAGCGGAGCACGGGCTCGAGCTCTCCCGTGCTGGCCAGCACCTGCCAGCCGCTCCCCGGCTGCCACCGCGTGCGCTGCGGGTCCAGCCCGACCACCACGTCCTGCAGGTCGACGAAGCGCATCAACGTGGAGCCGCGGTCGAACGCTCGGATGACCCGGTACTCCGGTTGCGATGACGCGGGCGCGAACAGCAGGTAGCTGCCGGGCGCGAGCCCCTCCGCGCTCGAGCGTGTCAGCACGCGCAGGTCGGCCCCCACCTGGGCCGCCGCCGCGTTCACCCGGACCGTCACCCCCGGCACCGCCGCCAGCGCCTTGACCACGGCTTCGTTGCTCTGCTCCACGACCGCGCTGACCTGCCGCGCGCCGGCGTAGGCGACGTCGTCGAGGGTGAGGGCGTCACCCGCCGGATCGCCGGCCGAGATCCCGGCGGGGGGCGTGATGGCGGCGCGGTAGACGCCACGCACCTCGGCCAGCGGGAAGGTGATGCTGCCGGTGCCGTCGGCCGGCACCAGCACGGAGCCGCTCGCGACGCTCTGGCCGTCCCGGCTGAGCGCCACCTGGACCTGCACCGGCCGCCGGCTGTTCGACACCACTCCGACGTACGCCTGCTGGATGCCGAGGTCGAAGGCGCTGATGCCCACGTTGATGCCGTCGCCGGCGACGTTGTGGTAGGCGACCGTGGCGCCGCCCACCGGCGGCTGGTCGGTGATGAGCTCCACCTGCGCGCCCCGCTCGATCGCTTCGGCCACGCCCACGGCGCGTTCCAGGTCGGCGCTGCGGTCTCCCACCCGGAGCCCCTGCAGGGCGCGGCGGACCTCGGCCCGGTCGCCGGTCAACGGCAGCACCACGCGGGCGTCCAGCCCTGCCCGCACCACGGCGATGCGTCCCGCACCGGACAGCAGGCGTTCCGCCTCCGCCCGGGCCTTGTCGATGCGCAGCCCGTCGCTGTCGCGCGCTGCCATGCTGGCCGAGGCGTCGATGACCAGGATCCGGTCGGGGGCCACACCTCCGCCGATCTGCGGCCGGGCCAGGGCGAACGCGGCCAACGCCACGAACAGCAGCTGCGCCAGCAGCAGCCAGGTCGGCGAGATGCGGCGCCGGCGTTCGGCCACCATGCGGGCGCGTTCCCATAGGAAGAGCGCCGACACCTGATGCCGGCGCCGACGCGCCCGCACGAAGTGCAGCAGCACCACCACGGGCAGCGCCGTCAACGCCCACAGGAACTGGGGGGCCGCGAAGCTCAGCGCCGCCACCGTCCGGCGCCGTCGGCCCTCGGCTCGACCCTGGATGGGGTGTCCATGCCCGGCCAGTGTAGCGCCGCAAGGACACGCGAACGACACCGCAGGCGGTGCCACGCCGGTATGGCTGGAACGCGACGATGCCGGAACAGCGTTCCATCGCCCCAGGAGGTGAACCGTGAAGACGCAACCCGATCCGCTCCCCATCGGAGCTCAGGCTCCGGCGTTCGATCTCGAGGGCACCGACGGCCGGCGTCACCGGCTGGAGCACTTCGCCGCGGAGCTGTTCGTGTACGTGCAGGCGTGCAACCACTGCCCCTACGTGGTAGCCAATGTGGACCGCCTGACGCAGCTGGCGCGGACGTTCGCGGGGCGAGCGGACTTCGTGTTCGTGAACTCCAACGATGCCGACACCTATCCGGACGACGGACCCGAGGCCATGCGCGTGTTCGCCGAGCAGCACGGTCTGCCCTTCCCCTACCTGCGCGACCCCGACCAGAGCGTGGCGCAAGCGTACAGGACGCAGCGCACTCCCGAGGTGCTGGTGTTCGACCGCCAACGCAGCCTGCGGTATCACGGGCGCATCGACGACAGCCCCAAGGATCCGGACGCGGTCACCGAGGAGACCCTGCGGACCGCCATGGAGACGATGCTGGCGGGCCGGCCCGTGGCCGAACCGGAGACCTTCGCGATGGGCTGCACCGCGAAGTGGAAACCCGGGAACGTCCCCGAGGTGGGCTAGCCTCCGCTTCCGCCGCCGTCGTCGACGAGGCTACGCCTCCACGCCCGAGCGAGGGCCTCGGTCTCGCGCACGAAGGCCGTCTTGCCGTCCGTGTAGGCGGCGCGATCGTCCCGAAAGCGGTCCGCCAGCTCCCTCTTGAGCCGGCCGTAGCGGGCGGCCCGCTCCGGGTGACAGATCAGGTAGTCACGGAAGTCGAGGTGCCGGGCCACCTCCGGGTCGCCCACCACGAAGGCATGCACGGCAGCCCGTTCTCCCCGAGCCAGCGGTAGCCGCGCGCCTCGGCATCCCTGCGCCGCCCGTCGAGCGCGTCCAGTGAACGGGCGACGAGGAGCACATCGAGGACGGGCTTGGCGTCGAGGCCGGGAACCGCGGTGCTGCCGATGTGGTCCACCCCCAGCGTCACCCCGGCGAACAGATGCAGCAGCCGGGCCGCCTCCGAAGCGAAGCGACCGGACCAGGCCGGATCGTGAGGCAGCATGATGACAGGGTCGGCGGCCATGCTGGAGTGTACCGGCGCCGTGGACCGCGAAGGGAGCGTCATGGACGAGCACGTCATCCGCAAACAGCTCGAGGCTCTGGTGCTCGGCGAGGGGGCGCACGTCCCGCTGGAGCGCGCGCTCGACGGCCTCCCGGCAGGGCTGCGCGGGAAGCGGCCCACCGGGCTGGCCCATAGCGTGTGGGAGCTGCTCGAGCACATCCGGATCGCGCAGGAGGACCTCCTGCAGTACGCTCTGGACCCCGACTGGGTGTCACCGTCGTGGCCCGACGGCTACTGGCCCGCCGACCCCGCGCCCGCCTCCGCCCAGGCCTGGGACCAGAGCCTCGACGCCTTCCGTCGGGGCCGCGACGAAGCGCTGGCGCTCCTCCGCGACAGCGAACGCGATCTGACGGCGCCGATCCCGCACGCGGGTCGGCACACCCTGGTGCGGCAGCTCATGCTGCTCGCCGATCACAACGCCTACCACGGCGCGCAGATCGTCGACGTGCGGCGCGCGCTGGGCGCCTGGCCGCCCGGCTGAGGTCTCGGCGGCGGCGCGCCGTCAGACCTGGAAGACGCCCACCTGCAACGGGGGAAGCTCACTGTCGAGCGCGCACGCTTCGAGTGCGCGGATCAGGCGGTCGCGCAGCTCCAGCGGCATGACGACCTCGTCGACCCACAGCCGGGCCGCGCCGTAGCGGATGTCGAGCGCGCGCTCGTAGCCGGAGCGGATGCGCTCGTACAGCTCGGCCAGGGTGGCGTCGTCGGGCTTGGCTCCGGAGCGCTCGAGCTGCGCGGCCTGGATGTCGAGGATGGTCCTGGCCGCCTGCTGGCCGCCCATCACCGCGTAGCGGGCGCTCGGGAGGGCGAACTGGAAGCGTGGGGCGTAGGCCTTGCCGCTCATGGCGTAGTGCCCGGCCCCGTAGGAGCCGCCGACGATGACGCTGATGCGCGGGACGACGCTGTTGCTGACAGCGTTGACGAGCTTGGCGCCGCGACGGATGATGCCGTCCTGTTCGCTCTCGACCCCCACCATGAAGCCGTTGACGTCGTGCAGGAAGAGGATGGGGATGCCGGCCTGGTTGCAGTTCAGCACGAAGCGGGCAGCCTTGTCGGCCGCCTCGGCGTAGATCACGCCGCCGACCTCGAGGCGCCCGCGGTTCTTGACGACCTGCTTCTGGTTCGCCACGATCCCCACTGGGAAGCCCCCCAGACGTGCCGTTCCACACACGAGGGTGCGGCCGTAGCGCTCCTTGTACTCGTCGAACTCCGAAGCGTCCACGAGCCGGGCGATGATCTCCCGCATCTCGTACGCCTGAGTCCCCCCGTCGAGGGGCAGCAGCCCCTCGAGGTCCTCGGGCCTGTGCGCCGGCTCCACGCTCTCGCGTCGGTCGTGGGCCCAGGGAGCGCGCGCCTGCGGAGCGTAGCCGGCGGCGAGCCGCCGCAAGCGCTCCAGGGCATGGGCGTCGTCGGGCTCGAGGTAGTCGACTGTCCCCGATACCTCGGCGTGCATGGTCGCTCCGCCGAGCTCCTCGCTCGACACCGTCTGCCCGATCGCCGCCTTCACCAGCGCCGGGCCCGCCAGGTACAGGCCGGAGCCCTCCGTCATCACCAGCGTGTCGCACATGACGGGCAGGTAGGCGCCCCCCGCCACGCAGTTGCCCATGATCGCCGCCATCTGCGGGATGCCCATCGCGCTCATGCGGGCGTTGAGGTAGAACACCCGTCCGAAGTCGTCCTGGTCAGGGAAGATCTCGTCCTGCATGGGCAGGTACACGCCGGCCGAGTCGACCAGGTAGACCGTGGGCAGACGGTTCTCGAGTGCGATGGTCTGCGCCCGGATCACCTTCTTGGCCGTGATCGGGAAGAACGCGCCGGCCTTGACGGTGGCATCGTTGGCGATGACCATCCAGTCGCGCCCGCCGATGCGCCCGATCCCGGTCACCACGCCGCCGGCAGGCGCACCGCCCTCCTCGGCGTACATCTCCCAGCCCGCGAAGGTCATCAGCTCGTGGAAGGAACCCTCCCCTTCGAGCAGCCTGGCGACACGCTCCCGCGCCGTCATCCTGCCCTTGTCGTGCTGTCGCTTGCGCGCCCGGCGCCCCCCGCCCTGCGCGATCCCCTCGCGCTGCTCGGCGAGCCGACTGCCCTCCTCCTTCCAAGCCTTGCGGTTGGCGCGGTAGGGAGAGCGGCGACGCTCCTCGAGCGTCACCCCCGTCTCGATGCGGTGGGCCGTGCGCTTGGCCGCCACGTCAGCGAGCGTGCGTCGCCAGGACCACCAGCAGCCCGCCGCCGGCGTTCTCGAGGTGGTGCTGCGTGCCGGCGGGAACGCTGACGAGCTTGCCGGTGCCGACCCGATCGCTGCCGCCCTCGTGGCGCAGCAGCACCTCGCCCTCGAGCACCTGGTACAGGCAGCTGGAGCTGAAGCTGTGGTCCTCGTCGCGCTGCCCGGCCTCGAAGCACAGCAGCGTCACGCTCAGGTCCCCCTCGGCGACGAGCTCGCGGCTCTGGACGGTATCGAGCGAGAAACGGCGGGCTTCGGCGATCGACACGATGTTCACGGTGCACCTCTCTCCTTCGGTCCCGGCCTCCGGCCCGCTCCCCTTGCAGCGCCGGAGTTGCGCCCTGGTCGACGACCATTGTGCGATTTGTGGATAACCAATGCAAACTGTGGAAAAGTCCGGGCTCTTGACAGAACCATGACCCATCTGGTAGGGGGAGGCTTCTCGCCCCCATTCGGAGAATCGCTGTCCTGGACGGTTTTTCCGACACTCTGCGCGACGTCTTTCGGCTCCCCGTCGCACCAGGCGCGCTTCTCCACAAGGCTGTGGACAACGCGGCCCCGCTGTGGAAAAGTCGGCCGGGTCACGCCTCGCGCACGGCGCGAACGAAGGCCTGGACACGTTCGCCGTCCTTGATGCCAGGCTCCGACTCGACCCCTGAAGCCACGTCGACCGCATACGGTCGCAGGGCTCGCACCCCTTCAGCCACCGTCTCCGGTGTCAGCCCGCCTGCCAGCACCAACCGCGGGTGGGCGCGCCAGTCCGCTGCCTGCGACCACTCGAAGCGCGTACCCGAACCCGGCGTGGGCGCGTCCAGTAGGAAGGCGTCGGCCGGGTAGTCCTCCAGCGCCGCAGGCGTGAGGTTCGGCTCGAACGCCACGGCCCGCACCACCATCACCTCGCCCCGCAAGGCGGCGGCGTAGGCGGCGGGCTCGTCGCCGTGGAGCTGCACCGCCCCGAGCTTGAGACGGTGCACCGCAGCGCGGACCTGGTCCAAGGGAGCGTCCACGAACACCCCTACGCGCGTGATGAACGGCCCCAGCGCCTGCACGATACCGGCGGCTGCCGCCAGGCTCACACGGCGCTTCGAGCGCTCGGCGAAGATCAGACCGATCGCGTCGGCGCCCGCCCTCTCCGCCAGGCGCGCGTCCTCGGCCCGCGTGATGCCGCAGATCTTGACGCGCACCCGTCCGTCCATGGCTGCATTATGGCCGTCCGGCCCGCTCATCTCGGTTCGTACCCCGGCACGATCTCGACGGTCACGCCGAGCGACGAGGCCATCAGGTCGGACCGTGCCGCCGCCTCGCGCACCTCGATCTCGGCATCGCCATCGGAGAGCGCCTCGACCTGCAGGTAGCCATTGCCCAGGTGGCAGCGGACGGCGCGGACGCGTTGGGCCTTGCTGCGTTCCAGGTACTCTGCGAGCCGCAGCATGCCGGCCATCTTGCCGAGCCGACCTACGTCGCCCGGCTCCAGCACGGCGCCGTACCCCTGGTCTGCGGGCGAGCCTCGCCGGTGGTAGCGGACCAGCAGAGCGATGAGGATCTGCTCGCGATGGCTGAACCCGGGCATGGCGCGGCCCATGACGAGGTACATGCCGTGCTTGTGGTGCGCGTAGTAGTCCACCGCCATGCCGATGTCGTGCACCAGGGCGGCCGCCGACAGCAGCGAACGCTCCTGCGCGCCCAGCCCGTGCAGCGTGGCCAGCTGATCGAACAGCTGCAGGGAGAGCCTGCGGACGTGCTCGTTGTGAGCCGGGTTGTCGTAGTACTCGCGCATCAGGTTCAGCGCGCTGAACTCCCGCACGTCCGGGGCGAGGTGCGCGTCGTCCGGGAAGAGGTAGGGGTAGAACAGCCCCTCGCGGAGCCCCTGTCCGCTGATGAGCACATCGTCGGCCTCCAGGGCGGCCAGCGTCTCGGCGATCACCGCTCCGCCCGCCACGATGATGTCGGCGCGATCGCCGTTCAGCCCCTTGATGCCGCGTCGCTCCTCGACCGTCGAGGCGGCGAGCTCGGCGACCAGCTCCTCGAGCGCCTGCCGCCCGAGGCGGTAGCCGTGCAGCAGGTCCGGGCGGTAGCCGGAGCGCGATTGGACGATGTTGGCGAGGTTGCGCAACGTGCCACCCATGCCGACGACGGGCAGCCGCCCGGGCATCTGGGCCAGGCGAGGCGCAAGCGCCTCACGCACGTGCTTGCGCAGAGCCTTGAGCTCGCGGCCTCTCGGTGGGTCGCTGGTCAGGAAGGTCTCGGTGGTGCGCACTGCGCCGAGGGGCAGGGCGCCGCCGTCCTGGAAGCGCCTGTCCTGCAGCACGCTGAGCTGCATGCTGCCGCCGCCGAGGTCGAAGACCGCCGCGTCCTGCACGTCGAGGCTGTTGGCGATGGCGAGCGCCCCGTACTCGGCCTCCTGCCGGCCCGTCAGCACCTCGAGCTCGATGCCCGCCCGTTGACGCGCCGCTTCGACGAAGGCCTCACCGTTGACCGCCGCGCGCACCGCGCTGGTCGCGGTCGCCTTGATGTCCTCGATGCCGACGGCGTCGCAGTAGCTGCGGAACGTCCGGAGCGCCTCCAGGCCGCGCTCGAACGGCTCGGCCCTCAGGATGCGCGACGCACCCATGCCCTCGGACAGCCGCACCACCTCGCGCAGCTCGTCCAGGCGCCGGTAGCGGTAGCCGGCGCGGTAGACCAGCACCACCAGCCTCGCCGTGTTGCTCCCCAGGTCGATGATGCCGAGGCTGCGCACGAGGGCAGTATCGCACGGACGCGGCCACCGCCCCGGAGGGCTCAGATCACGTCGCGCAGGTGGCTGAGGGTGGGGTCGTGCTCGTCGCCCAGCACCACGACCGCATCGAACCGGGTGCGGGCGTCGGGCTCACCGAGCCGCTCGGCCAGGAAGCGACGGGCGGTGCGCTGCCAGCGCGCCACCTTGCGGCGATCGATGGTCTCGGCTGGGTGGCCGTAACGGGCATCGCGTCGTTGACGCACCTCCACGAACACGATGGTGGCGCCGTCTCGAGCGATCAGGTCGATCTCGCCGCCCCGTACCGCGTAGTTGGCCTCGAGCACGCGCCACCCCAGGCCCTCCAGGTAACGCCGGGCGAGGTCCTCGGCCCAGTGCCGGCCCCCCGGCTGCGCAGCAGGCAAGGAACGCTCAGGCCGGGGTGACCTGCACCCGTCGGGCGTCGGCCCACAGCCCCTCGATGTCGTAGAATCCGCGCGCCTCCGGGCTCATGATGTGCGCGACCACGCCGCCGTAGTCGATGAGCACCCAGCGGTCGCTCGGGCCTTCCACGCCGCGCGGCTGGTAGCCGTGCTCCTTCAGTCGCTCGCGTACGCCGTCCTCCAACGCACGGAGCTGCAGGTGCGACTCGCCGGTCGCGACGATGAAGTAGTCGAGCGTGTCCGAGACCTCGGCGAGGTCCAACACCACGATGTCCTTGGCGCGCTTGTCGTCGAGCGCGTCGACGATGAGCTGCACCTCCTCCGGTAGGCTGATGCTCTCCTGCAACGTCCCTCCCTCGCCGGCGAGCCCCGTCACCGAGCGCTCGCCGCCTGCGCCACATCGACCCCGGTCGGCACCATGGCGGTGGCGTCGCTGCCGAGCACCAGCTCCAGGTCGACCGAGCGGCCCTGGTAGGCGTCGAGGTGGTCCACCTGCTGCTTGCTGGCGTGGAGCAGCGAGGCGTAGTACTCGGCGTCCTTCCAGCCGGGCAGCGTCGCCAGCAGCCGGCTCGGCGTCGGGTCGACGGTGCCGCTCTCGCGCACCAGGATATCCTTCGCGGGCACCCCGAGCGCCTCGAGACGACCCTGGAACCAGCGCCCGAGCCCGGGCGTGCCGCTGCGGTTGGTGATCAGCAGGGTGGCGGACGGCGCCTTGCTGAACGTGCGCGGCGTACCTCCGAAGGTGTCGGCCAGGAAGCGATTGACGTCCTGCGGGTCGACCTTGAGCACCGTCCCCACGTCCGGCACCTGGATCTCCTCGGTCGGCAGCGTGGCCGTCTCCTTGAGCCGCAGGCTCCCCACCCGCGAGGCGAGCTGGCGCGCCAGCGCAGGGCTGGCGTTGGTCTGCACGTCCTTGAAGAAGGTGTCGACCAGGCCCGGCACCTTGGTCACGGCAGCCACGTTCAGCTCCTTGACCTTCGCCATCAGGGCGTACGCCAGGCGCTTGACGTTGTCGAGCCGGTCGATGTCGCCTCGCGCGGTGTGGCGGTAGCGCACGAAGTCGGCCGCCTGCTGTCCGTCCATGTGCTGAGGGCCAGCCGCGAAGTGGATGTGGAGGTTGCCGGCGTTGTCGTCGTAGTTCATGGCGTAGGGCACGTTGACGTTGACGCCGCCCAGGGCGTCGACGAGGTGCTTGAAGATGTCGAGCTTGATGATGGCGTAGTAGTCGACAGGCACGCCCAGGATGGCGGAGACACGGCGCCGCAGGGCGTCGGGGCCCTCACGCGCGAACACGCCATTGATCCGATACCCCACGTCCTTGAGCCAGATGTCGCGAGGCAGCGCGATCATGGTGATGTTGTCGCCGGTGATGTCGACGTAGAGGATGGTATCGGTGTTGACGCCGGCGGTCGTGCGCGTGCCCTTGTAGTTCCAGCCGACGATCTTGCCGCCCTTGCCGTAGATGGGATCGGCCTCCGCCTTGGAGTAGAAGATGTCGCGGCCCGCCACCACGAAGCTCACGTGGAAGGTGTTGCCCTTGATGCCGAGCAACTGGCGCTGCTCACGGCTCAGCGGCGAGCGGTGCACATCGCGGGTGAGCCAGTAGCCCGCAAGCCCGGCCAGGGCCATCACCAGGCCGGCCAGCATCAAGATGCGTGCGCTACGTACGGTGAGCAATCTGCTCATAGACCCTCAGGGTCGCCGGGTGCACGCTCTTGCCCCTGGACCGGAGATAGCGGACCTTCGACTCCACCGCTCGCTCGTAGGCGGCGCCCAGATCGCGCATGGCGAGGTCGCGGATGTCGTCGTTCACACCGCGGCCAGGCTCGCACACGTCGGCGATGTACACCGCGATGCCCACTCGGTTGTCGGGCATGACCCCGAACACGTGACCCTCGATCGCCTCGAGGACGGCGCCGTCGTGCACCCCCCACGACTCGGCGATAACGCGCGCTGCACGGCCGTGCACCGAGAGCGGGTGCTCCTCCTCGAGCGCGTTCTCGGGCGGGGCCAGCCGCAACAGCTCCTCCGCCGGCAGGTCCCGTGCCGCGTCGTGCAAGACCGCGGCGAGGCAGGCGGCGTCGACGTCGGCTGCCGGGAAGGCGTTGGCAAGGGCGATCGCCTCGGTGAGACTGGCCACGCGTTGGATGTGCTGGAAGCGCTCGGCCGAGACCATCTCGCGGACCCGCGAACAGTACTCGGCGAGGTGGGGACGGCTGCAGAGGTCCTGGTCGGGAAGAGAGGTGGGTTCGGCCATCGTTCCTCGGTTCGTCCGGACGCCGGCCACGGGCGCGCCGCACCCCCGGCCGCCGCCGGGCGGCACCGACCATTCAACCACACCAAGGTGAGAAGGCTCGGTCGGCCGGCCGACCCGCGTGCCACGGCATCGACAGGCCGTCCGTGCGGCCTTGCGCCCCGCTCACGCCTCCGGGCCGGGCGTCTCCGCCTCGCGCTCGTCGGCGAAGTACTCGAACACGGCGTCGCCGATATGGACGTCGTCGCCGTCCTCGGCGCCCGCCCGCTCCAGCAGGCGGTCGATGCCGAAGGTCCGGAAGTAGCGCTGCAGGTAGGAGACCGCCTCGGCGTTGGAGGCGTCGAAGCGGTCGACCAGCGCCTCGATCTCGCTCCCCTGCACCACCCAGCCCTCGCCGCTTGGATGGCGCGCGACATGAGGCGGCCGCACCTCCACCCGCCGCTCCGCCACCTCCTGCGCGACCGGCTCCGAACGGGCCGGCAAGAGCGCGAACAGAGCGTCCACCAGCGGGGCGAGCTGCGTGCCCTCGAGGGCCGATACGCCCACGACCGGCAGGCCCACGGCGCTGAGCGCCCGCTCCGCCTCGGCCACCTCCGCTGGTGACGCCAGGTCGATCTTGTTGAGCGCCAGCAAGGCGGGCCGCTCCAGCAGGCCGGGGTCGAAGCTCTCGAGCTCACGGCGCAACGAGGCCAGCGTCTGCTCCGGCTCCGACGCGATGTCCAGCACGTACACGAGCAAGCGCGTGCGCGAGATGTGGCGCAGGAAGTCGAGCCCTAGGCCTCGCCCCAGGTGAGCGTCCTCGATGATGCCGGGGATGTCGGCGATGGTGAGCCGCTGCAGATCGCGCTCCACCACGCCAAGGTTGGGGCTCAGGGTGGTGAAGGGGTACGCGGCGATCACCGGCTTGGCGTTGGAGAGCGCGGCCAGCAGGCTCGACTTGCCGGCGTTCGGATAGCCCACCAGGCCGACGTCGGCGATCGTGCGCAGCTCCAGCCGCAAGCGCCGCCGCTCGCCCGCGGTCCCGTACTCGGCGAACCGGGGGGCCTGCCGCTGGGCGCTCGCGAACGAGGCGTTCCCGCGCCCGCCCTCCCCGCCCTGGGCCACCTTCACGATCTGGCCGACCGTCACCAGGTCGGCGACGAGCTCGCCACCGTCGAGATCGACCGCGGTGGTCCCGACCGGCACGTCGAGCACCAGGTCGTCCCCTCCCGAGCCGGTCCGGTTGCGCCCCTCCCCCTGTTGACCGGTCCCCGCCCGGTAGCGCCGCTGCGGGACCAGCCGGTCCAGCGAAGAGACGTCGTCCACGGCGCGCAAGTAGACGCTGCCGCCGTCGCCACCGTGGCCGCCGTCGGGGCCGCCCTTGGGCATGTACTTCAGGCGCAGGAAGGAGAGGGCGCCGTCCCCGCCCTTCCCTCCCTCCACCGTGATGTCGAGAACGTCTCGAAACGGCATGCTTCACTCCCGCGTGGCGCAGACCCCGGACGGGTCCGATGTTGGGCCCTGCGAAACGGGGCGCGACCTCCAGGCCGCGCCCACGCACCGTCGATGGGTTGTCCGGCGCTCGCCTTCGCGCCGCTCAGTCGGCGGGGATGGCCTCGCTCGGCGGCGCCGCCTCCGCCTCGATGCTGATGAAGCGGCCCTTGCGGCCCTTGTCGGCGAAGCGCACGATGCCATCCCTGAGGGCGAACAAGGTCCAGTCGCTGCCGACACCGACGTTCTGGCCCGGCTTGAACTTGCTGCCACGCTGCCGCACCAGGATGTTGCCGGCCGCGACGACCTGGCCGTCGAACCGCTTGACGCCGAGCCGCTTGGACTGGCTGTCCCGCCCGTTCTTGGAGCTGCCTACGCCTTTCTTGTGAGCCATCTTGCTCTACTCCTTCGGGTACTCAGCCCTGGATCTTGGTGACCCGGACGTCGGTGTACGGCTGCCGATGACCGCGGTGACGGCGGTAGTTGCTCTTGGCCTTGAACTTGTAGATGTCGAGCTTGGGCCCGCGGCCGTGCCCGATCACCTCGGCCGTGACACTGGCGCCGTCGACGTGGGGCGTGCCGACCTTGACCTCGTCGCCACCGAGGAGGAGCACGGGGAGCTCCACCGTCTCGCCGGCTTCGGCGGTCAGCTTCTCCACGCGCAGCACGTCACCCTCCGCGACGCGGTACTGCTTGCCGCCCGAACTCACGATTGCGAACATCGTCGACCTCCCGCGGCCCGCACCCTGGCCGGGTCGGCCGCCTCAGCTGCATCCGCCATCAGCATGCGCCGGAGCCGGCCGCTGGGGCCCGCCCGGCGCTACTCAGCGCGTACTCTCACGGTCCCGCACGCTCGAAAGCGCGCGTCACCAGAACTCGCATTATAGGCGAGGGCGCAGCGCCACGCAAGCCGCCGCCGCGCAACCTCCCGTGCCCTCGCGACGCCGCCCGCCCGCAGGCGACCGCGACGACCGCGGCGCGACGCTACCATGCGGTGCCATGCCACCGAACCGCGAGGGCGCTCCGGCGCCGGGGCGCCGCGCCGCTCCGGCCGAGGTGGAGCGCTACCTGCACGACCACATCCCGCTG
>JARRMM010000086.1:0-10504 GCA_037386005.1 Deinococcales bacterium | reverse complement strand
CGGCCGCCTCCTTGTCGTTGGTCCCCTCAAGCATCGGCACGTCCCTGAGCTTCCTGGGCAAGAACTGGAGCGCACTCTACGGATTCGACTCCGCCACCGGTCACGACCTGTCCTTGTCCTATGACAACTGGAACGCACGAGCCACCCTCGATGCGCACGACGCCCTCACGACCGGCATCGGCTACAGCTCGGGGCCGTGGAGTGTCCGCTACGACCACCGTTGGGGTCCCGGCGCCACCGACACCCTGGCGGGCACGTACGGGGTGCAGCTCAGCAGCCCGGTGCACGTGAGCGGGACCGCGGGTGCGTTCGGCGAGGTACGCCAGGACGGGACCTACCACGTCTCCCCCCTGGCGGGGGCCTCGCTCAGCTGGATCGGCCCCGTCATCGGCGCCAGCGTAGGGGCGACGGTCATCCCCTGGTCCTCCAGCCCGTGGCGAGTCTCGGCCCACGCCTTCTCGCGCGCGACGAAGCCCGTTCGCTTCGACGCGTCGGCGAGCGCGGCGCCCGCGACGATCGATGCGAACGTCGGTGTCCAGGAGGACCTGAGCGATGTGGTCACGATGGCCCAGCGCGTCACCTACTCGCTCCAGACGGGCGGCACGATGCAGTTCGGGGTGCGCTACGCGCCCACCACGCAGCCGGTGACGGTCCTCGGCATCGTGGGCGTCGCCTACGACGGAAGCGTGCTGACGGGCAGTGGCAGCCTCTCCGCGGTCATCACGAAGCTGCCCTGGTTGAGCACGGCCGAGGTCGCCGTGTCGAACGGTGCGACCACACTCTCCTACGGCCAGACCTATCTCGGGCCGGACTACTCGGTGGGCGGCTCCATCGCCATCCCGATCGGCGGCGTGCCCGCCCCCACCATCGCGTTGCGAGGCGTGTACGCACCGTCGACCTGGGACATCGGGGCGAGTGGCGCCTACGACTTCGCGAACGCGAGCTGGGCCGCCTCCGGAACGCTGGGGTTCCAGATCGCGACCGACACCTCCCTCTACGGCACCGTGGGGTACGACTCCACCGAAGGGCTGACCTGGCAGGTGGGCGCCTCCGCCACCCTCGTGACCGGCGTGGCCGTCCCGAGCCAGGTCGTCGGTGCGTTCGGCGGTCTCGATCAGGGAACGATCGCCGGCACCGTCACGATCCGCTCGGCGGACGGCAGCACCCGCCCGGGGACCGGACTGAGCGTCTCCGTGCCTTCGCAGGATGTCGTCACGAAGACGGACGCCCAGGGGCACTACTCGCTATCGGTCGCCCCGGGGACGGTCCAGCTCGACTTCCCAGGGTTGCCCGCCAACCTCTCGCTGGACGCCTCGGCGGCGAAGCCCGTGACCGTCCCCTTGCATGCGACGGTACGCCACGATGTCGTTCTCGACGTGTCCTACGCGATCACGGGCCAGGTGTTCGCCGACGTCGCGGGAACGGGGAAGCCGACCTCCGACTCGTACGGGCTCGCGGGCGTGAGCGTCCACTTGACCGGCCCGAAAGGAACGACGCAGACCGCGGTGACGGATGCGACAGGGGCGTTCTCCTTCCCCTCGCTCGAGCCGGGAGCCTACAGCGTAGGCATCGTGGCGGGCTCCCTCCCGAAGGACTTCGAACCCAAGGTCGCTCCGGTCCAGGTCACCGTGTCCGACGCCTCCTCTCCCTTCGTGTCGCTGCCGGCCCGGCCGGTGCCGACCACGGTCACCAACACGCTGAACAGCAAGACCCTCGCCATGGCCGTCACGGTGTCCCCGACCGAGGCGCCCCCGGGCGCTGTCGTCCATGTAACGGTACAGGCCTCCAAGGCAACGCAGGTGCGCGCTAACATCGGCGCCGGCACGGCAACGGTGCTGAAGCGGGGCTCCGCGGGGGTGTTCGATGGTGACGTCACGGTACCGACAAGCGCCGCAGGCGTCGCCATCGTGAACGTCGAGGCCAGCAACACCGAGGCCTCCGCCACCCAGACCCAGATGGTGTTCGTGTCTCCCGGGCCGCTGGCGACCCTGGCGCTCGACCCTTCCTACGTGGCGCCCGGGAGCACCGTGCACGTGTCGGCGAAGCTGCTCGTGAACGCGCAGCACGTCACCGTCACCGTGGGCGGAACGACGCACGAGCTGACGGCCCGTGGCACGCGAAGCTACGCGGGCGACATCTTGGCGCCGAGCACCGACGGCCACTACCCGGTGGTGTTGAGCGTGGACGGCAAGACGCTGGCCCGCAGCACGCTGGTGGTGAGCCAGGGGCCGTGAGATGGATCAGGCGAGCGATCGCCCCATGATCACGTTGTCCTCGAACCCGCCCTCATCGGTCCGCACCTGCCCCCGCTCGCGCCCCTCCTCGACGAACCCCTCGGAGCGGTAGAGCGCGATGGCCACGGCATTGCCGGCGCGTACGTTGAGGCTGATCTTGCGCACGCCCACGTCGCGCGCCCAGCCGTAGCAGCGCCGCAGCAGGCCGCGGCCCAGCCCTTGCCGGCGCCAGCCAGGGGCCACCGCCACGGTCAGCATGGCGACGTGCTGCATGCGGCGCGGCTGCAGGCGGTGCAGCTCGAGCCACGCCGCCACCTCCCGCTCGCCGTTCGTCTCTCCCTCGGCCACCAGGTAGAGCGCATGGTGCGGGTCGTCGCCGGCGATGCGCCGTCCCAACGACTCGGCCAGCGGCGGACCGTCCCCCACGAAGTAGTGGCCTTCCCGGTAGATGGTGCGCATGAGCCGCACGACCTGCTGGGCGTCCCCGGGACGCGCCCGGCGGATGGCGTGCCCCACGTGCGTCTCCGGCATGCCCGAGTATAGCGATGCCGGATGAGCGGGGTCGTAGGCGAGAGGTGCGATCCGTTCGTCGTACGTCACGCTCCGCGACCGCGCGCCCTGCTAGCATGGCGAATCGACCGGCGCCCGGCCGCGCGCCTCAGGCGACGGCCCGGCCGCACCCGGGCATCATGGCTTTCCTTGGAGGACACTGGCGTGCGTAGACTCATCTCCGCCGAATCGGTGAACGAGGGGCACCCCGACAAGCTCGCCGACCGCATCAGCGATAGCGTCCTGGACGCCATCCTCATCGAGGATCCCTACGCCCGCGTGGCGGCCGAGACCATCCTCACCACCGGCGTCGCGCTCATCGCCGGCGAGATCACCTGCCACGGCTACATCGACTTCCAGGCCATCGTGCGCGAAGCGGTGCGCGACGTCGGCTACATCGACGCCGCCTACGGCATCGACGCCGACCACAGCGCCGTGCTGATCGCGGTCAACGAGCAGTCGCCCGACATCGCGATGGGCGTCGACCGTGCCCAGGAGGCCGACAGCGGCGACGACTTCGACCTCGTCGGAGCCGGCGACCAGGGCCTCATGTTCGGCTACGCCACCACCGAGACGCCCGAGCTCATGCCGCTACCCATCATGCTGGCGCACGCCCTCACCCGGCGCATGGCCACGGTGCGCAAGGACGGCACGCTGCCCTACCTCCGCCCCGACGGCAAGGCGCAGGTCACCCTGAGCTACGAGGGGGAGCGGGCCACCCACATCAAGACCGTGGTCGTCTCGGCGCAGCACGACCCCGACGTGACCCTCGAGCAGCTCCGCGACGAGGTCAAGGAGCACGTGGTGCGGCCGGTCGTTCCCGAGGGGCTGCTCGACGAGCGCACCCACTACCTCGTGAACCCGACCGGGCGCTTCGTACGCGGCGGGCCGCAGGCCGACGCCGGCCTGACCGGCCGCAAGATCATCGTCGACACCTACGGCGGCGCCGTGCCGCACGGCGGCGGCGCCTTCAGCGGCAAGGACCCCACCAAGGTCGACCGCTCCGCCAGCTACTACGCCCGCTACATCGCCAAGAACGTGGTCGCCGCCGGTCTCGCCGAGCGCTGCCAGGTGCAGCTCGCCTACGCCATCGGCGTCGCCCACCCGGTCGGCATGTACGTGGACAGCTTCGGCACCTCCGAGCTCGGCGACGAGCGCCTCAGCGACCTCATCACCAAGGTCTTCGACGCGCGTCCGGCCTCGATCATCGCGCAGCTCGACCTGCGGCGCCCCATCTACGCCGCCACCAGCGCCTACGGGCACTTCGGCCGTGACGGCTTCCCGTGGGAGCAGACCGACCGGGTGGAGGAGCTGAAGGAAGCGGCGCTGGCCAGCGCCTGAGCCTCGCGGCGGCGCCCGTCGGCAGGGCCCGCGATGCCCTGCTGCAGAGGCTTTCTGGCCTCCGCCACGGCGCCCGAGTGTGATACAACATGGCCATGGCAAGAATCGTGCTGGGCAACCGCGACGGCGCGCTCGCGCTGCGCCAGGCTCGAGACGTGCTCGAGCAACTGACGGACGAGTGGCCGGACGTGAACTTCGCCCTCCGCACCATCAAGAACGCTGCCTCCTCGGAGGCCGGGGACCGTGCCTCCGATCCGCTGCTGCATGCCTTGGTGAACGGCAACATCGGCGTGGCGGTGGCCCAGCTCGAGACGCTGCCACTCGCCCTGCCCGAGGACGTGACGTTGGCGGCGGTCTCGCGGCGGCTCGAGCCACGCACCGCGCTCGTCACGAAGGGGCCCCACACGTTGGGGGACCTGCGCCGGGGCGCGCGCGTGGGCGTGCTGACCGGCCGCGACGCGGCCTACCTTCGCGGCCAGCGGGCGGACCTGGAGGCGGTCGAGGTGTCCGGCACGTTGGAGGGTGACCTCAAGCTGCTGACCTCGGGCGAGCTGGACGGCCTGCTCATCCCGGCCGCCACCCTGATCGCGCTGGACCACCGCAACCGCCTCGAGGCGGTGCTCGAGCCCGAGGCGTTCGCTCCCGCTCCCGGCCAGGGAGCGCTCGGGTTGCTGGTGCGCGCCGACGACGACCTCGCCTTCGAGGTGGCCTACTCGCTGCAGCACCGACCCAGCTTCGACCGGGTGCGCGCCGAGCGCAGCTTCGCCAAGGCCCTCCGGGACGGCGGCGACCAGGCCTGCACCGAGTGCGTCGTCGGCGCCCTGGCCAACGTCACCGACGACGGCGAGCTCACCCTCTTCGGCGCCGTGCTGCAGGGCGACACCACCCTGCAGGTGAGCGTCAGCGGTGAGGCGAAGGAAGCCGACGAGCTCGGACGCGAGCTCGCCCAGGACGTCCGGAACCAGCTGGCCGCGCTATGAATCCGGAGGCGGGCGCCGGCACCGGTCCGCTCCCGCTGCGGCTGCATCTGGCCCTCCACACGCTCGCGTTCGTGGCCGGGCTGTCGGCCGTGTTCGTGGCGCTGGGCTTCAGCGCCGGACTGCTCAGCCACCTGCTGTTCGCCTACGGCAACGTCCTGCGCGTCGTCGCCGGGGTGCTGCTGCTGGTGATGGGCGTGATCATGCTCGACGTGCTGCCGCTGCCGCTGTTCAAGCAGGAGCTACGGCTGCACCTCATGAACAAGCCGAGCGGCTACCTCGGCTCGGCGGTGGTGGGGGTCGCGTTCGCGGCCGGCTGGACGCCCTGCATCGGGCCCATCCTGGCCGGCATCCTCGGCATCGCCGCGACCAGCGGCGGCGGCGCCCAGGGCGGCCTGTTGCTGCTGTCGTACTCGCTGGGGTTCTCGCTGCCCTTCCTGGCCCTGTCGCAGCTGCTGCCGCTGACACGCGGCCTCCGGCGCTACTCGGGCGTGCTGGAGAAGGTCGGCGCGGTGCTGCTGATCGCGGTGGGCGTGCTGCTGCTCACCGGGGCTCTCAACGCCCTCTCTCCCTACCTGGCCAACATGGGTAGCGCCGAGAGCGCGCTGTTCGGGACCATGGCCGCGCCCACGCTGGCGCTGGCCTTCGGGGCCGGCGCCCTGTCGTTCCTCTCGCCGTGCGTGCTGCCGATCCTGCCGTCGTTCCTCGCCTACCTGAGTGGCATGAACCTGGCGCCGCTGCTCGAGCCGCGGAAGGCCTGAGCCACCACAGACCGGGACCCATGCGACGGGGCCCATGCGATCGGGCCCCACCCGACCCGGGCCCACGACCAACCGACCGCGGACCTCGCGCCCACGGCGCCGCCGACACGACGCGGCCGCGTCACCTCGGCGTGTACGCGCGCTAGGAAGCCGTCTTCTCCTGCTGCCGGTCCGCCAGCACCCGGTCGGCCACCTGGCTCGGCACCACGTCGTAGTGGTCGAACTTCAGCGAGAACACCCCGCGCCCGCCCGTCATCGAACGGAGGTCGGGGGAGTAGCTCAAGATGTCGCCCATCGGGACGTGCGCGCTGACCACGCTCACCGATCCCTCGCTGTCCATGCCCAGGATGCGACCGCGACGCGTGTTCAAATCGGAGATGACGTCGCCCGTGAAGCTGTCGGGGACGCGCACCTTGAGCAGCGCCACCGGCTCCAGCAGCACCGGCTTGGCCTGCTGCATGGCCTCCTTGAAGGCCTGCGCCGCCGCGATCTGGAAGGCGATGTCCTTGGAGTCGACGGGGTGGTCCTTGCCGTCGTAGACCTCGACCTGCACGTCCTGCACCGGGAAGCCGCCCAGCACGCCCGACTCCAGGGCGCTGCGCACGCCCTTCTCGCAGCTGGGCCGGAACTGGGTGGGGATCGAGCCGCCGACGACCTTCCAGTTGAACTGGAAGCCTTCGCCGCGCGTCAGGGGCGCCACGCGTAGCGCCACCTCGGCGAACTGACCGGCGCCGCCCGTCTGCTTCTTGTGGCGGTAGCGGGCGTCGCCGCTGCCCTGGATGGTCTCGCGGTAGGCGACCGCGGGCGGGTGCGTCTCGACCTCGACGCCGAAGCGGTCCTTGAGGGCGTTGACGGCGATCTCGAGGTGCACGTGGCCCATGCCCCACAGCACGGTCTCGTGGGTGTCGGCGTTGCGCTCCAGCAGCAGGGTGGGGTCCGCGTCGAGGAGCTTGTGGAGGCCGTCGGACATCTTGTCCTCGTCACCGCGCGACTTGGGCACGAGCGCGAGCGCCATCACCGGCGAGGGGAAGCGGATCGGGGCGAGCTGGAACACGTGGGCGGGATCGCACAGCGTGTCGCCCGTCTTGACCTCCTCGACCTTGGTGATCGCGCCGATCATGCCGGCCGACAGCTCCTTGACCTCGTTCAGGTCCTTGCCGTTGGGCACGTACAGATGCGCCACGCGCACGTCGGCGTCCTGGTTGGGGTCCTTCACGGTGCCACCGGCCTTGACGCTGCCGGACAGCACCCGCATGAGCGACACCTTGCCGAGGTACGGGTCGACCACGGTCTTGAACACGCGCGCCCCGAAGGGGTGACCCTCACCCAGCTCCGGCGACTCGCCCTTCTCGACCGCCAGCGGCCGGTGGTCCTGGACGTGCCGCACGCCGTGCACCATGAAGTCCATCAGCAGGCTCACGCCCATGACCTTGGTAGCCGAGGTGAGCAGCACCGGTGTCAGCTCGCCGCCGCGCACCGCCTTGTCGAAGGCGCGCATGAGCTCGTCGGAGTCCAGGTCCGCGTCCTCCAGGTACTGCATCATCAGCTCGTCGTCGGTCTCGACGATCGCCTCGATGAGCCGGTCGCGGTACTCCTTCGCCACGCCGGCCACCTCGTCGGGGACCGGCACCTCCTCCGGCTCGCCGTTGGGCCAGGTGTAGGCCTTCATGCTCAGCAGGTCGACGATGCCGCGGAAGTCCTCGGCCTGGCCGATAGGGATCTGGATGGCCGCGATGTTGCCCTGCAACGTGGCCTCGATGTCCGCCATGGTGCGGAAGAAGTCGGCGTTCTCGCGGTCCATCTTGTTGATGACGAAGAGGCTCGACAGCTCACGCTCGACGCTCGACGACCACACCCGCTCGGTCCCGACCGCCACCCCCGACACCGCCGACACCACCACCAGCGCCGCGTCGGCCGCCGCCTGGGCGCCGCGGATCTCGCCGGTGAAGTCGGCGTACCCCGGCGTGTCGAGGACGTTGAAGGCCTCGCCCTTCCAGCTGAAGGGGTGGATCGAGGTGTAGATGGAGATCTTGCGGCGTTTCTCCTCGGGAGTATGGTCGGAGACCGTACCCCCGTCTTCGACCCTGCCGAGGTTCGGGATCGCACCGGCGCGGTAGAGCATCGCCTCCACGAGCGACGTCTTCCCCGCTCCGCTGTGCGAGAGAACGGCCACGTTGCGGATGTTGGGCATCGAGATCGGCTTCCTTTCGTGCTGATATGCGCGGTGACACGGGCACGAGGTCCATGAAGCCAGGCGCGTCTGCCTAGGTTCGACGAGTATACCACCGGGCGATACCCTCTCGAAGGGCCGGCCGCCCCTTGCGACAACGCGTCGGGCACGGTGGCTGTCGCCTTCCACCCCGTCGGCGCCGACCCCTCCCCGTCGGAGGCCCGGCGGGCTCTCGGGGCGCCCCGGTGTAGACTCGACCATGCCCCTGGAGCGCGAGCTGAAGTTCTCGGTGCTGGACGCCTACGTGCCGTCGCTGTCCGAGCTGCGCGCCGCGCTCGGCCCCACCCCCTTCGACGCCGACGCCGCGCCCGTCGAGGAGATCGAGGACCGCTACTACGACGACGACGCCGACAGCCTGCGGAACGCCGGCCTGGCGCTGCGCCGGCGTCGGCTCGGGGAACGCGCCTGGGCGGCCCTCAAGTCGGCGGGCGAGACGGACGCCGCGCTGCACCGGCGCGAGGAGCTGGAGATCTCCATGGACGGCTCCGCCGAGGAGCCGGGCTGGCCGGACGCCATCCTCGAGCGGCTCAAGGCGGTGGTCGACCCCGCCGAGCTGCGACCCCGCGTCGACCTGGCGACCACGCGCGTGCTCTTCCGCATCCGGCGTGGCGACGAGGAGATCGCCCAGCTCGGCTTCGACGCGGTCTCGGCCCGCACCCCCGGCAGCGAGCGCAGCGCCTTCTTCGACGAGGTCGAGATCGAGGCGTGCGAGGGCGCCGACCTCGCCGACCTGGAGCGCATCGCCGAGGCCATCGACGGCCTCGTCAGGCTCACCCCCAACCCGGTCAACAAGCTGGAGCGCGCCGCGGCGCTGCTGCTGATGGCCACCTGGTAGCCGCGCGGCCCATACAGACGCCGGCGCAAGGGGTCGCCGGCATGGGTAGGCCGGCATCCGCACGTCCGTGCAGGCGTGTCCCCGTGGCGGCTGCCGCAGCCGGAGGCGCCGAGCGCCTCTGCTATCCTTGGGAGCAACCACAATTCGGCCTCGGGAAGGGACACGCATGCTGAACCTCGGCCGCTTCGTCCGCGAACACGCCCTCCACTACCCCGAACGGGTGGCCGTCCGGATGGGAGACGCCAGCCTCGATTACGGCACCCTCGACGCCATGAGCGACAAGGTGGCCGGCTTCCTGCGCGAGCGCGGGGTCCTGCCGGGCGAGAAGGTGGCGCTATCGTGCCCCAACCTCCCGTTCTTCCCCGTCGTGTACTACGGCATCCTCAAGGCGGGCTGCGTGGTGGTGCCGCTCAACGTTCTGCTCAAGGCGCGGGAGATCGCCTACCACCTCAAGGACAGCGACGCGGCCGCCTACTTCGTCTTCGAGGGCACGGCCGAGCTGCCGATGGCGCGCGAGGGGGCGAAGGCGTTCGAGGACACCCCCGGCTGCCGCCAGCTGGTGGTCATGACCGGCGATCCCAAGGCCCCCTCCCCGGTGAGCGGCGCGACCACCCTGGGCGCCATCCTGGCGAGCCAGGAACCGCTCACCGACATCTACCCCAGTCAGGCGCTCGACACGGCCGTCGTCCTCTACACCTCCGGCACCACCGGCCAGCCCAAGGGGGCCGAGCTGAGCCAGCTCAACATGGTGATGAACGCCATCCAGTCCAACGGGCTGGTGCGGAGCTCGAGCCTCCCCCCCGAGCAGCACGCCTTCCTGATGGCGCTGCCGCTGTTCCACTCCTTCGGGCAGACGGTGGGGATGAACAGCATGTTCTACGGTGGCGGCAGCGTCAGCATGCTCCCCCGCTTCGACCCCGAGCAGGCGCTGAAGCTCATGATCGGCCACGGGATCACCGTCTTCGCCGGCGTGCCGACCATGTACTGGGCGCTGCTGAACGCCGCCAAGTCGCTCAGCGAGCCGCAGAAGGAGCAGCTCCGCAGCCACCTCAGCTTCGCGCTGAGCGGCGGTGCCGCGCTGCCGGTCGAGATCCTGCGGCGCTTCGAGGAGGTCTACGGCATCGGCATCATGGAGGGCTACGGCCTCTCCGAGACGAGCCCGGTGGCGAGCTTCAACCACGCCGATCGCGAGCGCCGCCCGGGCACCATCGGACAGCCCATCTTCGGTTGCGAGATGCGCGTGGTGGACGAGAACGATCAGGACGTGCCGGTGGGCGAGCCGGGCGAGATCCTCATCCGCGGGCACAACGTCATGAAGGGGTACTACACGCGCCCCGACGCCACGGCCGAGGCGTTGCGCGGCGGCTGGTTCCACTCCGGCGACATCGGTGTGGTCGACGAGGACGGCTACTTCAGCATCGTCGACCGGCTCAAGGACATGATCCTCCGGGGCGGCTTCAACGTCTACCCGCGCGAGATCGAGGAGGTCCTCATGACCCACCCCGCGGTTTCGCTGGCCGCGGTGGTGGGCGTGCCCCACGACGAGCACGGCGAGGAGATCAAGGCCTTCCTGGTCC
>JARRMM010000085.1:0-16723 GCA_037386005.1 Deinococcales bacterium | reverse complement strand
AGTCGGTGTTGGAGTACGCCCACCCGGCGCCAGGCTCGAAGGGGCGTGGTTTCGCGGCGGCCAGGTCGAGGAACTCCGTGGTGTCCCAGACCTTGGTGGGGTTGGCGGCGATGAAGGCGTGCACGTTGTCGTCGATCCATTCGGGGATGCCGCTGGTGTGGTTGAGGAGCATGCGTACGGTGGTGCGGTCGGCGGCGTCGAAGCGGTCGGTGACCGAGGTCGGCAAGAGCGCGGTCATGGGGTCGTCCAGCGACAGCGCACCCTCCTCAGCGAGCTGCAGCACGACGGTAGCCAGGAAGGGCTTGGCGATGCTCCCGACGCGGAAGCGGGCGTCGGGCGTGAGGAGCGCGCGGGTGTCGAGGTCGGCAACGCCGGCGGCGCCGGCCCAGAGGGGCTGGTCGCCGATCTTCACCGCGAGGACGGCGCCCTGGAAGACGGTGTCGGGACTGGCGACGACGTCTTCGAGCGCCGCCTGGAGCGCCTCGGCCGGCACGGACTGCGCGCTCGACAGCCCAGCGGGGACGGCGAGGAGCAGGGCTAGCCCTGCCATGATCGCTCGGCGGCATGGGCGTCTGTGTTCCCGGTGGTTCATGATTCCTCCTGGAGTTGCGGTCGCGCGGCCGTGATGGCCCGGCCACATCTAGGTGCTCCTGGTGAGGCTCACCATCCTGGCGCCGACGAACACCTGCCATATGGCCGAGAGCACCAGCCCGATGAAGGGAATGACAATGGGGATGCCGAGCAGGACCTGGTAGGCCGATGACACGGTGAAGATGCCGGAGGCGAGGACGAGAACGGCGAGGGCTCGTCCCAGGGCGCCCTTCAGGAGCACGACGCCGAGGAGAATCGTGGCCAGGCTGAGCAGCGTCAGGCCCATGGCGGAGAGGATGCTTTGGGCCTGGATGGCGAGTTCGGCAGTGGCGAGGTAGCTTGCGCGCGCGGCCGCGTCGTTGGAAGCGGCGTACGGCCCGCTCAGTTGCGAGGTGGCGATGATCATCGCGCGAGATGCGAGGAAGAGGGGCACCGACAGCAGCCAGAGACTGGTGGCCAGGAAGATGGCCGTACGGTTCAGGCTCTTGAGGAGGTGGTAGAGCCCCAGGACGGCCGGCATCAGCAGGAGCTCACCGATGGCTGCCAGCACGAAGAGGAGCGCCGGTCGCGTCGGGTCTTCAAGCGCCTGGCGCGCAGGAACGGGCAGGGCCTGTCCGAGCCCGAAGACCAGCGCTACGAAGAGGATGAGGATGGCACCGGCACCGAACAGCGAGAGGCCGCCCCAGCGGATCACGCCATTCCACTCTGTGTCGACCCGCAGGCCGGATCGCGTTGGTCGATGGCCCATGCGGGCGTTTGCGCTGCCGATGTCGCTCATGTCCGGTACCTCCCGATCTGCGCGCCGGCCCGGATCCCGTATCGGGGTCTCAGACGGTGAGGACGATCTTGCCGCGAGCGTGGCCTCCACCGAGGTGCGCGATCGCCGCCGGTGCGTCGCCCAGGGGGTGCGTGCTGTCGATCACCGGGGTGATCCTGCCGGCCTCGAGGAGGTCGACGAGAACGAGCAGGTCGGTCTTCTTCGGGATGGAGAAGAAGGGCCTCAGGTTCTGGCGCACGAACGGTGAGGTGACGAGGGCGGTGAGGACCCGGCCGATGGAGCCGAACCAGCGGTTGCCCGCCATGCTGTTGGGGATGAGCACGCCCGTGGGCGTGAGGGCGCGCCGGCATTCGGCCAGGGTGTGGTTGCCCACGTTGTCCAGGATGACGTCGTAGCGGCCGGCCGAGCGCGTGAAGTCCTCGTGCGTGTAGTCGATGACGTGATCGGCGCCGATGGTGCGCACGAGCTCCACGTTCCGGGTGCTGCACACGCCGGTGACCTCGGCGCCCATCGCCTTGGCGACCTGGACGGCGAACGTCCCGACGCCGCCGGAGGCGCCGTTGACGAGGACGCGCTGCCCAGCTTCCAGTCCGGCCTGGTCGCGAAGCGCCTGCAGGGCGGTGATGCCCGCCATGGGGACGGCGGCCGCCTGCTCGAAGCTCAGGGCGGCAGGCTTCGCCGCGAGGCTCGTCTCGGTGGTGGCCGCGTACTCGGCGAAGGCGCCCTGGCACCACCCGAAGACCTCGTCACCGGCCCCGAACTGCGTGACCGCGACTCCGACCGCCTCCACGACGCCGGCGACGTCGGAGCCGCGGATGCCGGTGCGCGGTCTTGGGATCCCGTAGACCAGGCGGAGCACGTAGGGCAGGCCCTGCAGGATGGCCCGGTCGGCGGGGTTGACGGCGGCGGCGCGGACGCGCAGCAGCACCTCCCGCGGCTCGAGCGAGGGCACCTCGACCTGTTCGACGGCGAGCGTGTCCGTCGTCCCGTAGACGTGCTGCACCACCGCCGTCATCCGCGCGGGAACGGCGCTTGCCGGCGAACGTGCCCCACGCTGTGACCCCTCGACGTGAACGACGGTGCTCATGGTGGCCCTCCTTCCAGGATCCCTCGTGCATGCGGGCGCAGGCGTGATCGACCTACGTCGGAACGGCCCGGCCCGGAGACGCGGCGGCCCGGTTGAAGCCGCGTACGATGAGCCAGACGGCCAGGAACAGCTCGTTGGTCATGATCGGGAGCGACCAGATGTACCAGGTGGCGTCGAAGCTGTAGCCGAACAGGCCCAGCGCCCCGGTCGCGAGCCACAAGGTGGCGGCGACGAGGCCCCACACGGAGATGAAGCGGGGGACGAGGCGGGTCCGGTAGAGCAGGCTGTAGAGGATGAGAGCGCTGAGGCAGAAGGCGATGGTGCTGCCGATCAGGAAGGCCCAGTCCTGGGCGGCGACCAGGACGGTCGCCAGCGCGTTGGCGCTCGGGCTCGTGGAGGGATCGCCCTGCGGCTGATGTTGGCTCAGGGTGACCAACGACTGGAGGGCCACGACGCCGACGAGCGAGAGCAGCCCCTCGACGGCTCTGGCGCCGACGTACCCCAACGCGAGGGCCTCGTGGCGCCTACGGAGGATGGGGAACAGGGCGATAGGGATGCTGATCACCGAGGCGGCTCCGAGAAGGACGAGCAGGCTGCCCCAGGCCAGGGCATCGGAGGAGGTCGCGACGGTGGTGAGCTCGACGGGCGCGCTCAGGATCGGGGTGACAAGGATGCCGTCGAGCGCGTACGTGACGAACGCGATGAGGAAGAGGACGCCGACGATCGTGGCGGTGCTTCGGTGGTTCGCCATGACGATGCTCCTAATCGGTGACGGGCGGCGGACCGGCGACCGTGAGGAAGGCCGTCCCGAGAAGGGCCGACGTGCGTTTGTCCGTGGGCATGGGCTCGCTCCCGTTCGCGCTTCTCCCGGATCTGGGGGGACGCAGTGCCGCGACGACGGAAGGGGCGAGGTGTGGCCCAAGTCTGGGGAGCACGCCAGGGCTGGGCAAGAGCCAAAGGTCCCCCGCAGGCAGCCGCGGAACGTCGGCGCGTTCTCACCGGCGCGCGCCGCCGACGCGGTTCGGACGCTGGTCAGTCCTTCGGCAGGGCCCGGATGAACTCACTCACCAGGCTCAGGTGGGCCACCTCCTGCCGCCAGGACTCGGCATCCTGCCGTGGGCCGGGGAAGAACGGGTCGGCGGTGGTGACGACGATCATGTCCTGATCGGGGACGAGGACGATGAGCTGGCCGCCGTGACCCCAGGCGAAGTGGACGGGGTGCGCGCCGACCGTGGCGGACCACCACTGGTAGCCGTAGCCGACGTCGTGGAAGAAGCCGATGTCGGGCCAGGCGTGCTCGGAGTAGGTCCGCAGGGAGTCGCGCGCCCACGCTGCGGGCACGATCTGCTGGCCGTCGACGGCACCGCCCCGCAGGTACAGCAGGCCGAACCTGGCGGCGTCTCGGGCCGTGAAGTGCATCATGGCGTGGCCGATGTAGTAACCGGACGCCTCCTGGTACCAGTCGCCGATCTCGATGCCGAGGGGGCCGAACAGATGGGCTTGCGCGAAGGGCTTCAGGTCGGTGCCGCAGGCACGGGCCACGATGATGGCGAGCCAGGTCGAGGTGAGGTTGCTGTACTGGAAGGTGGTGCCTGGATCGGCGGTGAGGGGGACGTCGGCGACGAGGGGGAGGTAGTCCCCGGTGTACAGGGCGTTCCAGAGCGCGTCGCTGGTCTCCTCCCAGGGGTAGCCGGCACGCATCTGCAGCATCTGCCGGATCGTGATGCGTTGCTTGCGAAGGTCGGTGACCCTCGAGGCCTGGTCGGGGAAGTAGCTGAGCATGGGCTGGTCGATGCTGCTGAGGCACCCTTCCTGCAACGCGAGTCCGACGAGGGCGGAGGTGAAGCTCTTGCTCGCCGATTGCAGGAGCGCCTTGTGTCCGGCACTGCTGCCGTTGAAGTAGCGCTCGGCCACGAGTCGGCCGTTCGTCACCACCAGCACGCTGTAGAGGTGTGGGAGCGCGCTCGCGTTGAGGTAGAGCTCGGCGACGCGGTCGGGGTCGAGGCCCTCGGCCACCGGCGTGGACACGGGCCAGGTGCTGCCGGCAGCGGGGGCGTACTCGACGTCCCGCAGTGCGTCACGACCGGGCCGGAGGAGGGCGGCGACCTGCGGTCGCGCAGCGCGGATGGCGGCGTAGTCGAGCTGCAGACCGAGCGGCGAGAAGCCCTTGGCGATGGCGTCGTAGGTCGGCACCATGTCGTCGAACGGTGCCGTGACGGATGCCAACGGCGTGCTTCCGGCGTTGTTCCGGAGGTACCGGTTGGCCCCATGCTCCAGGAGCATCCGGACGATCTCCGTGCGGCCCAGGAAGGCGGCGGCGTGGAGGGCGGTGGAGCCGTCGCTGTTCTGGAGGTCCAGGTCGGCGCCGGCTTCGATGAGGACCTGGGCGACCGCCGGATGGTCGAACGTGGCGGCGATGATCAGGGGGGTGGAGCCGTAGGCGTCCTGCGCGTTCGGGTCGGCGCCGGCGGCGAGGAGCTCGCGCACCGTGGCGACGTCGCCCATGAGGGCGGCGGCGTGCAGCGTGGCCTGCTCGGTCTGAGCGCGGGTCCACGAGGCGGCTGCGCCCGCGATCAGAGCCAGGAGCGTGAGCAGTACGGTCGAAGCGATCTTCACCGTGGCCTCCTTCGCGTTCGAGAGCGGTAGGTCGGTGCGGAGTGATGAAACGAACCGTCTGGAGGGGCGTGCGCTTCATTGTCCGCCGACCCGGGAGGACGCCCCAGGGCCAAAGGTCCTCGCGGGTGCACGGCTTGCGGGTGCACGACGCGGATGGGCGTGGCCGCTGCTTGCACGGGGCCGGGTTGGGGCGCATGCTGGAGGCCGCGCCGGCTCGCCTGGCCGGGCAGCGTTGAACGAGGAGGCTCCATGCGGCAGAAGGTCATCGGCATGCTCGGCGGCATGAGCTGGGAGAGCTCGGCGGAGTACTACCGGATCGTGAACGAGCGTGTCCAGGCACGGTTGGGCGGGACCGCGTCCGCGCGCTGTCTGCTGTGGTCCTTCGACTTCGCGGAGATCGAGGCCCTGCAGCACGAGGGTCGGTGGGACGACGCGGAGGCGCTCCTGGTCGGGGCCGCTCAGCGCCTCGAAGGGGCGGGAGCGGAGCTGCTCATCCTCTGCACCAACACCATGCACCGCATGGCCGAGGCGATCGAGGCTGCCGTGGCGGTCCCCTTCCTCCACATCGCCGACCCCACCGGGGAGCGGATCCGAGCGTCGGGGATGGAGCGTGTGGGCCTTCTCGGCACGGCCTTCACGATGGAGCAGCCCTTCTACCGGGGCCGGCTGGAGGAGCGCTTCGGCCTCGAGGTGCTGGTCCCCGAGCACGACGACCGTGTCAGCGTGCACCGCATCATCTACGACGAGTTGGTGCAGGGGAAGGTCGAGGCCGCCTCGCGTGCGGCGTACCGCGAGGTGATCGCCCGTCTGGTCGAGCGTGGGGCGGAGGGGATCGTCCTCGGTTGCACCGAGATCATGCTGCTGGTGCGACCCGAGGACAGCGACGTGCCGCTGTTCGACACCACCACGCTCCACGCCGAGGCGGCGGTAGAGGCGGCGCTGGCTAGGCCTTGAGGGGGACCACCTCGGGCCGTTTCCGGCGGGCTGTGTACGTGCGCCCGGACGCCTCGCCGGGCGCGTGCAACCACCTTGGGCATCGCAGACGAGCCGCCGGGCCGGCTCGGGGCGTTGGCCCGTTCATGCCAGGGGCGGCCGGACGAAGGCGCTCGTCGGGGGGGCCAGCGCCTGCGCCAGCGCAAGGAGCTTGGCTTCGCCCCAGCGCCTCCCCACGAGCTGAAACCCCATCGGCAGGCCTTCCGAGTCGAGGCGGTGAGGCATGGCGATGGCCGGGTGGTCCGTGTAGGTGAACAGGCTGCCGTGCGCGGTCGTGGCCCAGTACTCCACGGGTTCCCCGTCGACGCGATGCGGTGTGCCCGGTTGGCAGTGGGGGAACGCCGTTCCCATCGAAATGGGGCTGATCAGTGCGTCCCATCGTTCGAAGAAGCGCTCGAAGGCAGCGATGAAGCGATCACGCCGGTCGAGCGGCCCGAGGTAGCTCCGCAGGCTTGGCGGCCGTTGCGACGGGTCGTCCTGGACCGCCGCGATGGCCAGGCTCGCGGGCTCGAGCAGTCGATGCCAGTCGTAGTCCAGGTCGGGAAGCGGGGCGCGCTCGACCTCGCGGCAGTGGGGGCGGAGCGTCGAGGACAGGTCGCGGATCGCCTGTCGGGTCTCGGCCGAGACCGGCTAGGAGGGGAAGGTCTCGGCCACGGCGAGGCGCATGTCGGAGAGCCCGAGGTCCGGGGCCGGCCCGACGGGGACGGGGGCTACCTCGGTGTCGCGTTCGTGCGGACCCGCCAGAAGACGGTAGAGCAGAGCCAGGTCGCCCACCGTCTGCGCCATCGGGCCGACGGTCGCCATGATGCGCACCGACCGGGTCCCGCCAGGGAGCCGCGGGATGTGGCCTGTCTGGGGCACGCGGTGCTCCGTGGATTTCAGCCCGTAGACGCCGCAGAAGTGCGCAGGGATGCGTGCCGAGCCGCCGAGGTCGCTGCCGAGCTCGAACGGCGTCAGGCCGGCGGCCAGGGCCGAGGCGGCGCGGCCGCTCGACCCTCCCGGCGTTCAGGACCGGGTTGAGCGTCTCGATCCGGGCGAGATGCGCCTCGACGACCTCTGCCGACGTGGGCCTCTGGCAGCGGATTGCGTCGGCCAGCTCGTGGACGCTGAAATCCACGATGTCCACCCCGCCTCGCCCTTTCCGGTCGTGCGTTGACGGCCGGGCCGTCGATGGGCTGCACCGATGTATCGCACAGGCGGCCCCGGGACGGGCACGGACCGCGGGGGCAGGCGGCGCATATGCCCCGGACGGCGGGCCGCCCCGGCCGGATGGCGCCCTCGCGGTCCGATCTGGGGCGTATGTCCTTGCGGAGTCGTCGAGCGCCCGCTACAGTAGCCCGTCATGCGCTGAGCTCTGGATCCCCGATCCGTCCTCACGTGCGCGCCTCGGCGCCGCGTGTTCGCCGATCGTGTCTCGCTGGGCTGACCGCGACGCGGTCCCCGGCTCCCGGAGCTCAGCATGCCCGGTCTCACATCCCATCCCAACGGGGCGCTCGTCGCGCAGGCCATCGGCGTCGGCTTCCGGTACCCCGGACGTCCCGACATCCTCGTCCAGGACGTTGACCTCGCGCTTCGGAGCGGCACGGTCAGCGTGCTCGTCGGCGCCAACGGGAGCGGCAAGACCACGCTTCTGAGGGTGCTCGCGGGCGAGATCGCACCGCGTGTCGGCCGGCTGGTGTGGGACGCGCGTGCTCGTCTGGGCTTCCTGCCCCAAGGGCTCCCGGCCGCTGGCGATGGTCCAGCGCTGGCAGGCTTCGGCGACGACGACGTCGACGAGGCACGTCGCCTGCTCGGCGCACTGGGCGTCGCTGCTGCGCTGGTCGAGGGACCCCTCGACGCGCTCAGCGCCGGCCAGCGGTGCAAGGTGGCGCTCGTGCGGATGCTGCTCGACGCGCCGAACGTGCTCGTGCTCGATGAGCCCACGACGCACCTGGACCTTCCGGGCATCGAGATGCTCGAGGACGCGCTGACCCGGTACCGGGGGACACTGGTGCTCGTCAGCCACGACCGCTATCTCCGGGAGCGCATCGCGAACCGGCGCTGGCACGTCCAGGGTGGCTCCGTCGAGGACCTGGGAGCCGACTCGGGTGATGCCGACCGGTGGACGCGCCGGTGATCGGCTGCCACCGGCACGCGTGCCTCGTCCGGGGGACGACCGGTGGTGCGGCAGTAGAGTGTGCCTGACCTTCCGTTGCCCGGTGCCGGCCACCCCCGGATCGGCGCCGGTGCGAGCGGGGCCGTTGGGGGTGGGGTGTCGTGGCGATCCAGTTCCGACGTCAGGAGCTCGAGGCGAGCATGGTGGCCCCGGAGGGGTCGGAGGTCCGGACCCGCGTCGTGGAGATCCGTTACGATCCCCTGCTCGGGACGTCGTCCAGGATCGCGGAGGGCGTCAAGCTCCAGACCGGGGATCGCGCGGCGCTCGAGCCGCTCCGGGCCCCCGATCCGACGTGCCCGTTCTGCGCCGAGCGACTCGAGCGCGTCACGCCCCGGATCGATCCGAGGCTCGGCGACGAGCCGCGCATCGTCGTCGGGGAAGCGGTGGTCTTCCCGAACCTGGTGCCGTACTCGCAGTACGCGGCGGTGGCGATCTTCGCCCGTCGCCACTGGCTCGATATCGAAGGCTTCACCGCCGAGCGGATCGCCGACAACCTTCGTGCCAGCGTGCGGTACGTGCGCGCCGTTCACGCCGCCGACCCGCGCGCCCGACATGCCGCCTGGAACGTGAACTACCTGTTCCCCTCGGGAGGCTCGTTGCCGCACGCGCACGCCCAGGTGTTCCTCGACCCCATCCCCACGACGAGGATGCGGCTGCAGCAGGAAGCGGCGGAGCGCTACGCGCGCGACCACGGCGTGAGCTACTGGGAGGACCTCGTCGCGACCGAGCGTACGCTGGGGGAGCGCTTCCTGTGGGACATCGGGGCCACGTCGTGGATGACCGCGTTCGCGCCTGTCGGCTTCCACGAGGTGCAGGCGGTGGTCCGGGGCAGGGCGTCGATGCTGGAGCTCGACGACGAGGACGTCGTCGCCCTGGCGACGGGCCTGGAGCGTGTGCTTCGGGGCTACGCGAGCCTGGGCTTCAACAGCTTCAACGTTAGCCTGTTCTCGGGGCCCCTGGACGGTTCCGCGGCCACACGTGTGCACCTGGCGATGGTGACGAGGACGGCGATGCTCCCGTACTACCGCAGCGACGCGATGTACCTGGAGCGGCTGCACTGGGAGGCGGCCGTCGACCGCGCGCCCGAGGAGGTTGCGGAGCGGTTGCGGGCGGCCGCGGCGTAGCCGGCCCGTTCGACCGGGGGGATGTCCGCTGGTTCTGCTGGCGGTACGGAGCCCGGCCGCGCCGGGCCGACGGCGCGGATGGGCGGCAGGCAGGGGCAAGGCGAGGGCCGAAGGCCGTTCGCCTCCCCGGATACCCCTGTCGTCCGGGTCGGCATGGCATGTTGCGATGCGAGAACGCGACATCGGGAGGTGCCGGGTTGATCTCGTACGCATCGATGAGGATGGTTTCAGCACGCGTCAGGAGATGGCGCGCCCACACGGCGGTGGTCGGTCGCCGTCACGAAGGGCTCTGAGTCGCGTTCATGCTCGCGCACATCGCTTCGTTCATCACGTCCACCATCACGCACCTCGGATACCCGGGCATCGCCGTGTTGATGGCCATCGAGAGCGCCTGCATCCCGTTGCCTTCGGAGATCATCATGCCGTTCTCCGGCTACCTCGTGGCGTCGGGCACCTTCTCGCTGTGGGGCGTCGCCCTGGCCGGCGCGGTCGGTTCGGTCCTGGGCTCGATGGTGGCGTACGCGATCGGCGCCTGGGGCGGCCGTCCCCTGGCCGAGCGCTACGGGACCTACGTGCTGGTCTCCAAACGGGACCTCGATCAGGCCGACCGCTGGTTCGCGCGCTGGGGCGATGCGACCATCCTGGTTGGAAGGATGCTGCCGGTGGTACGTACCTTCATCGGACTCCCGGCCGGGATCTCGCGCATGAACCTGTGGCGCTTCAACGCCTACACCTTCATCGGCTCGTTCGCCTGGTGCTGGGTGCTGGCCTGGATCGGGAGGTCGCTGGGGGATCACTGGCACAGCCTGGGCGGATGGTTCCACCGCTTCGATGCGGTCATCCTGGGAGCCGTGGTCCTGGCCGTCGCCGCGTACGTCTGGCGGCACCTCCGCGAAGCCATGTGAGGCGCCTGTCACCTGGAATGCTCGTGGCGCTCTCGGACCGGATGCTGCCGGAGCTCGTGTCTGCCCCCCCGCACCGGCGCGGAGGCATGGCCCGGGCTAGAAGGGCGAGCTGGAGGGCCAGGCGGAAGGCGTTGTAGCTGCGTTCCGTCCCGTAGGGCGGGTCGTTCAGGATGAGCAGGACGGTCATGGCGCTCGCTCCACGGTACCCGGCGAGTCTCGCAAACGCGTGGACGCCGGTGCCAGGGGCAGCCGTCCCGCGCCCGCACATCGTTCGTTCAGGGGGGAGTGGTAGGGTCCTGGCCATGCGCCGAACGGTCGTGATGCTCGTGGTGATCCTGGGTTCGCTGTCGGTCCCCGGCCTGGCCCAGGCGACGCCGTCCTCCTCTCCAGTTCCGACCTGCGCCGTGGCCGACGTGCCGACGGCCTTCACCGGCTACGACCAGTGGCAGTACACGATGGTCGACACGCACTTCCGCTTGCCGGCCGACTACGCCCCACCCGATCTGGTATCCACCGCCGAGGCCGGGCTGAACGGCGGCCACGAGCTCCGCGCGTTCGTCATCCCGCACCTCAAGGCGATGGCCGAGGCCGCCGCGGCAGCCGGCCACCCGATCGCGGTGCAGAGCGCGTACCGTTCCTATCTGACCCAGGTGACCACCTTCCAGTACTGGGTCAAGGTCGACGGCTACGCCTACGCCCTCAAGTCGAGCGCGCGGCCCGGGCACTCCGAGCACCAGCTCGGCACGACGCTCGACCTCCGTGCCAAGGGCGGGAAGGCACCGTGGGACTACCAGGACTGGGCAGCGACGCCCACCGGCGGGTGGGTGGCGGCCAACGCCTGGCGCTTCGGCTTCGCCATGAGCTACCCCAGGGGCACCGAGGCGCAGACCTGCTACATGTACGAGCCCTGGCACTACCGCTACCTGGGGCTCGACGAGGCCAAGGCGATCCACGACCAGGGCGTGACGCCGCGCGCCTACCTGTGGGCGCATTGGCAGGCCAGCGGCGCTCCGGTTCCTGCCGCCTCCACCTCCGGCACGTCGGCATCGACGCCTTCCAGGACGGTGACAGTCCAGCCCGGCGACACCCTGTGGGGGCTGGCACAGCGCTACGGCACCACGGTGGCCGCCCTGCGTCAGGCCAACGGGTTGCAGGGGGACGTCATCGAGGTCGGGATGCAGCTCGTCGTGCCCTGAGGGGCGCGTAGAGCCCGAAGCATCCGCAGCCGCTCCCTGCGGCCCCGCACCAGCTCGACATGAGCCCCGGCGCGTCGACCGCGTTCCGATGGGACGCGCGTCCCTGACGGCTGGTTGGGGGCGTGCCATGATGAACCTGACGGTTGCCGCAGTGGGGTGCGAAGGGAGCGCGCATGCTCTCGTACGACGTGACCATCGTGGGCGCCGGCGTCATCGGGTGCGCGCTCGCGCGCGAGCTCAGCCGTTACCGTCTCCGGGTGTTGCTGGTGGAGCAGGCCGTGGAGGTGGGGTTCGGGACCAGCAAGGCGAACAGCGGCATCATCCATGCGGGACACCACAGCGACCCCGACACGCTCAAGGGTGCCCTGGAGTGGGAGGGGAACCGGCACTGGCCCGGCCTGGCCGACGAGCTGGGCTTCGGCTTCCGTCGCATCGGCGAGCTCACCGTCGCGTTCGACGAGGAGGATCGGCGCACGCTGCGGCGGCTGATGGAGCAGGGGCAGCGCAAGGGGGTGCCGGGGCTCGAGCTGTGGCCCGCTGAACGCGTCCGCGCGGAGGAGCCGAACCTCTCGACCTCCGTAGTGGAGGCGCTGCACGCCCCCACGGCCGCGGTCGTCAACCCCTACGAAGCGTGCTTCAACCTGGCAGAGAACGCCGTGCTCAACGGTGTCGAGCTGGCCGCGGGCGAGGCCGTCCGTGCGATCGAGGCGGACGCCGAGGGGTTGCTGGTGCACACACCGAGCCGCACGGTGCACACGCGCTTCGTCCTCAACGCGGCCGGCCTCTTCGCCGACCGGATCGCTGCCCTGGCGGGCGCCGAGCCCTTCACGATCCGCGCTCGCAAGGGCGAGGAGTACGTGCTCGACAAGCGACTGGAGGGGATGGTGTCGCGGCTCATCTTCCCCTGCCCGACGCCGCACTCGAAGGGCATCCTGGTCATCCCCACCTACGACGGCACGCTGATGGTCGGGCCGACCGCCCGCCTGACGGACAAGGACGACCTGTCGACGACGCCCGAGGGCGCCGAGGAGGTGTTCGCCGGGGCGCAGCGTCTCGTGCCGGGTATCAGCGAGCGCGACTGCATCGCCGAGTTCGCGGGCCTGCGTGCCGTGCTGGAGAGCGAGGACTTCCTGATCGGCCCGACCCGGGTCCGTGGCCTCCTCAACGTGGCGGGGATCCAATCGCCCGGCCTCACCGCCGCTCCGGTGATCGCGGAGCGGGTCGTCGAGCTGCTGGGCGAGGAGGGCTTGCCGCTGGAGCTCGACGACGGGTTCATCGCGAGGCTGGAGCCTACCGTACGGGTGGCCGGCCTCGATCCGGAAGTGCTGGCGGCGCTGGCGCGCGTCGACCCCCGCTATGCCCGCATCGTCTGTCGCTGCGAGCTCGTGACGGAGGGCGAAGTGCTCGACGCCATCCTGCGCGGCGCGCGCACCCTCGACGGACTCAAGTTCCGCACCCGAGCCGGCATGGGGCGCTGCCAGGGGGGCTTCTGCACGTGGCGTTGCCTGGCGCTGCTGTCGCAGGCCACGGACACGCCGATCCCGTCCCTCACCAAGCGCGGTGGCGGCTCGTGGGTCGTGTGTGAGCGTGAGGACCGGGCGGAAATGGTCTCCGGTGGTTAGCCCCAGACCGCGCCACCTGCGATCCGAGTACGACGTGTTGGTGGTCGGAGCGGGGCCCGCCGGCCTGGCGGCGGCGCTGGGCGCGCGCGAGGCGGGTGCGGAGCACGTGCTGATCGTGGACCGGGAGCCGGAGGCCGGTGGCATCCTCAACCAGTGCATCCACAGCGGCTTCGGCCTGCACCACTTCAAGCAGGAGCTGACCGGGCCCGAGTATGCGCAGCGCTTCCTGGAGCAGGTGCTCGAGCGCGAGGTCGACGTGCTGACCGACGCGTATGTGCTCGACGTCGATCGCGAGCGGCGCGCGGCGCTCATGTCGCCCGAGCACGGCGTACGCGACGTGGCGGCACGGTCGGTCGTGCTGGCCATGGGCGCGCGGGAGCGCACCCGCGGCGCGGTGCGCATCCCGGGCGAGCGTCCGGCGGGCGTGATGACGGCGGGCTTCGCCCAGAAGCTCGTCAACCAGGCCGGCTACCTGCCGGGACGTCGGGTGGTCGTGCTCGGCTCCGGCGACATCGGGCTCATCATGGCGCGCCGGCTCGTCCTCGAGGGAGCGAAGGTGCAAGGCGTGTTCGAGATCCTGCCGCACGTGAACGGGCTGTCGCGCAACGTCGTGCAGTGCCTCCACGATTTCGAGATCCCGCTCCACCTCTCCACCACGGTCACCCGCATCCACGGCCATGACCGCGTCGAGGGCGTGAGCGTGGCGCCCGTCGACGAGGCGCTGCGGCCGCTGCCGGAGCGTGGCTGGGAGGTGCCGTGCGACACCCTGCTGCTATCGATCGGGCTGATCCCGGAGAATGAGCTGTCGCGCCGGCTGCGCCTGCGTCTCGACCCGGTGACGGCGGGCCCGGTGGTGACGAGCGGCATGGAGACCTCCCGCGACGGCGTGTTCGCCTGCGGCAACGTGGTGCACATCCACGACCTGGTCGACTACGTCACGCAGGAGTCCTTGCTGGCCGGCCGGAACGCCGGCGCCTACGCGCTGGGGAACGCGGCTTCCCCCGACAACGTGCGGCTGGTCCCGGGAGAGAACGTGCACTCGTGCGTGCCGCACACCATCACCACCGACCGTGAGCACGTGGTGTACCTCCGCGTGAGCCGCTCGCTGAAGCCGTGCACGTTGCGCCTCGGGGCGAGCTATGAGCGGCCGCTCCGATACGTCGTGCCGGGGGAGACCGTCATGCTCAAGGTCCGGCCGCGGTTCCTGGAGGCGTTCCACGGAGACACCCTGCACGTCGACGTCGTTCCGCGCGAGGAGGGCGAGGCATGAACGCGCCCGCACGCCGCACCGGGTATCTCTGCATCGGTTGTCCGCTCGGGTGCCGCTTGGAGGTCGTGGAGGACGAGACCGGAGAGGTCGAGGTGCGCGGCAACAGCTGCAAACGGGGCCTCGAGTTCGCCCGCCAGGAGCATCGCGATCCCCGACGCATGGTGGCGACCACGGTGCGCGTGGTGGGGGGTCGGTGGGCGCGGTTGCCCGTCAAGACCGTGGAGGCGGTGCCGAAGGCGGAGGTCGTGGCCCTGTGCCGAGCGCTTCACGCCCTGACCCTGACGGCGCCCATCACGATGGGCACCGTGGTGCTGGCGGACGCCCTGGGCACGGGCATCGATGTGGTGGCCACGCGGGACCTGCCAGCGCACACCTGAGCCGGCCGTTGGGAAGCGTCGCCCGGGCGCCCCTCCTCAGGGGCGGCGGACGCTTTCGACCGTGATGTAGCGGCGCTCGCCGGTGCGCGGGTTGAACCAGACCTGTTGGCGGATCCCCGTGGTCGGGTCGATGAACGTCTCGTCCGTCTGCTCGAAGCCTTCGAGCGAGCGCCGGTCGCGGCCCCGCAGCCGCCGGCTGCGGGCCCACAAGGTGGCCGCCACGGCGACGACCACGATCACGATCTCGAGCCCGAGGTACGAGGCCACGAACGTCAGCACGGCTAGCCCTCGCGGAGGACGACGGCGGTGCCGTAGGCGACGACCTCCGACATGGTCTGACCCACCTCGCTGGAGTCGAAGCGCATCATCACCACGGCGTCAGCGCCCATGGCATGCGCGTTCTCCACGAGACGGTCGATGGCGGCCTTGCGCGCGTCCTCGAGCATCTCGGTGTACTCCTTGATCTCCCCGCCGCCGAGGCTGCGCAGCGCGGCGGTGATGTTGCCGCCGAGTCCGCGGCTGCGGACGACGACACCGAACACCTGCCCGACGACCCGCTCGATCTCGTGACCGGCGATCCTCTCCGTCGTGACGACGAGCATCTGTCCCGTCCTCTCCGGTGGCGCCCGCGCCGATGCGAGGCCGGCGCACAGCCGCGTTGCGAACGCCGGGCCGGAGCCTCGCACAGGTCGTGCCCACCTCGGCCCCTGAGGATCCCTCGCTCGCGCGGGGCGCCGGCGGGAGTGGCCCGTCGGGGCCGCCCCGGGCCGGCGGAGGTGCCATGGAGCCGATGCCTTGCGCAGTCTACGCCCATCGGCCACCCGGGGGCACCGGCCGATGCGGGCTCCTGACGACCGGAGGTGTGGGCTGGACACCCTTCCGCCTCTTGGGGACATTTGCTCCTCGCCCCCGGCGCCACCGCGCTCCATCGTGGAGATGGGTCGGGGTCCGGGAGCGGTACCGACCCAGGGAGCGTCGCATGCTCGTGACCGCGGCCATCCTGGTAGGGGTCCTGGTGGGCGTGTCGTTCTGGGTCTTGTGGCGTGTCCGCGGCCGCGCGCGAGGTCTCGAGGAGGACATCCTCAAGCGCTTCTTCCAGTGCCAGCAACAGGGGCGAGAGGTCCAGCTCGAGGCCCTGGCGGGCATGCTCGGCGTGCGCCTGCCCAGGGTGCGCCGTAGCCTGGCCGCGCTCCTCGAGCGCGGGCTCGTGCGGGTGGAGGGCTCCTCGCTGCGCCTGAGCCCGGAGGGGCGGGAGGCAGCGAGCGAGCTCGTGCGTAGCCACCGCGTCCTCGAGACCTACCTGGCGGAGCGCGCGGGCCGGCCCCTCTCGGTCCTGCACCGGCTGGCCGACCGGCTCGAGCATCGTGTTCCCAGGGAGCGCATCGAGGCCATCGATCGCGGCCTGGGCTACCCGGTACGGGATCCGCACGGGGACCTGATCCCGGGGCCCCGTGGCCGCCTTCCGGAACGGCACCACGTCTCGCTCGCGCTCTGCCCGCCGGGCAGCGTGGTGCGCGTGTTGCACGTCGAGGACGAGCCGGACACGCTGTTCCGGGAGCTACTGGCCGACGGTGTGGCGCCGGCCACCGCGCTGGAGGTCCTGGCGAGCGACGCCACCGGCGTGAGCGTCAACGTGGCAGGGAGCGGGCAACGCCACTTGAGCGTCCTGGCGGCGGCCATGGTGGATGTGGTGCCCAGCGGCGTCGGTGCGGCGGAGCTGCACGGCATGGTGCGCCTGAGCGAGCTCGAGCTGGGCCGTCCGGCGCGCGTCGTGATGCTCACCAACGAGTTGCGCGGCGATGCGCGGCGGCGGCTGCTCGACCTCGGCTTCACGCCGGGAGCCGAGGTCAGCCCGGTGCTTGAGAACGCGCTCGGCGACGATCCGACCGCCTACCTGGTCCGACAGAGCAAGATCGCGCTGCGGCGCGATCAGGCGCGTCACGTCCTGGTCGCGCGACTCGGCGATGCCGAGGCGGGTGACGCGACAGGTCACGAGGTAGCGGCATGAG
>JARRMM010000084.1:11095-25743 GCA_037386005.1 Deinococcales bacterium | reverse complement strand
CGCGCCGCCGCCGAGCGGCCGGCCGCCGGTGAGCCGACCGGCCAGGCCGCGGCCGCAGCGCTGACAGAGGCCCTGCTGGGCCCGGCGGCCGCGCCGACAGCGGCGGAGCGGTCGGCTCCGCAGCGCACCACGAGCGGCCCACGAACCGCGCCCCAGGGCGCGGCGGCGGGTCGCGCGGGGCGGGCCGAGACGGACGCGCGCCCCGACCGCGTGGGCGCCGCGCTGGAGCGCTCGGGCGTTCCTGCCGCCGAGGCGAGCGCCTGGGGTGTGGCGCCGGCGCTGCGCGCGACGGCGGCGCTATCGGCCCTCGAGGACGGAGCGGAGCTCTACGAGGCACTGCGTCTGCGCGGGGCGCTCGAGCGCGTCGCGGCCGACGCCGGGGTGTCCGACCCCTGGGCGGCCGCCAGGCTGGTCGACGTGCTGTTGCGCGCGAGGGTCACGGCTGCCTGGCCGGGGTCGGCGGGCGGGCTCGGTGCCGCGTTGCGCCAGAGCGCGAGCCAGGAGCTGCTGGGCGTCCACGTCCACGGCGGCGAGCGCTGGTTCCGGCAGGAGCGGTTTCGACTCCTGACGGCCGGTGTGGTGGGTGCCTCGTCGCTGGCGGGTGCCGCCGCCGACGTGCTCGAGCGCCAGCGAGCCGACCTCGAGGGGGCGGAGGAGGCGAGCGGCTACCACTTCGATCGGCTGCTCGAGCTCGTCGACGCCATGGCCACGCCCCGGCGTCAGGAGGGGGCCGCGGCGGCGTCGCCGCGGCCCAAGCACGACGCGCCCTCCGTGCAGGGCGCGCCCTCCAAGAAGGGCGGGACGCCGGCGTCCGAGACGAGCGGCCGCGAGGAGGACGAAGGGTAGGAGGCCGGACGTTCGAGCGAGCGCGGGGAGCGACGCGACGATGCGTCGCTGATGCCGCGCCGACCGCCGGAGGCGGGGGGCCGATGCTCGCGGGGAGCGCCGCCCGCCGCCTCGTCAGGGTGTCAGGCGGGAGGACACGCGGCGGCTGTGGAGGTGCGTCAGGGCCAGGGCGAGCGCGTCCGAGGCGTGGTGGTTGGCGACCGCCCGGTCGAGCCCCAAGAGCGCCCGCACCATGAAGCCGACCTGCGCCTTCTGCGCCCGACCGGTCCCGACGAGCGCTTGCTTGACCTGCATGGGACCGTACTCGTAGACGGGCACCCCGCGTTCGGCCGCGGTCAACAGCACCACGCCGTAGGCCTGGCCCACGCGGAACGATACGTCGCGCTGCTGGTGGAAGAACTGCCCTTCGATCGCCAGAGCGTCGGGTCGATGGGCGTCGAGGAACGCCGCGACGGCGTCGCGCAGCTCGAGCAGGCGTTCCGCCTGGGCGTCGGCGGCGCGGGTCCTGACCACCTCGGAGGCGAGGAGGCGGGCGTCACGCCGCACCTCCTCGATCGCTCCCAGGCCCAGGTTGGCGATGCCGGGGTCGACGCCGACCACCCGGTAGGGGCGGGCCTCCGGGGAGCGGGCGTCAGCAGCCTTCGGCACGAGGCGGAGCCGTCTCCGGCCCGCTCAGTACTCGTACAGGTACTGGTCGAGCTCCCAGTCGTGCACGGCGATGCGGTACTGGTCGAACTCATGCGTCTTGGCATCGACGAAGTGGTGGAAGGCGTGCTCGCCGAGCGCCTCGGACATGACCCGGTCCTTCTGCAACGCGATGATGGCCTCGCGCAGCGTCCCCGGCAGCTCCTTGATCTTGTGACGCCGGCGGTCACGCACGCTCATCTCGAAGATGTTGCGCTGGATCGCGGGGGGCGGCGTGAGATCGCGCTCGATGCCGTCGCGGCCGGCGGCGAGCATCACGGCGAGCGCCAGGTAGGGGTTGCAGGAAGGGTCGGGCATCCGCAACTCGCTGCGCGTGCCGAGGCCCCGCCGCGCCGGAATGCGGATCATGGCGCTGCGGTTGGAGGCCGACCAGGCGATGTTGGTCGGGGCCTCGTACCCGGGCGTCAGCCGCTTGTAGCTGTTCACCGTCGGGTTGGTCACGGCCACCATGCCCGAGGCGTGCTCGAGCAGCCCTGCGATCCAGTTCAACGCCGTGCGCGAGAGCTGGTACTCTGGAGCCCGTGGTTGAGGGCGATCCGCTTGACCACCAACCGGAAGGTGGAGATGGCGTCGGCGGTGCGGAGCGCCTGGTCGTACTTGAAGTCGATCTCGTGCTGGCCTGGAGCGACCTCATGGTGCGCGGCCTCGATCTCGAAGCCCATCTCCACCAGGGCGTTGACCATGTCGCGGCGGGCGTCCTCGCCGAGGTCCACCGGCGCCAGGTCGAAGTAGCCGGCCTTGTCGTGGGTGATCGTCGTGGGCGTGCCGTTGGCGTCGCGCAGGAACAGGAAGAACTCGGGCTCGGGGCCGGCGTACATGTCGTCGAAGCCGAGCTTCTTGAGCTTGGCGATCTCGCGCTTGAGGATGGTGCGCGGGTCGCCGTCGAAGGGCGTGCCGTCAGGCAGCTTGATGTCGCAGATGAGGCGCGCTACGGTGCCGCGCTCGGTGCCCTCGATGATGTCGGGGAAGATGAGGAAGCTCTCGAAGTCGGGCTCGAGCAGCATGTCCGACTCCTCGATGCGCGTGAACCCCTGCACCGATGAGCCGTCGAACATGATCTCGCCGTCGAGCGCCTTCTCGAACTGCGACGTCGGCACCTCCACGTTCTTGTTGTGGCCCAGGATGTCCGTGAACTGCAAGCGCAGGAACTTGACGTCGTGTTCCTTGAGGCGCTTCTGGATGTCGCTCTTGGTGATCGGCACGCGGTGTCCTCCTCGATCTGGTGACGGTGCGGGGTCCCGTCCGGCTGGACGGGGCCCCGGCTCCAGGCGACGCTACCACGCAGGGGTGGCCGGCGTGGCGCAGCGTACGTTCGCAAGTGGACGGCTGACCGCCCTCGGTTGTACGGCGCGTCGATGTGGCTGCACGACGCGCTCGATCGTGGTCTCGATCGGTGGCTCCTGTCGGGTGGCGCTGCCCGGCCCCGCCAGGGCCTGGCGAGCTCCCGATCGGCCCGCGTGGCTGCGGGTTTCCGGGCGAGAACGCCGGATGAGCTATATGTCACATGAAAGCTCCTCAGTTGTTAACGTTTATGCGAACACTGCACACAAAAGTGCCGCATGATGTGCAGAGCGTAGCGTGCATATGTGCGCAGCGTCAAGATTTTGGTGACCACGAATCGATCTTGCAGGCGGTCGGTGCCCCCGTCGCGGCTTCGACGGCGCGCCGGGGTCGCATGGGGCGGCCCGGAGGTCCGCTCAAGCGCCCTGCTGGACAAGTGTGGAACCCTCCGGTAGACTCGGACCTGCAACGCGAAAGGAGAGCGAGCCTGATGAGGAAATTTCTCAAGGTAGGCGTGGTTCTGCTAGCTCTGGCGTTCGGCTCGGCCATGGCGCAGAGCTGCACGGTCACGATCGGAAGTGTGATGGCCCTGACGGGGTCGCTGGGTGTGCTCGGGCAGGCGATCGCCGAGGGCGCGCAGCTGGCGGTCTCGGACCTGAACGCCGCGGGAGGCGTGAACGGCTGCACGGTCAAGCTTTCGCTGTCGGACGACCAGACGCAGGCGAACGTCGGCGTCGACGCAGCCAAGAAGCTCGTTGACGTGCAGCACGTGCCCGCCATCGTCGGCGCGCTGTCGAGCGGCATCACCACCGCCATCCTGACCTCGGTCACGGCCCCCAACAACGTCATCCTGATCTCGCCCGCGTCCACCTCGCCCACGCTCACCTCGCTCGGCAAGCAGGGCAAGACCGGCGGCTACTTCTTCCGCACGGCGCCTTCGGACGCCCTGCAGAGCGTGGCCATCGCCAAGGTGGCGATGGACCACAACCTGAGCAAGGTCGCGGTGCTCTATCTGAACAACGCCTACGGCCAGGGCCTGGCCGACGCGTTCAACACCGCCTTCACGAAGCTCGGCGGCACGGTGACGCAGAGCGTGGTCTACAACCCGGACCAGCCCTCCTACCGCTCCGAGGTCAACAAGGCGCTCCGCGGCAACCCGCAGGCGCTCTTCCTCGTCGGCTACCCGGGCGACGGCACCACCATCGCCCGCGAGTGGGTGGCCTCCGGCGGCCCGCAGACCTGGCTGCTCCCCGACGGCCTCGAGGACCAGCACTTCGTCGACGACGTGGGCGCGCAGTACTTCAAGACCGTCTACGGCACCGCTTCCGGCTCCACCACCACGCCGTCGCTGGACACCTTCAAGAAGGAGTTCCAGGCCAAGTACGGCAAGGTCCCCACGCAGGCCTACGTCACCAACGCCTACGACGCCACCGTGATCGTCGGCCTGGCGATGGAGTACGCCAAGACCACGACCGATACGGCCGCGATCCGTGACGCCATGCGCAAGGTGACCGACCCCAACGGTCAGAAGGTCTACGCCGGCGTGTCCGAGCTGGAAGCCGCGCACGGCCTGATGAAGCTGGGCACCACCGTGCAGTACGTCGGCGCCATCGGCCCGATCCACTTCGACCAGTACGGCGACATCGCCGGCCCCTACAACCTGTGGACCGTCAAGGACGGCACCGTCACCAATACCGGTCAGATGACGGTCCAGCAGATCCAGCAGGTGCAGCAGCAGATCGGCCAGTAACGCCTCACCCGCACGAATGAGACCTGGGGCCGCCGCACGACGGGCGGCCCCAGTTTTCGGCGCGGGCGGCTCGGCGCGACCGGAGCTCGTCGCCACACGCGCGACCGCCCCTCGACGGGCGCGGTTCTACGCCCCGAGCGATCTGTTAATATCTATGCGAGCCGTTACAGGCCGGAGCCGCGCAAGGCGCGTTGGATCGCGTCGGCACGCCTGGACCTCACGACAGGGAATGGGATGCTAGAGGTTACGAATCTCGTCAAGGACTTCGGCGGCCTGCGCGCCGTCAACCGGGTGTCGTTCACGGTACGCGAGCACACCATCACCGGGCTCATCGGCCCCAACGGTGCCGGTAAGACCACGATGTTCAACATGCTCGCCGGAGCGATCCGTCCCTCCTCGGGCACCATCGCCTTCCTCGGCCGGGCCATCGAGGGCAAGCCGCCCCACGCGATCTTCCGCTCGGGCCTGGTGCGGACCTTCCAGATCCCGCGCCCCTTCGCCGAGATGACGGTGCTCGAGAACGTCATGCTGGTCCCCCTCGACCAGGCCGGGGAGCGCTTCTGGAACAACTGGTTCCTACGGGGCGCCGTGCGCAAGGAGGAGCGAGCAGCGCGCGACCGCGCTCGCGAGACGCTGGCCTTCCTCGGACTGGAGCGTCTCGCAGGGGAGTACGCCAAGAACCTCTCGGGCGGTCAACAGAAGCTCCTCGAGATCGCACGCGCGCTGATGGCCGACCCCAAGCTCATCTTGCTCGACGAGCCCGGCGCCGGCGTCAACCCGACCTTGCTGGGCACCATCATGGACAAACTCCAAGAGATCCACGACACCGGCATCACCTTCCTGATCATCGAGCACAACATGGACCTCATCGCCGCGCTCTGCGATCCGGTGCTGGTCATGGCCCAGGGCGAGCTGCTCATGCAGGGCACGCCTGCGGAGGTGCGGTCCGACGACCGCGTGCTGGAGGCCTACCTCGGGGGGGCGCCGGTATGAGCGAGAGCGCCCTCGTCGTCGACAAGGTCATCGCCGGCTACGTGCCCGAGGTGGACATCCTGCGGGGCGTCGAGCTGCGGGTCGAGCCGGGCGAGATCGTGACGGTCCTCGGGCCCAACGGTGCCGGCAAGTCCACCCTCATCAAGGTGGTGGCCGGCCTGCTGCGGGTGCGCTCGGGTGAGGTGCGGCTGTTCGGCGAGGACATCTCGCACCTGCCCGCCCACCGCATGATGGCGCGCGGGGTCGGGTACGTACCGCAGACGCAGAACGTGTTCCCCAAGCTGAGCGTCGAGGAGAACCTGGAGATGGGCGCGTACGTGCGGCGCAGCGAGCTCCGCAAGGGGCTCGAGCAGGCCTACGCGCTGTTTCCGGACCTCAAGCGCATGCGCCACCAGGCCGCGGGACGGCTGTCGGGGGGGCAGCGCCAGATGGTGGCGATCGGGCGCGCACTGATGCTCCAGCCGCGCCTGATGCTGCTGGACGAGCCCTCGGCCGGACTGTCGCCGCTGCTGGTCAACCACGTGTTCGACAAGGTCCGCGAGGTGCGCGAGATCGGCGTGACCATCCTGATCGTGGAGCAGAACGCCAAGGCCGCCCTGTCGATCTCGGACCGGGGGTACGTCCTGGCCGAGGGTCAGGACCGGGTCACCGGGCCGGCGGCGGAGCTGCTGCGCAACCCCGAGGTGGGCGAGCTCTACCTCGGCGCTCGAAAGGGGCTGGCCTAGTGGGGCAGTACATCGCCGACGGCATCGTCCTGGGCGCGACCCTGGCGCTCGGAGCGATCGGCCTGACGTTGACCTTCAAGATCCTGCGCTTCGCGAACTTCGCCCACGGCGAGCTGCTGACCTTCGGCGCGTACTTCGCGCTGGCGCTCGCTAGCGTGATGGCGTTCGGTGGGCCGATCGGGACCCTGACCTTCGGCTGGGGCTTCATCCTCGTGATCGTCCTGGCGGCCGCGCTGACCGCGGTGCTGGCGATCGTGGTGGACATCCTGGTGTACCGCGTCCTGCGTCGCAGCGACATCGTCGCGACGATCGTGATCGCCTCGTTCGGCGCTTCGCTGATGCTGCGCAACGTGGTGGTGCTCTTCTGGGGCCCGCAGCCGGAGTACTACTCGACCACCATCGCCATCGCGAAGCCGATCCTGCCGGGGGTACGGGTCACGACCGACGAGATCTTCGTGGTCGTCCTCGCCGCCGTGCTGATGGTGGCCCTCCACCTGTTCCTGACGCGCACGCCCATGGGGAAGGCCATGCGTGCCGTCTCCGACAACACCCTGCTGGCGCAGGTGACGGGCGTCAACGTCACCAACATCATCCGGCTGGTGTGGATCGTCGGTGGGTCGCTCGCCGCGGTGGCCGGCGTCTTCTACGGCATCACGGTGCAGGTCGGGCCCAACATGGGCTTCAACCTGATCCTGCCGATGTTCGCCGCGGCCATCCTCGGCGGTATCGGTAGCGTCTACGGCGCCGTGCTCGGCGGCATGGTGATCGGCCTGGCCGAGTCGATCTCGGTCTTCTGGATCGACCCGGCCTACAAGCCCGCCGTCGCCTTCCTGCTGATGTTCGTCATGCTCCTCGTGTACCCGAGCGGGCTGCTGGGGGAACGGGCATGATCGGCATCGTCTCGTACCTGGTGTTCTTCCTGATCCAGGCGCTCATCTACTCGGTGGTGTCGCTCGGCCTCAACCTCCAGTGGGGGTATACCGGCCTGTTCAACATCGGCGTGGCCGGCTTCTTCCTCGTGGGCAGCTACACCTTCGCCATCCTGAGCGGCCCGCCCTACCTCACGCACCTGGGCGGGTTCGGACTGCCGTGGATCGTGGGCGTGCTGGGCGCCATCGTGCTCTCGGGCATCATCGGGTTGGTGGTGGGGATCCCCACCCTGAGGCTCAGGGAGGACTATCTGGCGATCGCCACCATCGGCATCGCGGTGACGCTCCAGCTCGTGGCGCTGAACGCCCGCGGCCTGACCGGCGGCAGCCGCGGCGCCGAGAGCATCCCGCGGCCCTTCGCGGAGCTGGTGAGCAACAACTTCTGGAGCAACGTCGTGTACCTGGCGCTGATCGTGCTGGTCGTGGTGATCATCTACTACGCGCTGGAGGCGATGGTGCGCTCCCCCTGGGGGAGGGTCCTCAAGGCGATCCGCGAGGACGAGTCCGCCGCCTCGTCGCTCGGCAAGAACCCGCTGCTCTTCCGGCTCCAGTCCTTCGTCATCGGGTGCGCCATCATGGGCCTGGGAGGCGCCCTCAACGCCAGCTTCGTCGGGTTCACCGCGCCCACCGATTTCCTGCCGATCCTCACGTTCGAGATCTGGGCGATGCTGATCGTCGGCGGCAGCGGCAACAACCGTGGGGCCGTGCTCGGATCCGTGCTGGTATGGGCGTTGTGGACCGGCACGGGCTCGCTCACGCAGGCGCTGCTCCCCTCCGGCATGCAGGTCAAGGGCGGCGCGGTGCAGATCATCCTCATCGGCCTGGTGCTGATGCTGGTGCTGGTGCTGCGCCCGCGCGGCCTGATCGGCGAGGAAGCGGTGGTGTCGCGGGAGGCCAAGGTCGGCGGCGCCGGCGACGCCCAGGCCGGCGCTCCCTCGCTGCAGAAGGGTCGCTGAGCCGGCGGCGACGACGTACGACGACGACAGACCGGGGCGGCCGCGATGCGGCCGCCCCGGTTGCGTTCGAGCGGTGCTGTCTCAGGGGTCCGGCGTCAGACCTCGGCCTTCGCGAAGCGCAGCATGTCCTCGACCGCCGTGACCTTGACGCGCGGGCGACCGGCCGCCTTGCCGGCCTGGAGCTCGTGCTGATCGAGCGCGAGCCACTGGCCGAAGCCGAAGGGGCGCACCCCGCGCTGCTGGAGCAGCTGGTCGACGGCCGCCGGGGAGGCCTGTGCGGCGTCCACGGGCGGGGGCTCGTCCTGCAGGAGCGACTCCACCGTCTCCATGGCGTCGGCCTTGTTGGTGCCGATGACGCCGGTGGGGCCGCGCTTGATCCAGCCGGCCACGTACTCGCCGGCCACCGGCGCCCCGCCGGGAGCGTCGAGCACACGTCCGTGGTCGTTGGGGATGACGTTCTTGCGGGCGTCGAAGGGGACGCCCGGCAACGCCGTGCCCTGATAGCCGACCGAGCGAAGCAGGAGCTGCGCCTCGAGTGTCTCGAGCTCGCCGGTACCCACCGACTGCATGTAGCCGCTCTCGGTGGGCTCCAGGCGGTTGCGCTCCAGCGTCAGCGCGCTGATGCGGTCGTCGCCCAGCACCTCCTTGGGAGAGACGCAGAAGCGGATATGGAGGCGGCGCGGTTTGCCCTCGAGCGGCTTGGCCGCCATCTCGCGCAGCACCTCGAGGTTCTTCTGCTTGGTGGCGTCGCCCTCGATGCCCTTGAGGCTCGCTTCGGAGACCTCGAGCTCCTCGGGCAGCACCACGATGTCGGCATTGGCGAGCTCGCCGAGCTCGCGCAGCTCCTTGGTGGTGAACTTGGCCTCGGCCGGCCCGCGCCGACCGAGCATGTAGACGTCGGTGACCTGGCTGGTGCGCAGGTGCTCGACGGCGTAGTCCGCCATGTCGGTCTGGGCCAGCTCGTCGACCGACTTGGCCAGCACCCGGGCGACGTCGACGGCCACGTTGCCCATGCCGATGACGGCCACGCTGCGCGCGTCGAGCGGTACCTCGAGCCCGACGTAGTCGGGGTGCCCGTTGTACCAGGCGACGAACTCGGTGGCCGACAGGCAGCCCGCCTTGTCCTCGCCGGGGATGTTCAGGTTCCGATCCGAGGGCGCGCCGACGGCGTAGATGACGGCGTGGTAGTGGCGCCGCACGTCCTCGTGCGTGAGGTCGCGACCGAACTCGACGTTGCCCAGGAAGCGCACCCTGGGGTCGGCGCAGGTCCGCTCGTAGAGCTTGGTCACGGACTTGATCTTCTGGTGGTCGGGCGCGACGCCGTAACGCACCAGGCCGTACGGGGTGGGCAGGCGATCGATCAGGTCGATCGATACGTCCTCTCGCTGCTTGAGCAGCGCGTCCGTGGCGTAGAAGCCCGAGGGGCCCGCACCGATGACGGCGACGCGCAGGGGAGAAGGCTGCGGAGCGCTCATGCGTTCCTTGTACCACGGTCCTCCGGCGGCGCGACAAGGCGGAATGTCCCACCTGAGGCCGAATGTCCTAGGGCCGCGGCGGCGGATGGAGGCGCGCGGGTTTGCCTCCATGAGAGGGCGGCGGGTATCCTTGTGGGTCATGAGCTCGAGGAGCGCGGCGCTGGCCGCCCCCCCGGAGACGCTGGTGGTGCAGAAGTACGGCGGCACCAGCGTCGGCGACGTCGAACGTATCCGCAAGGTGGCCGCCCGCATCGCCGGGGCGGTGGCCGAGGGCCGCCGTGTGGCGGTGACGGTCTCCGCCATGGGCCACAGCACCGACCGGCTGGTCGCCCTCGCGCGCTGACCGACTCGCAGCACGGCAGCGCGCGCATCCTGGAGGTCGACACGACGGGCGTGCGGGCGGCGCTGGCGTCCGGCGAGGTGGCGGTGGTCGCCGGCTTCCAGGGGGTCGACTCCAGCGGCGCCATCACCACCCTGGGGCGCGGCGGCTCCGACACCACGGCGGTGGCGCTGGCGGCCGCCCTCGGGGCCGAGGAGTGCGAGATCTACACCGACACCGAGGGGGTGTACACCACCGATCCGCACCTCATCCCGACGGCGCGGAAGCTGGAGACGGTGGACTACGACGAGATGCTCGAGCTCGCCGCGCTGGGCGCCACGGTGCTCCACCCCCGCAGCGTGTGGTACGCGCGGCGCTACGGCGTGCGCATCCACGTCCGCAGCTCGTTCAGCTACAACCGCGGCACCACCGTCACGCGGCACGCGCGACCCCAGGAGGCCCGCATGATCACGGACAAGCCGGTCACCGGTGTGGCCCTCGACCTCAACCACGCCCGCATCGACGTGCACGGCGTCCCCGACGAACCGGGGGTCGCCGCTCGGCTGTTCGGATCGCTCGGGCGCGCCGGCATCAGCCCCGACATGATCGTGCAGGGCGTGCGCGGCGCCTCGGCCAGCCGCCAGCAGATGGCGTTCACCGTGCCCCAGGACGCCATGCAGGAGGCGCTCGAGGCCATCCGCCCCGTCCTCGAGGAGCTCGGCGCGGAGGCGACCGCCGACCCCGACGTGGCCAAGCTCTCGATCGTCGGGATCGCCGTGGGCTCGACTCCGGGCGTCGCGGCCCGCATGTTCGACGCGGTGGCCGCCGCCGGGGCCAACATCGAGATGATCACCACAAGTGAGGTCCGCATCAGCGTCGTGATCCCCTCCGAGCGGGCCAAGGAGGCGCTGCGGGCGGTCCACACCGCCTTCGGGCTGGACACCTCGGAGCAGGCGGCGTAGGCCCCGGCGGGGTCGAGCGGAGGATCGAGGGCCGGTGCGCACCGACACCGTGGAGCAGCTCTTCGTCAGGCGCCGCGCCGGCCGCATCTCGCTGCTGATGGTGCTGGAGTCGCCCGCGGGGGAGCGCGAGCGCGAGACGTTGATGGCTCCGACAGCGTCGCCCGAGGAGGCGGTGCGCTTCGCCGCCCGTCACCTCGGCCGGCGCGGGATCCGGCCGGCCGCTCGCGTGCGGGTCCGGGTGGAGCGCGGGGGGAGCCTGGTCGACGACGCGCCGCTGCGCGACACCTTCGTGCGGGCGCTGAAGCGTGAGGGGGAGGAACGGTGGGACTGAGGCTCGCCACGCTCGCCTACGTGCGGCGCCGAGGCCACACCCTGATGCTCCATCGCAGCGGCCGCCCGGATGACTACCACCGGGGGCGTTACAACGGGCTCGGCGTCAAACGACTGGTACGCCTTCGTGTACGTGGTCGAGCGCTTCTCGGGTGAGCCGGTGGCGTCCTCGCCGGAAGGGACGCTGCACTGGGTGCCGGACGAGGAGCTGCCCGGGCTGCCGCTGTGGCCCGGGGACCGCGTCTTCCTACCCTGGTTGGACCGGCCCACCCTGTTCTCGGCGACGCTGCGTTACCAGGGCGGGGCGTACCGGGGCTACGAGGTGGTGTTCTACGGCGAGGGTGGCGCGGTGGTGGGGCGCGAGCGGGGCGGGGCGACCTGAGTTCACGCGCCGTTCCGCCGGTCGGGCCGGGCGGTCAGGCCAGGTCGGCCAGGCTCTTGCGGTCGACGTGCGACACCAGCCGCTGCGCGAGCATCACGTTCCCGTCGACCTTGAGCTTCCCCGTCATGAAGGCGGACATGGGGTTGAGCTCGCCCTTCATGAGCCGGATCAGGTTCTCGTCGCTGACGCGGATGGTGACGTCGGGCGCGTCGGCCTGGCCGTCGTGGGCCGTCAGCACCCCGTTCTCGAGCACGTGGTAGACGGGCTCGGAGATGGCGTACTGGATCACCGCGTTCTCGCCCATGGCGGCGGCGTCGAAGCTCTCGGGGATGCGGTGGAGCAACTCCTTCGCGGTCATGACGTCAGTCTAGCGGTTGTACGCGTGCCGGGGGGCGTTCGTAGCGTACGAGCGCGCCCCCGGTATACTCGCCGGAGCGCCGTCCGGTGGCGGCGCGGTGGTGATCGTGAACTTCTCCCTGTCCGAAGAGCTCCTGGCCATGCAGGCGCACGTGCGGCACTTCGCCCGCGCCGAGCTGGTGCCCCTGGCTCCCGAGCTGGACCGCGAGCCGCGCTTCCCGTGGGAGACCCTCGGGAAGATGGGCGAGCTGGGCCTGCTGGGCATCATGACGCCCGAGCGTTACGGCGGCGCCGGCCTCGACACCCTGAGCTACGTGGTGCTGCTCGAGGAGATCGCTGCGGCGGACGCCAGCCACGCGACCATCATGAGCGTCACCAACGGGCTGCCGCAGAGCATGGTGTTGCGTTACGGCAGCGACGCGCAGAAGGAGCGCTACCTGCCGCGGTTGGCGAGCGGCGAGTGGATCGGCGCCTTCTGCCTGTCCGAGCCCCACGCCGGCTCCGACGCCGTCGCCATGACCACGCGCGCACGGCGGGTCGACGGCGGCTACGTGCTGAACGGCACCAAGGCCTGGATCACCAGCGGGGGTGAGGCCCAGCTCTACCTGGTGATGGCCAAGACCGACCCCGGCGCCGGCGCCCGTGGCGTGAGCTGCTTCCTGGTCGAGAAGGGTACCGAAGGCATGAGCTTCGGGAAACCCGAGCGGAAGCTCGGCCAGCACGCGGCGATCACGACGACCGTGAGCTTCGACGACTGCTTCGTGCCCGACGACGCATTGCTCGGCCCCGAGGGGCAGGGCTTCGTGATCGCGATGGCGTCGCTGGACGGCGGCCGCATCGGCATCGCGGCGCTGGCCGTGGGCGTGGCGCGGGCCGCCTTCGAGGCCGCGCGCGACTACGCCGCCGAGCGCACCGCGTTCGGCGAGGCCATCCACCGCTTCCAGGCCGTCGGCTTCTCGCTGGCGGACATGGACACCGAGCTGGAGGCCGCCCGCATGCTCACGCTGCGCGCGGCCTGGCTCAAGGACCGAGGCTACCGCGTCACGCGCGAGGCGGCGCAGGCGAAACTGTTCGCCTCGCGCGCTGCGGGGCGCATCACCTACGACGCCATCCAGGTGTTCGGAGGGTACGGCTATACGCAGGACTATCCGGTGGAGCGCTACTTCCGGGATGCACGGGTGACCGAGATCTACGAGGGGACCAGCGAGATCCAACGCATGGTGATCCACCGCCAGATCTACCGCGACCTGGAGCGCCGCTGACCGGAGGCACGGCACCACGACAAGGAGCGCACCGTGATCGATTTCGAGCTCACCGACGAGCAGAAGCAGTTCCAGAGTCTGGCGCGGCAGTTCGCCCGCGACCACATCGTGCCGGTGGCCGCACAGCACGACCGCGAGGAGAGCTACCCCGAGGACGTGATCCGCCGCGGCCACGAGCTGGGGTTGCTCAACACCATCGTGCCCGAGTCGGTCGGCGGCCTCGGCCTGGGCTCCCTCGACGAGGCCATCATCGGCGAGGAGCTCGCCTACGGCTGCATGGGCATCTACACGGTGTTCATGGCATCGGAGCTGGGCATCACCCCGCTGCTGCTGGCCGGCAACCGGGAGCAGCACGAACGCTTCCTCCGGCCTCTCACCGAGGGGCCCAGGCTGGCGGCGTTCGCGCTGAGCGAGCCCGACAACGGCTCCGACGCCGCCGCCATGAAGACCCGCGCTGTACTGGACGGTGACGAGGTGATCCTCAACGGCAGCAAGATGTGGATCAGCAACGGCGACCGGGCCGAGTTCACCGTGGTGTTCGCGACGTTCGATCCGGAGAAGCGCCACAAGGGGAGCCTGGCCGTGGTGGTGGAGTCGGGGCGCGAAGGGGTCAGCGCCCGCAAGCTCCACGGCAAGCTGGGTCAGCGGGCCAGCCCCACGGCGGAGCTGGTGTTCGACGACGTCCGGGTGCCGCGGGCGAACATCCTCGGGGAGCCCGGCGACGGCTTCCGTATCGCGATGAAGACCCTCGACAAGACGCGCATCCCGGTCGCGGCCGGCAGCGTCGGGGTGGCGCGCCGGGCCCTCGACGAGGCCCTGTCCTACGCGGCCGAGCGGCACGCGTTCGGCCGCCCGATCGCCCAGTTCCAGGCCATCCAGTTCAAGCTCGCCGAGATGAAGATCGGCATCGAGACCGCTCGCTGGCAGACCTACCACGCCGCGTGGCTGGCCGACCGCGGTCTCCCGCACGGCGAAGCGGCCGCGATCGCCAAGGCGTACGCCTCCGACATGGCGTTCAGATCGGCCGAGGAGGCCCTCAACGTCCACGGCGGCTACGGCTACGTGAACGAGTACCCGGTCGAGAAGCTCATGCGCGACGTCAAGCTCAACCAGATCTACGAGGGCACGAACGAGATCCAGCGCGTGGTGATCGCGCGCGGGCTCTTGCGGCAGGTCCTAGAATAGGCGGGTAGGGACGGGCCGGGGAGGGCGCGCCGCGCGGATCCGCCGGCCGGAGCGCCGCGCGCCAACGCCCCTCGCCGCCGCCCCAGAGCTCTCGGACATCGCCGCGCCGCGTGGCGCGGCCTGGAGGACAGCGTGAAGATCGTAACCATCCTGAAGCAGGTGCCCGACGCCGAGGCCCGGGTACGCACCAG
>JARRMM010000084.1:0-11078 GCA_037386005.1 Deinococcales bacterium | reverse complement strand
GCCGGCGTCACCTTCGTGATCGATGGCATGGACGAGTACGGCGTCGAGGAGGCGCTCCGCATCCGCGAGGGCGGCGCCGACGCCGAGATCGTCGCCCTTGCGCTCGGGCCGCAGCGCTTCGAGGAGGCGCTCCGCACGGCGCTCGCCATGGGGGCCGATCGGGCCGTCCACATCGAGACCGACGAGCCGCTCGACCCCATCGCGCAGGCCCGGGTGCTGGCCCGCACGATCGAACAGGAGGGCGCCGACCTGGTACTGGTGGGTGGCAAGGAGGCGGACTGGGACAGCGCGGCCCTGGGGGCCGCGGTGGCCGAGGCGCTCGGCTGGCCGCACAGCGACTGGACGACCGCTCTCGAGGTGAAGGGCGGAGGGCTCGAGACGCGCCACGATACCGACGACGGCAGCGAGGCCCTGAGCCTGCCGCTCCCCGCCGTGGTGACGACCCAGCAGGGCCTCAACGAGCCGCGCTACCCGACGCTCCCCAACATCATGAAGGCGAAGCGCAAGGAGCTCGCCAAGAAGACGCTGGAGGAGGCCGGAGGGGCCACCCCGCTGGCGACCACGCTGGAGCAGACCATCCAGACCCGCGAGCGCCTGAACAACGTACTGGAGGGCGACCCGAACGAGGCCGCCCGTGAGCTGGCACGCCTCCTGGCCGATGAGGCCAAGGTACTGCCGTAGCCGCGCAGGGAGACCGCATGATCCTGATCGTGACGCAAGCCAAGGAAGACCGCGCGGCCAAGGCCGACCTCGAGCTCATCCGTGCGGGTCGCGAGCTGGCGGCGGCGCTCGGCAAGCCGCTCGCAGCCGCCGCCCTGGGACGGGACCCCCAGGCCAAGGCCGAGGACCTGGCCCGCTACGTTCCCACCGTCTACCGGCTCGCCTCGGACGAGCTGGTGCCGTTCCGGGCCGAACCCTTCACGAGCGCCGTTCACGGCCTGGTGCAGGAGGCCGGAGTCGAGGTCGTGATGATGGTGGCATCGCGCTCGGGCCAGAGCCTGGCCCCGCGCCTGGCGGTACGGCTGGATGCCCCCCTGCTGGAGGACGTCACGTCGCTGGCGACCCAGGACGGCAAGGTGACGGCCACGCGCTTCACCTACCTCTCGCGGGTGACCGAGACGGTGCGCGCCGAGTCGCTACCGGCCGTGATCAGCGTCAAGCCCAACGTGTTCACGGCGGCGGAGCCGGAGGGCGGTCCGGGCGAGGTGCGCGACGCCGCGCCCTCGCTGGGCAGCGACGACGGTCGCGTGCGCGTGGGCGAGCGGCAGACGGCGCAGGGTGGCCGCGTTGCCCTGGAGGACGCCAAGATCGTCGTCACCGGTGGTCGCGGCGTGGGGGACGCCGACGGCTTCGCCCGGTTGGTCGAGCCGCTGGCCGACGTGCTGGGTGCTGGCATCGGCTCGACGCGGGCGGTGGTCGACGCGGGCTGGCGGCCGTACGCGGAGCAGGTGGGGCAGACGGGCAAGACCGTGGCGCCCGACCTCTACCTCGCGCTCGGGGTCTCGGGCGCCGTGCAACACCTCTCCGGCATGAACCGCTCGAAGGTCATCGTGGCGATCAACAAGGATGCCGATGCGCCGATCTTCAAGGTCTGCGACTACGGCGTGGTCGGCGACGTGAACGAGGTCGTGCCTCCGCTCCGAGAGGCGCTGGCGGAGCGCCAGGGCTAGCGTGACGGGTGGCCGCACCGAGCACGCCGCCGGAGCGCCGGCAGGCGGGGACGAGGGCGGCCGGTTGCGCGTTCGCCGCGCCGGCAAGGGCGATCTCGAGGCCCTCGCCGCGCTGGAGCGCAGCTTCCCCGGCGACCGACTGAAGCGCAGCTCGCTCTCGAGGCTGCTCGGGCGTGAGAGTGCGCAGCTCTGGGTGGCGGAGGCGGGCGGGCGCGTGGTCGGCGACGCGGTGGTGCTGTTCCGCAAGGGCTTCGTCTCGGCCCGGCTGTACTCGCTGGTGGTGCGGCCGGAGAGCCGCGGCCGCGGGATCGCCCGGGCCCTGCTGGCCCAGGCCGAACAGGGAGCGCGCGAGCGCGGCGCCGTCGCCATACGTCTCGAGGTCCGGGAGGACAACCAGCCGGCCATCGCCCTGTACCGCAAGGCGGGCTACGAGGTCGTGGGGCGCACCGCGGACTACTACCAGGACCACTCGGACGCCCTGCGCATGCAGAAGCGCTTCGCGGCGGGCGGCGCGACGGTCCTGGGGGTGCCGTACTATCCGCAATCGCTCGAGTTCACCTGCGGCCCGGCGGCCCTGATGATGGCGATGCGCTACCACGGCTACCCGGTGCCGCTGGAGCGCTGGCTCGAGCTCGCGCTGTGGCGCGAGGCGACCACCATCTTCATGCTCTCGGGCCACGGCGGCTGCAGCGCCCACGGCCTGGGCGTGGCGGCGCTCCGGCGCGGCTTCCGCGCCACCGTCGTGACCCGTGACGCCGACGTCCCCTTCCTGGACTCGGTACGCAGCGACGATAAGAAGGACGTCATCCGCATCGCGCACCATACCTTCGAACGCGACCTCCGCGACCTCGGGGGCAGGGTGGAGCTGCGCGACTTCGACGATCGCGACGTGGCCGAGGCCGTGAGGCGCGGGGCCCTGCCGTTGGTGATGCTCTCGGGCTACCGCCTGTACGCCGAGAAGGTTCCCCACTGGGTGGTGGTGACCGGCTTCGACGACGACCACCTGTACCTGCACGACCCCTTCATCCCGGAGGGGGCGGGGCGGGCCGACAGCGTCCACCTGCCGCTGCGACGCGACGCCTTCGACGCCGTGAGCCGCTTCGGCAAGCGCCGCCACCGCGCCATGGTGCTGGTGGAGCGGTGGGGCCGGGTCAGCCGTCGCCGGCCAGGTAGCGGATGATCTCGCCGTAGATCTCCGGGTTGGCCTGGTCCTCCTCGCCGGCGGCGATGGTGGGGTTGTCGTTCACCTCGATGACGTAGTACTCGCCGTCGATCTCCTTGACGTCGATCCCGTAGAGGCTGTCGCCGATGGCGTTGGCGGCGGACAGGGCGATCTCGAGCAGGCGAGGCTCGGCCTGGTCGCGGGGGACCGCTTCGACGCTCGCCCACTCCCCTTCGGCGCTCCGGTCCATGGTGCGCCAGCCCTGAGGCGCGAAGCGGTAGCGGACCACCGCCAGCACTCGGCCCGCCAGCGTGATGACGCGCCAGTCGAAATCGCTCGGCATGTACTGCTGCACGACCAGGCGGTCGGCGCGCCGGAGGAAGCGCCTCCCCACCTTGACGAAGGCGGTCGGGGTCGCCACCTTGTCGACGTAGAGGCTGAAGCTCGAGTTCGGCGCCTTGAGCACCAGCGGCGTGCCCAACGATTCGAACAGCTGCTCGGCGGTGCCCTCGGTGACCTCGTGCTCCTCGAGGAAGCGCGTCACCGGGATGGGGACGCCGCGTCGCTCGAGGCGCGCGTACATGTTCACCTTGTCGCAGCAGATGCGGATCGACTCGGCCTGGTCGAGCACGCGGATGCCGAGCAGCTCGGCGGTGCGCGCCACCACGTAGCTGGTGTTGAGGGGGTCGGTGAGGGCGCGGATGAACACGCCGTCGTAGTTGTGGAGGTACGCCAGCTCGTCCTTGAACAGGAAGTCGAGCTCGTGGCCGAGCTCGAACGCCGCCAGCCGGAAGTTGCTGAGCGCGGTGAGCTCGACCGACGAGCGGATGGTGTAGCGCTCGGCGAAGATGGCTAGGCGCGCCACGTCCCCAGCTCCTCGATCAGGGCGCGCTCCTCGGCGCCGAGCTGCGCCAGCGGCAGCGGCATGAGGGCCGACAGCAGGAACGCCTTGGCGGTGACGATCACACGCACCCTCGCCAGGGGCAACCGGAAGGTGGCGAAGACGGCGCGCGCGAAGGCCTCGTACTCGGGTACGAGCGTCCTGCCGAGCACGCAGCGCACCACGTCGATGCGGTAGTCCGCCGGGAGCTCCTGGACGAGCACCGCGTACTTGCCGGTGTAGGTGAGCCCCTTGCGGCGGGTCTCGATGGCCTCGGCGTCGACGAGGAGCTCGCCCTTGTCGGAGAACGGGTTCACCGGGTAGGCCATCAGCGGCGGTGGCGGGAAGCGGGTGGTGATGATGTGGAAGGCGGGCACCGGGACGTCGGCCAGCCGTGCCTTCTCCATGGCGATCGGGACCACGTACGCGTCGAGGGCGTCGGCCGTCGTCGGGATGAGGCGCGCCCCCTCCAGCTCACCGTCCAGCGAGCGGTAGTAGCCGCTCGAGAGGTAACCGTAATCGCCGGCCATGTTGGCCACATCCGCGGCGACGCCCCCATCGGAGGCGTCGCCAGCGAACGGGCCGGGATCGAGCTGTAGAAGCGGAGGTGTGGTCAAGGCGGGGTCGCTACGCTCAGGACTCCAGTGCCGCCACGCCGGGTAGGGTCTTGCCCTCCAGGAACTCGAGCGCGGCTCCGCCTCCGGTCGAGATGTGGCCGATCCGCTCGGCGAGGCCGGTGCCGTTCACGGCGGCGACCGAGTCGCCCCCGCCCACCACCGTGAACGCGGGCAGCTCGGCCACCGTGTGCGCGATGGCGACGGTCCCGGCGTCGAACGGCGGCGTTTCGAACACGCCCAGCGGGCCGTTCCAGAACACCGTGCGGGCGCCCTCGAGCGCCTTCTCGAAGGCGGTGACCGCGCGGGGGCCTACGTCGAGGCCGAGCATCCCCTCGGGGATGGCGTCGGTGTGGAAGACGGCCGTCAGCGCCACCGCTTCGAGTTGGCGGGCGCACACCGAGTCCTCGGGGAGCACCACGTTCACGCCCTTCGCCTCGGCCTGCGCGAGCAGGTCGCGGGCGGTGTCGAGCTGGTCGTGTTCGACCCGTGAGGCTCCCACGTCGCCACCCTGCGAAGCGACGAAGGTGAAGGCCATGGCGCCACCGATGACGATGGTATCGGCGACCTTCAGGAGGTTGCTGATGACGCCGATCTTGTCCGACACCTTGGCCCCGCCCAGGATCACCGCGAAGGGGTGCTCGGGCCGCTGCAGCAACTTGCCCAGCGCCCTGAGCTCCTGCTCGAGCAGGTGGCCGGCGGCCGATGGCAGCAGCTTCGCCACCCCTTCGGTGCTGGCGTGGGCACGGTGGGCCGAACCGAACGCATCGTTGACGTAGACGTCGGCGTAGCCGGCCAGGATGCGCGCCAGCGCGGGGTCGTTCTTGGTCTCACGGGCGTCGAAGCGGGTGTTCTCGAGCATCGTCACGCTGCCGTGAGGTGCGTCACGAACGAACGCTTCCTCTTCGGGCGAGCCGGGCCCGTCGCACGCCAGATAGCGCACGTCGCGCCCCAGCAGCTCCTCGAGGCGGGCCGCCACCGGGCGCATGCGTGCCGCCTCGTCGACCCCCTTGGGTCTTCCGAGGTGGCTCATGAGGATGAGGGTGGCGCCGCGCGACGCCAGCGTCTCCAGGGTCGGCAGCGCGGCGCGGATACGCGTATCGTCGCCCACGCGGCCGTCCTTCACCGGTACGTTGAAGTCCACCCGGACCAGGACGCGTTTGTCCTTGACGTCGAGGTCCTCGAGGGTCCTGAACATAGAGGCTCCTAACCGACCATGAGTCGTGGGCTGAGCGGAGTCCGCGACCCGTTCAGAGCTTGTTGCCCATGAGCTCGAGCACGTCCACCATGCGGTTGGAGTAGCCCCACTCGTTGTCGTACCAGACCATGATCTTGGCCATGCGCCCCATCGTCTTGGTGAGCTGGCCGTCGACGATGGCGGAGTGCGGATCGCCCACGATGTCGCGCGACACGAGCGGGTCCTCGGTGTAGCGGATGACGTGGTCGAGCGGGCCCTCCGCGGCCTTGCGCAGCGCGGCGTTGACGTCCGCGGCGCTGGCCTCGCGCTTGAGCAGGGCGGTCACGTCGGAGATGGAGCCGGTGGGCGTGGGCACGCGCAGGGCCATGCCGTCGAAGATGCCCTGGAATTGCGGCAGCACCTTGGCGACCGCCTTGGCCGCACCCGTGCTGGTGGGGACGATGTTGGTGGCCGCGTTGCGGGCGCGGCGCAGGTCCTTGTGCGGGCCGTCGAGCAGCATCTGGTCGTTGGTGTAGCTGTGGACGGTGGTCATCATGGCCTGCTCGACGCCGAACGTCTCGTCGACCACCTTCATCACCGCGGCGAGCGAGTTGGTCGTGCAGGACGCGTTGGAGACGACGTCGTGCGCGGCGGGGTCGTACTCGTTCTCGTTGACCCCGATCATGATGTCGAAGTCGCTGTCGGGGGAGGGGGCGCTGATCAGCACCTTGCGCGCGCCCGCCTTGAGGTGCGCAGCAGCCTGCGCCCGCTTCCGGAAGATGCCGGTCGACTCGACCACGATGTCGACGCCCAGCTCCTTCCAGGGAAGCTCTTCGGGGTTGCGGACCTCGGTGGCCCGCACCTTCTTGCCGTCGACGATCAGGTTGTCGGCGTCGAAGCCGACGTCGCCCGCGAAGGGGCCGTAGTTGGAGTCGTACTTCAGGAGGTTCGCCAGCGTCTCGTTGTCGGTGAGATCGTTGACCAGGACGACGTTCAGGCCTCGTTGGTGGGCGATCCGGAAGATCTGGCGCCCGATGCGTCCGAAGCCGTTGATGCCGATGTTCATGATGGTCCTCCGTTGGAGTGTTTCGCAGGTTGTGTACTCACGAGAGCCGACGACAACGCTCTCATGATACTCCCGCCCTCCGGGGGCTCCGCAATCGGGCAAACGCCCCGGAGGGCGGGCGCGGGACGGGTCAGTCGCGCTGCAGGCTGATGCGGAGCGGCTCCCCCTCGACGTCGTGCTCCTCCCGGTGCGCGTCGCCCGGGAGCGGCTCCAGCCGGAGGTCGCTGGCCAGCACCTCGGCCGCGATGGCGTCCTGGTGCTCCGCCAGCGCCTGGCCCAGCACGCCCCCGGCCTCGAGGCCCAGGGCGATGGTGTCCGACACCTCCAGGCCGGCGTTCTTGCGGGCGTTCTGTACCAGACGGATGGCGTCCCGGGCCAGGCCCTCGCGCTCGAGCTCGGCGGTGAGCGTGGTGTTGAGGGCCGCCAGGTAGCCGCGCTCCTCGACCGCGGCGAAGCCTTCGGGGCTGCGGGCGTCGAGCAGCAGGTCGTCCGGCGCCAGTCGCACCTCGGCCCCCTCCAGCTCCACCACGGTGTCCTCGCCCTCGCGCGCGGCGGCGGCGACGGTGCGCCCATCGAGCCCCTCCAGGGCGCGGCGCAGCTGGGGCACCAGGCGGCCGAGGCGCGGCCCCACCCGCGGCAGGTTGGGCTTCACCTGGTAGTCGACGAAATCGTCGTGGACGTCGAGGTAGCGCACGCGCTTGACGTTGAGCTCGTCCAGGAGCTGGTCCTCCAGGCGCCGCACGCCGGCCAGCTCCTCCTCGGTCCGAAGCCTCACCAGCACCTCCGGCAGCGGCTGGCGCACCTTGATCCCCGACGCCGCGCGCGCGGCGCGACCCAGCTCCACCAGGCGCATCAGCGCGCTCATGTCGCGGGTGAGCTCGGCGTCGATCAGGTCCGCGTCGGAGCTCGGCCAGGCGGCCAGGTGCACCGACTCGGGGGCGCCGTCGTCCAGCGAGCGCACCAGGTTCTGGTACAGCTCCTCGGCCGTGAACGGTGCCATCGGCGCCATCAGCGTCGCAACGGTGACCAGCGCCTCGTGCAGGGTGGCGTAGGCGGCGGTCTTGTCGGCGTCGGACTCCGACTTCCAGAAACGCCGGCGATTGCGGCGCACGTACCAGTTGGAGAGCTCGTCCACCACGAAATCGCGGAGCGCGCGGCTGGCAGCGGTAGGGTCGTAGTCCTCCAGGTGAGCGGTGACCGTGGCGGTGAGCTCGTGCAGGCGCGACAGCAGCCAGCGGTCGACCAGCGGGCGCTGCCCGGCGTCGGGAGCCGCCGAGAGGTCGGGGCGGTCGAGGTTGGCGTAGAGCACGAAGAAGCTGTAGGTGTTCCACAGGGTCATGAAGAAGTCTCGCAGCGTCTCTTCGACCAGCGCGGCGCTGAAGCGCTTGGTCGCCTCGGGCGGCGACACGCTGTACATGTACCAGCGCAGGGCGTCCGCCCCCTGCTCGTCCAGCACGCTCCAGGGGTCGACGACGTTGCCTTTCGACTTCGACATCTTCTCGCCGTGCTCGTCCACGATGTGGCCGAGCACGATGACGTTGCGGAAGGCGGAGGTATCGGGTTGCAGCGCTGCGAGGGGGCCGGGCGACCGGGAGGTGTCGCCGCTGTCGGTGAGCAGGGTGGCGAGCGTGTGCAAGCTGTAGAACCAGCCGCGGGTCTGGTCGACCGCCTCACAGATGTAGTCCGCCGGGAAGTTCTCGGCGAGCGCACGGGCCGCTTCGGGGGACGAGGCGTCCCCCTGGTAATGCCACTGCGCGTAAGGCATGGCGCCCGACTCGAACCAGACGTCCACCGTGTAGGGCACGCGTCGGAACGTCTTGCCGTCGCGCTCGAAGGTGATGTCGTCGACGTAGGGGCGGTGCAGCTCGAGCCCCTCCAGGTCACGACCGGTGAGCTCCCCGAGCTCGCGCACGCTCCCTACGCACACCTGTTCGCTGCCGTCCTCGCTCACCCAGATCGGCAGCGGCGCCCCCCAGAAGCGCTCGCGGCTGAGGGCCCAGTCGACGTTGTTCTCCAGCCACTTGCCGAAGCGGCCGGTGCGGATGTGGTCGGGGTGCCAGTGCACGTTGTCGTTGTTCGCCAGCAGCTTCTCCTTGAGAAGGCTGGTACGGATGTACCAGCTCCGCTTGGCGACGTTCATCAGCGGCGTGCCGTCCCGCCAGTTGAAGGGATAGGCGTGCCGGATGACGTCGCGGTGCCACATCAGGCCGCGCGCCAGGAGGTCGTCCGCGATGGCGGCGTCGGCGTCCTTGAACCACTGCCCGGCGTAGGGGCCCACGTCCTCGGCGGCATCGAGCGGACGGACCTCCGGCAGCACGCGACCGGTGAGGTCGACCGAGAAGAGGGTGGGCAGGCCGTGGCGCCGGCCCTGCTCGAGGTCGCCGTAGGCGGGCGCCAGGTGCACGATGCCGGTGCCGTCCTCCAGGCTCACCAGGGCGTCGCTGACGACACGGAAGCCGGTGGTCGGGTCTTCGGAGGCCTCGACGCGGCCGTGCAGGATGGGCCGGTAGTGCAACCCCTCGAGGTCCGTGCCGCGCGCGCGGCGCACCACCCGATGGGGCACGCCCTCGAACACGGTCGGGATGAGCTCGGCGGCCAGCCAGAACAGCGCCTGGTCCCCGGCTGGCGCGGCCTTGCTCGCGGGCGCCTCGACCAGGGCGTACTCGGCGTCGGCAGCGACGGCGAGGCCGGCGTTGGCCGCGAGGGTCCACGGGGTCGTGGTCCAGGCGAGGAAGAAGACGGGTCGGCCCTCCGCTTCATCGAGCAGGCCGCGCTCGAGCAGCTCGGCCCGCTCCGCCGGGAACTTGGGGAAGACGCTGGGGTCCTCGACGTCCTCCTGGTAGCCGAGCGCCACCTCGTGCGAAGCGAGCGTGGTGTTGCTACTCGGGCTGTGCCAGGTGGTCTTGTAGTCCTCCTCCAGCAGGCCGCGCTCCCATAGCTGCTTGAGCACCCACCAGCACGACTCGATGTAGTCGTTGGTGTAGGTGATGTAGGGGTTCTCCAGGTCGAGCCAGAAGCCGATCCGCTCGGTCATGGCGTTCCAGTCCTGGATGTTGCTGAAGACGTCCTCCCGGCACAAGCGGTTGAAGCGCTCGATACCGTACTCCTCGATCTGCTGCTTGTTGGTGAAGCCCAACCGCTTCTCGATGGCGATCTCGACGGGCAGGCCGTGGGTGTCCCAGCCCCCCTTGCGCCCGACGCGGTAGCCCTGCATGGTCTTGAAGCGCGGGAAGAGGTCCTTGAACGCGCGACTGATGACGTGGTGCACACCTGGCTTGCCGTTCGCGGTGGGAGGGCCCTCGTAGAAGACGTACCGCCCACGCGGGCTGGGCTTGTCGAGCGTCTTGTGGAAGATGGCCCGCTCGCGCCAGAACTCGATGACGCGCTGTTCCAGCTCGGGGAAGCGAACGCCGGACGGTACCTCTCGGAACACGGTGATCCCTCGCTCTCCGGGGGCGGCCACGAGAACGCGCCCCGAACGCTTGCAGCGTTGGGGCGCGTGACGTGCCGCGCGATACCACCCAACTTCTCCGGACCCTCACGGCTCCGGACTCGGCGGCTGCCCCACGCACGGGACGCGGGAGAGCCTGGCGCGGTGACGGGCGCCAACCGGCTCCATCTACTGCCGCCCACGTGAGGCGGGTTCGGGGAGCGGCTCGGGGAGGATCTTCCACCGAGGGGTCCCTGCCGGGCTTGCACCGTCCCCGGCTCGCTAAAGGGCCCTTGTTCGGTGTACTCGTTCCCGTCGTCGCCGTCCGCCGGCCGGAGCGCACCGTGACCGAAGCCGGCAGTTCGGAGCCGCTTTACAATCTTCGGCGACCCCGCATATACTAAACCTAGCAGCAGGCCAAGGTAACGTCAATACGCCGCTGCGACTCCTCGCACAACCTGCTCGTGCGTCCTCGAGGTGCGCGCATGCTCCACGGACGCACGGCGTGCGACCCCGCCGATCGGCGGACAACGAGTGCGCCCAGGACGTGAAGCCGCGTAAGCGCGGCCGCCCGCGCAAGCAGGAGAGCGGCGCCGACAGCGCGCCGGGCACCGACGGGGCGGTCGAGGCGAAGGCCGAGGCGCAGCAGGCCGACGGCGGCGCGGACGTCGACGAGGCGCAGCGCTCTCCGGGGGGTGGCGACAAGAAGGGGGGTCGCTCGGGCGGCGGCCGCAAGAGTGGCAGCAACGGCAAGAGCAAGGGCTCCAAGGGCGGCGAGGCGAAGGGCGAGGCGTCGCGGGATGAGGGCGCCGACCAGGGGTCGGGCGATCAGCGGTCGGGCGACCAGGGGTCGACGGCCGCCACCAAGGAACGGGAAGGCGGGGGCGAGGAGCAGGAGGAGCGCGGTCGGGGGGGCCGCGGCGGGCGCAACCGTAGGGGCCGCTCCGGCGGCGGGCGCAAGGGTGGCCTGAACTTCCGCGAGCTCCAGTCGAAGATCGTGCCCGAGCTCCACCTGCTCGCCAAGGAGGTCGGCCTCGAGGACTACCGCCAGATGAGCAAGGACGACCTGGCACTCGCGA
>JARRMM010000083.1:18232-29521 GCA_037386005.1 Deinococcales bacterium | reverse complement strand
AGGCCGGTCTCCACGGCCGACGTGCTGGACGGAGCTGGTTTGGACTTGACCGCCATGCGAACCTCCTGAAAGCCTGCTGCCATCATACGGCCCCCTACGGCACCGGCCGGCGACGCCGAGCGACAACGGGACAAGCGGCGATGCTGTTCTGAACGAGCCTGCGGGCCCTGTTCCCGACGCACGGGCGTGCCCCGCGCGCGCCGGCGCTCCGGCTCGCCGCAGGCGGCCGCCGTCCCCGGCGCACGGGTACACTACCGGCATGAACATCCTGGTGACAGGAGGAGCCGGCTACATCGGCAGCATCACGGCCGAGCGGCTCCTCGAACGAGGCCACCGCGTGGTGGTGCTCGACAACCTCGTGACCGGCCACCGCGATGCCGTCCCCGACGGCGCCGCGTTCGTGCAGGGCGATGTCGCCGATGCCGACATGGTCGGCTACGCCCTGCAGGAGCACGACGTGGAGGCGGTCCTGCACTTCGCCGCGTACTCGCTGGTCGGCGAGTCGATGCGACGGCCCCTCGCCTACTTCCGCAACAACGCCGCCGGGAGCCTGGCGCTGCTCGAGACGATGCACGCGCACGACGTACGGCGCTTCGTGCTGTCGTCCACGGCCGCCTTGTTCGGCACGCCCGACGCCTTGCCCATCGACGAGGACGCTGCCGTCCGGCCCGAGAGCGTCTACGGAGAGTCCAAGGCCCTGATCGAGCGGATGCTGCACTGGTTGCAGCGCACGGCCGGTCTGGGCTACGCCACGCTGCGCTACTTCAACGCCGCCGGCGCGAGCGAGCGCTTCGGGGAGGACCACCGCCCCGAGACCCACCTCATCCCGATCGTCCTGCAGGTCGCGGCCGGCACGCGTGAACGGATCGACGTGTTCGGCGACGACTACCCGACCCCCGACGGCACCGCCGTGCGCGACTACATCCACGTGCTCGATCTGGCGGAGGCCCACGTGCTGGCGGTGGAGGCGCTGACGCCGGGCGAAACGCGCGCGTACAACCTCGGTAACGGCAAGGGCTTCTCGGTCCGGGAGGTCATCGAGGTGTGCCGCCGGGTCACGGGCCGGCCCATCGAGGAGCGCGTGGCGCCGCGGCGGGCGGGCGATCCGCCGCTGCTGGTGGCCGATTCGCAGCGGATCCGGCGCGAGCTGGGCTGGCAGCCGGAGCACCCGGACCTCGAGGCCATCGTGGCGTCGGCATGGGCCTGGGCGCAGGCGCACCCCGGCGGCTACGAGGTCTGAGCGCGGCGTGTCGCGTGCCCCCGCGCCCGGTTGCCGGAGCCGGTTCTCATCCCGAGCTGTGTTATGACTGTGCGGTCACGGCAGCGCCCACCGCGTGCGTCCGGGACGGACCTGCGCGCCGTGGAGCGCGGGCGCCGGCAGCCGGATCGCCGGGCGCCCCGCGCGAGGCGTCATGCTAAGCTGTGCTGATTTGGAGAATGCCATGAGACGACTCGTGTTCTCGCTCGTGCTGGTGCTTGCGTCGGCGGCGTTCGCCCAACAGAGTGCCGAACTGAGCGGCATCGTGAAGAGCGAGCAAGCGCTTCCGGATGGCACGCGGGTAGCCATCCATGTAGTCGACAACAACAACGTCTGGGGCCTCGAGGTCGCCAGCGTGGCACCCGTCGGCGGGACCTTCAAGCTCACCGCCAAGCCCATCGCTGCGGACCAGCTGCGGCCCTTCCGCAGCGGAGCGGTCCTCCTGCCCGGGCTCCAGAACGAGTACACCATCAAGGCGGCCGACGGCTCCGGCGACCAGGTGAACTTCGCGGTCGGCCGGATCAACATGTACGTCGACAAGAACGGCAACGGCGTGTTCGACCGGGTGACGGATCCCTGGTTCATCGGGGTCCCCAGCCTGGAGAAGCCGGTGGGCTTCTTCAGCCTGCTCTACGTCGATCGCGACACCGTGCTCACCGGCGGCGGCGCGACGCTGCAGCTCAAGAAGGGCTGGAACATCTTCACCGTGCGGTTCCCCGGCGACAAGCCGGTCTACGCGGTGCAGTCCAGCGTCAACGACATCTCCCTGGACGTCTTCCTGCCCTGAGGGCGACCGTTCCCGAGTGGCGGTAGACGGGCTCGAACCCGTGCGCACCGACAGTCCTGGGTCGGCGCGTCCTGCTACCCTTGGGCCATGAGCGTATACGAGGGGACCTTCCAGGCTTCCGGCCTGCGCTTCGGCATCGTTGCCAGCCGCTTCAACGACCTCATCACCCGAAGGCTCCTGGAGGGTGCCCTGGACGGCTTCCAGCGTCACGGCGTCGACGAGGCGTCGATCGACGTGACCTGGGTCCCCGGCGCTGCGGAGATCCCGCTGGCCGCCAAGACCATGGCGGCGAGCGGCCGGTACGCCGCGGTGGTCACGGTGGGTGCGGTGATCCGGGGTGCGACCAGCCACTACGACGTGGTCTGCTCCATGGTGGCGAACGGTGTCGGGCGCGCCGCGCTCGACACCGATGTGCCCGTGATCTTCGGGGTGCTCACCACCGACACGCTGGAGCAGGCGCAGGAGCGGGCCGGCAGCAAGGCGGGCAACAAGGGCTTCGAGGCCGCTATGGCGGCCATCGAGATGGCGACGCTGCTGAAGCAGCTCGACCGGTCGTCGTGACCCGGCGTCTGCCGGGACGCGACGCGGGAGGAGGGTGAGGATGGGACGATTCGGAGTAGCCCAGGTGGCCGTCATCCTGACCTACGTGGGCACCGTGGTCGTCAACGCCCTGGCGATCACCCTGCCGATCGGCGGCAGGACCACCCAGGAGGTGTCGGCGTTGTACCCGGCCCTGTTCGTTCCGGCCGGCTACGTCTTCTCGATCTGGAGCCTGATCTACCTGGGGCTGGCGGCGTACGCGATCGTCCAGGCGGTGCCCCCGCTGCTGCGGGAGGAGCGCGTGCGCTCCATCGCCTGGTGGTTCGCCCTGTCCGGCGTCCTGAATGCCGTCTGGCTGGTGCTGTGGCAGACCCTGCACCTGTACTGGACGGTTCCCGTGATGCTGGCGCTGCTCGTGACGTTGATCGTCATCTACCGTCGGCTGCGCGCCGGCCCGCCTGCGAGCGGGGTGGAGCGCTGGCTGGTGCGGCTGCCCTTCAGCATCTACCTGGGCTGGATCAGCGTCGCCACCATCGCCAACATCAGCGGTGCCCTGCTCCACGCGGGCTGGGGTGGCTGGGGGCTGTCGGACGTGACCTGGGCGCTGGTGATGCTGGCGGTCGCGACCGCGTTGGGCGCGCTGATGGTGCTCCTCGAGCGCGACGTGGGCTACGCGCTGGTGCTGGTCTGGGCGTTCGTGGGCATCGCGGTCGAACAGCAGCAGCAGCCGCTGGTGTCGCGTGCAGCCCTGGTGGCCGCCGTCCTGGTCGCGCTGGCGGTGGTGGCGCTGGGCGGCCGGGGGCGTCGCCGCGAGGTCCGGGCACCGCGCCGCGGCGCCGCCTGAGCGTCCGCCCGGCGGTATACTCGGCCTGAGGTGAGCGAAGAGCCAAAGCACACCTACACCGCGCTGGAGATCGTGGAGGAGTTCTTCCCAGCGACGCCAGCGCGGTTGATCCCGCGCGAGCACGCCTACCGACTGGAGCGTGACGACCGCGGCGACGTACGTGTGGTGGACGCGGCCGGTACCGAGCGGCTGCGCATGACGCCCGTGGAGCGCGCCGGCGAGGACGGCGCGCACGTGTGTTGCGACCTGTGCCACACCAGCTCGCCCCGTGAGCACCTTCACCTCATGCGCTCCGAGGTGCCGGGGTCGTCGGGGCGTCGCTTCCGCTACCTGATGGCTTGCCGGGACACGGACGCTTGCGAGGCGCGGCGGCTGGACGATGCGCCGGTCGAGCTGTTGCTCCGCTCACGCTAGCCCGGCGCAGACTCCAAACGTTCCAGGAGCTCCGTGACCCGATCGGGGTAGCGCTTCCGCAGCCGTGCCTTGCGGAGGTTCTCCCGCGCGATCCAGTGAGCGTCGGCGTCGGGGCGGTCGATCAGCTCCCGCACCAGGGTGAACCCCTCCTCCGGTCGGGCGGTCGTCACGACGCTGAGGCTGTAGCCCAGCCCCTGCCTGAGCGTCCGCATCGCGCGCGAGCTGCGGGTGCGCGACGCGAGGAAGCGCGCGAGCACGTCGCGGTGGAGCGCCACCGCGGCATCGGCCAGCTCGGGAACGGCGATCACCGCGGGCTCCGCCACGGCGGCGATCACCGCCCGGAGCTCCAACGGCCTCCCGTGCCGGGCCAGCCGCTCGAGCGCGGCCAGGGTCGGCGCGCGTCGCGCCAGCAGCAAGCGCTGCAGGCTCATGGCCGCTGCCTCGCGTAGCCGCCAGCGCGGGTCGCTCGCAGCCGCCACGGCCAGCTCCAAGGCGGCACCGGTGCGCTCCTCGGCCACGCAGGCGACGGCGGCGGCCCCGACCGTGCCGCAGAACGCCACGAACTCGCCCGGATCGTTGCTGGGGGCACGCCGTGCGCTGAGGGCGGCAAGGGCGGCACAGAGGTCCCACCAGGGGGCGGGCTCCTGCGCTGCCCGCTCCGCGACCTCCTCGGCGAACAGGGCGGCGAGCTCGAGGTTGCCTCGTGGGCCGGGCAGATGGCTGTGCTCGAGCAGGAGGGTGCGCACCGGGACGTCGGCGAGCGCTGCCCGGTAGCGGTCGAGGGCGGCGCGTAGCGCTGCGGCCGGCACCGAGGAGCGTGCCGTCATGCCTCAGTCTGGCGGCTGGCGGCGGCCCGGACGGCAGCGCCCGTCACCGCGGCGCCGGACGGGGCGGTGGCCGGGAGGAGGACGGGCGCGGTGCGACGCCGGCCGTCCGACGCCGTGATGGCCCGCGCGCACTAAGCTGGGGCTCGGGCCCGCCGGCGCGCGCCTCGAGCGTCCGCGCCTCGGCGCCGAGTGTCTCGGTCGGGCGGCCCCGGGAGGGCGGTGAGCTCGATGGCGGAGGCGGCGAGCGCGCCTGGAGGCGGCACGCAGCTGGGACGCGCCCGGCTGCTGGAGCACTGGCAGGACGAGGGCGACTCGGCGTTCCTCTACGCCGGGCTGGCCCGGCGCACGAACGACGACGAGGTCCGGGCCACGCTGGAGCGCCTGGCGAGCGACGAGCGCGCCCACCAGCAGGTGTTCGCGTCGATGCTCGGGGACGTGCCCCGCTTCGCGCCCTCGCTGCGGACGCGGCTGCTGCTGCTCGGATCGCGCCTGCTGGGGAAGCGGCTGGTGCTGGCGCTGGCCACCAACGAGGAAGGACGCGAGGTCGCGCGGTTCCTGCAGGAGGCCCAGGCGGGCGTCGAGGAGCCGTGGGTGCGTAGGCTGGCGCGCGAGTCGGCCCACCATGCCAGCACGCTGGCCCGTCTCAGCGGGACCTCGGGCGATCCCTGGCACCACATCGACTCCGGCGGCCGGCTGCGCAACCTGGTCTACGGCTTCAACGACGGGCTCACCGCCAACTTCGGCCTCATCGCCGGCATGCTGGGGGCGGCCATCCACCGCGACGTGGTGCTGCTGAGCGGCTTCTCCGGGCTGCTGGCCTCCTCGCTGTCGATGGCGGCGAGCGGGTACCTGGCCTCCCAGAGTCAACGCGAGGTCGACGAGAACGAGGTCAACACCCAGCGCGCCGAGCTCATGCTGTTCCCGCAACGCGAGGAGGACTACCTCGCCGGGCTGTACCAGGAGAAGGGGCTCACCGAGACGGAGGCGCGCAGCGCCGCCCAGCGCGTGATGAGCGACCCCGAGGTGGCCCTGCGCGAGCTCGCGCGGGAGAAGCTCAAGATCAGCGAGGAGGTCGACTCGCCGCTGGTGGAGGGGGCGACCACCGGGCTCGCGACCGTCTTCGGTGCGCTGGTGCCGATCATCCCGTTCTTCTTCGGCGGCGGCCCGGTGGCGGCCTGGAGCGCCTTCGCCCTTGCGATGGCGATGCACTTCGTGGTCGGCGCGGCCCGCAGCGTGTTCACGGGGCGGCCCTGGCTCCGCAGCGGCTTCGACATGTTCGTGGTGGGCCTGGGGGTCGCCGCCTTCGGCTACCTGCTCGGTTTCCTGCTGACCGGCGTCTTCGCCGGCGGCTGAGGCGACGGCCGGGGCGGGCGCGCTCGCGGCTGCTAGGCTGGAGGGACGATGCGACCGACACCGCACGGACGACCCGCGGCTCCCTGGGGCCGGCGAGCGAGGCCGCGCTGATGGGGCGTTTCCGATCCTCCTCCCTGGGCTCGGGCGCCATCATCCTGGCGTTCCTGCTGTTGCTCCTGCACCGCTACGGCACCGCTCTGCTGTTCCTCGTCATCGGCGCCGGCCTGCTCTGGTACGGCCGCATGGAGCGCGAGGCGAAGGAGCGGGCGGCCAGGGAAGGGCAGCAGGTAGAGGAGACGGCGCCGGGTGAATCAGGGCCGGCGCCGGAGCCGGCTGCCGGCGACGGCGGTGCCGGAACGGCCGACGGCGAGGGTGCCGTCGGCGAGCGTCCGAGCGACGACGAACGGCGTGGGTGACGTTCCAGGGCGGCCCTGCTCGGTTGCGGTAAGAGGTCCGTCAGAGCCTCGGCGCTAGGCTTGGCCCATGAAGGACGGGTCTCGCTCCATGAAGCGGTTCTCGGACACCGAGCTCCAGGCGATGGTGACCCGCTACGAACGCGCTGTCTTCGCCGGGACCTCCAGCCACCGCGACGTGGTGAAGCTGATCGCGGCCGAGCGGGAGATCCTCCGCCGCGAGGCCAAGCGTGTCAAGCAGACGGTGCGCGAGGAGCGCGCCGCGCGCACCGCGTCGAGCAGCGAAGGTTGGCTGTCGGTGAAGAGCGGCGCCGGCGAGAAGCACCGCGGGCCCAACTGAGACCCGCGAGCGGCTGGCCAGCGCGTGCGGCTCAGCGGCCGCGTGCGCTGGCGGAGCTGCCTTTCGAGGTTCCCCTGAGCCCTACGATCACGGGATCGTGATCCGACGCCCGGAAGGCATCCGGGCGCACGTACGCGGCCTCGCCGCCCATCGCGAAGGCGCCCGCCAGCGGCGACTCGTCGGCGTCGATGTGCCAGATGGTGGCGCCCGCGAGCTTGGGCGCCAGCGAGGGGCTCGCCAGCAGGTAGTCGAGGGTGCCGGACAGGCCCCGGAACACGTAGCTGTAGCGGCGCGCCGCCGGGACGAGCCGGTCGGCGCTGGCGTAGCCGGCGTCGGCGAACAGCCGCAGCGGCGGCTCGCCGGCGTAGCTGTTGAGGTCGCCGGCGACCAGCACGTCGGGGTCGCCCGCCTGCTGGGCGAGCCGGTCGGCGAACGCCAGGACCGCTTGGGCCTGGGCGCTGCGCCGCAGGTTCCAGCACCCGTAGCCGCGGTCGACGTCGCCGGCGGCGGGGCAGCCGCCTTTCGACTTGAGGTGAACGTCCACCAGCGTGAAGGTGTCGCCGGCCACGGTGCGGAAGGTGGCCGCGACGGGCGCACGTTCGAAGATCGGACGCGGGTCGCTGGCGGTGGCGACCAGCTCGAGCCGCGCGCGCCGGTACAGCACCGCCTGCCGGATGCGGTCGCCGCCGACGCCGCCGCGGGGATCGGGGACGGCCGCGTAGGCGTCGCTCCCCAGGCGCGCGTTGAGTGCGGCGAGCAGTGCGTCCACGCTGCGCATGCCGTCGTTCTCGACTTCCTGGAGCGCGATGGCGTCGGCGTCCAGGCCGGCCAGCGCCGCCGCCAGCTTGGCGCGCTGCAGCCTCAGCTGCGCCCGGGAGCGGGCGCCGCGCTCGCCGAGGGTGGTGAAGAAGTTGTGGACGTTGAACGTCGCCACCCGACGCGCGGTGGCCGGCCGTCCGGTAGCAGGTACGGCACCGGCCGCGGGTCCTGCCGCCGGCTGCCGTCGTCCAGCACGATGCGGCGCGCTCCCGTCGGCGTCGCGGTCCCCGCTCCCTGGGTCGGCGTGAACAGGCGGGCGTCCGCCAGCGTCAGTTCCCCGGTGCGCCCGAGCTCGTACACGCCGGTGACCGTGAGGGGCCCGGCCAGGTGCACCCGCATCCCCTCCAGCGCTTCCCAGCGCGCTGGATTCGGCACCGGCAGGCGCACCTCCCGCGGCGGCGGGACGGTGGCGGCGCCGCAGCGCTCCAGGCGCGTCACCGCGACCAGTTGCGTCATCTGGTCCGACTCCGCCACGGTGCCGTCGACCCACACGACGTCCCCCGGCCGAGGTGCCGCGGCGTGGCGCGGCAGCCGTACGAACAGCCCGCTCGAGCCGCTCCCGTCGCCGGCCGCGGCCCCGTCCCCGTCCTGGAGGAAGAAGCCTCCGAGGTCACCGGCCCCTGGGAAGGCCCGCGGGAAGACCGCCGTGACCACCCCTCGGACCTGCGCCGGCCGGCCCAGCAGCGGGGAGCGCGACCCCGTCCCCTGCACGGCCACGACGGTGGAGGCCCCGTCCGGGCAGGCTGCCGACGCGACCGGCCATGCGGCCGCGAGCCCGACCGCGAGACCGACCACGAGGAGCGCGAGCGCATGGTGGCGCATGCGGCCAGTCTACCGGCCCCGGAGGGACGCCCAGCGGCGCGCGGGGGCAGCCTCGGTCTCCTGCCACGGGTCCAGCCACGGCTCCACTCACGGCTCCACCCTCGACGGCGGGGTCCGTGCGGGCCGGACCCGCCTGCCGCCGCGCTGTAGGCTGGGGCATGCCGATCCGCGACGACCTCATCCTGCGCATGCTCGACCAGGTGAGCGAGGTGGTGGCCCGGGTGCTGACGGGGCGGAGCCCGGACGCGCTGCCGGAAGCGGAGCGGGAGCTCGCCAGCGCGTACCAGGAGCTCACCGGCTCGGGCCGGGCGCTGGTGGGCCGGCTCTCCTCGGAGCAGCTCCTGGCGATCCTGGGGGCGCCCAGCCGCTTCAACCGCGAGCGCGGGTACGTGCTGGCCCGCCTGTTGGAAGCGGACGCGGCGCTCGTGGAGGCGCGCGAGGGAGGGGCGTCTGTGGGGGGAGCCGACGAGGCCGGAGTCGACGGGGCCCTTCCTTCGCCCGACGCGGGCGTCGCCCGTCTCAAGGCGCTCGACCTCTACCTGGAGGCGGCGCGTGCGGGGCTCGACGAGGAGGATCTGGAGGAGCGTATCGACGCGTTGGCGGCTATGCTCGCGGAGCTCGAGCTCCCGGCGGCGAGCCACTGGCGCTTGTTCGAGCATGCGGCCGCGGGCGGCCGCTTCGCGGAGGCCGAGGACCTGCTGTTCGACGGCGTCGAGCGCTTCGGCACCGACCGCGACGTGGCCGAGCGCGGCCGCGCCTTCTACCGCGAGCTGGAGGGTCGGTCCGACGCCGAGCTGGAGGCGGGCGCGCTGCCGCGTGCCGAGGTCGGGGAGGGCCGCGACGCGTTCGAGGCCGAGCTCTCCCGGGCGCCCCAGCCGGGGACGGGCTAGCCTCCGTGGCGCTCGGACGCTGGGCCTCGAAACGGGCGCGCGCCATGCCGGCGAGCGTGTTCGCCACCATGGACGCCGCCAAGGCCGAGGCCAGGGCCCGCGGGCTCGACGTCATCGACCTGTCGATCGGCTCCTCCGACCTGCCGCCCCCGCCCGGTGCCATCGACGCCCTGCGGCGGAGCGCCGACGATCCGGCGAGCTACGGCTACTGCCTGCAGGCGTGCACCCGCCCGTTGCGAGAGGCCGTCGTGCGCTGGTATGCCGGCCGCTACCCCGGGGCGCCCGCCCTCGACCCCGATGCCCACGTGCTGCCATTGATCGGCTCGCAGGAGGGTCTGGCCCACCTGCTCCTGGCCGTGACCGACCCGGGGGACACGGTGCTGATGCCCGACCCGGCCTACCCCTCGTACTTCGGCGCCGCCGCGCTGGCGGGCGTGACCCGGGTACCGATGCCGCTGCTCGAGGAGAACGGCTTCCTGCCCGATCTGGACGCCATCCCCGCCGACGCGGCCGCGGCCGCGCGGGCGCTGGTGCTGAGCTACCCGAACAACCCCACCGCCGGGGTCGCCGACGAGGCCTTCTTCCGGCGGGCCCTCGCGTTCGCCCGGGAGCGCGGGATGCTGGTGATCCACGACTTCCCCTACGTCGACACCGTGTTCGGCGACTACCAGGCGCCGTCGCTGCTGGCGCAACCGGGTGGGCTGGACGCAGGCATCGAGCTCTACTCGTGCTCCAAGAGCTTCCACCTGGCCGGGCTGCGGATGGGGTGGGCGGTGGGCCCCGAGGACGCCATCGCCGCCCTCGCCCGCGTCAAGGGCGCCATCGACTTCAACCAGTACCTCGGCGCCCAACGCGCGGCCATCGCTGCGCTGGAGCAGCCGCGAGCGCGCCTCCGGGCCGACGCCGAGCGGTTCCGCCAGCGGCGCGACGCGCTGGTCGGGGCCCTCAACGAGGTGGGTTGGTCGACCCCCTCGCCGCAGGCGAGCATGTACGTGTGGACGCGGCTTCCCGCCGGTCGGAGCGACTCCTTCGCCTTCAGCCTGGATCTGGTGAAGCGCGCGGGCGTGGCGGTGGCGCCGGGGCGCGCCTTCGGCGAGCGCGGGGAGGGCTACGTACGCTTCGCGCTGGTGCAGGAGCCGGAGACGCTGCGCGAGGCGGTCGAGCGGATCCGTCGGTCGCTGGACTGAGGCGCTGCCGTCAGGCGCCCCCCCTAGGGTCCTCGGGGTGGTGGAGCTCGTCGCCCTCCGGCCGCTCCTGGCCCTGGTCCTCTTCGCCGACGTCGGCACTGGTGTCCTCGGCCCCGGCGTCCTCGGCCCCGGCGTCCTCGGGTCCGGTGCGGTCGGCTGCGGGCGGGAACGTCGGGGGCGCCGATGCTGACGCCGCCCGTTCCGAGGACGGGGCCTTGTGTCGCACCTCCCACAGCCCCTGCAGGTTGATGCCGAAGTGGGCCACCATCGCCGGCAGCAGGCTGCCGGTGGAGCGTGTCAGCAGGCCGAACGCCAGCCCGGCGAACGCGGCGAAGACCGGGTAGGTCCAGGCGCGCCTGGGCACGGGGTGGAACAGGCCGAACAACGCGGCCTGCGCCAGCAGTCCGATGAGCGGGAGCAACGCACCCCGGAAGAACAGCTCCTCGGAGCCGGCGGTCGCGGCGGCCAGCACCAGGGTGAGCGCGGGCGGCAGGTCGACGGCGCGGAGCGTGTCCTCCAGCAGGCGACTGGCGTAGCGGAAGGAGGGTACCGAGCGTTCGAGCAGCCACGCGGCGCCGAGCAGCGCCGCTCCCACCGCCAGGCCGGCGATGAGCTGCTCGCCGAGGCCGAGCCGCGGGGTGTAGGGGAAGGGGCGCACCAGCAGCCACGCCCCGCCGAGCGCGCCGAGCACGAGGCTGGGGAGGAACAGCAGGGCGCGCCGCACGGGCCAGTCTACGGCGCCGGCCTACCGCGCGCGCCGCTCGGCTCGCGGCCGCGCCGTCGGGCCCCGCGGGC
>JARRMM010000083.1:0-18199 GCA_037386005.1 Deinococcales bacterium | reverse complement strand
CACGGGTCCGTCCACGGGTCCGTCCACGGGTCCGTCCACGGGTCCGTCCACGGTGAGCCCTTCACTCGTGCCGCTCGCGCTGCCAGCCCTGCGCCGCGGCGTAGCGCCGCAGTAGCTCCGCGGCCTCCTCGGGCGTGGCGACGTCGCCGACCGCCTCCGCCTCGCGTACCAGCCGCAGCGCCTCGCCCACCCGCGGGCCCGGCCCGATGGCGAGCAGCCGCATCACCGCCTCCCCGTCGAGCAGCGGCGGCCGCTCCGGTGCTTCGGACAGGATGGCCAGCACCTGGGCCAGGGCGAGCCGGTAGGCCTGCCGGTTCGCCTCGCTGGCCAACGGTCCGCGGGCGGCCTCGCGATCGGCGATCATGAGCTCGAGCAGGTCCGGCAGGAGCTCGGCGCGGCGGTGCACGAAGCGCCGGGCGGCCCGCTCGCCCTTCGGCAGCGGCAGCATGTGGTAGCGCACCAGCAGCCCCACGCGCCGGATGCGCGCCTGCGGCTCGCGCAGGCGCGCGAGCGCAGACTGCGCCAGACGCTGCCCCAGCCGGGCGTGGCCGTAGAAGTGGGTGCGATCGTCCTCGCCGCGGGCCTTGGTGGCCGGCTTGCCGATGTCGTGCAGCAGCGTGGCCCAGCGCAACGCCGGGTCGGCATCGGGGAACCCCTGCACGAGCTGATGGAGCGCTTCGAGCGAGTGCCGCAGCACGTCCAGGTGGTGGAAGCCGCCCTGCTCCACGCCGCGGCACATGGCCAGCTCCGGCAGGACCGCGTCGAGCAGGCCGAGCTCGTCGGCGAGCAGCAGCCCGCGCGCCGCCGAGGCGTCGAGCAGCAGCAGGTCGAGCTCGTCCCGGATGCGCTCCCAGGCGGGCAGGGGTCGTTCGCCGTCGGCCTGCTGGCGGGCGAGGCGGCGGATGGCGTCGCGGGTGGCGGGCTCGAGCTCGAGCGCCAGCGTGGCCGACAGCCGCACGCCCCGGAGCGGGCGCAGCGCGTCGTCCGTCAGCGACGTCTCCGAGGTCATGCGCAGACGTCGCGCGCGCAGGTCGGCGATGCCCCCCAGCGGGTCGATGAGATGTCCGTCGAGGTCGGCCGCGACGGCGTTGACCGTGAAGTCGCGGCGGCGCAACTCCTCCTCCAGCGGCCCCGCCAGCGGCGTGTAGTCGCAGGTGAGCCCGCCTGCCACGACCCGCCAGTGGCCCCGGCGGGCGTCGAGCGCGAACGCCGTGGCCCTGGAATCCTCGGCGGTGAGGGCCTCGGCTGCCCGCCGCGCCTCCTCCTCCGGGCGCGGGACCACCCAGTCGACATCGCGCGCAGGCGTGCCGAGGAGCGCGTCCCGGACGGCTCCTCCCACCAGGTAGCCGCTGCTGGGGCGCGGCGTAGACTGGGGCATGGCGATGCGCTCTGGAGGCGAGAAGCGGCGCAACCAGCGCATGGCTCCAATTACAGCACTTCCCCCCCGGGGTTCACGGTGAGCTTGCACGTCGGGCTCACCGGCAACATCGGGTCGGGCAAGTCGAGCGTCGCCCGCTTGCTCGAGGCGCGAGGCGCCGCGGTCATCGACGCCGACGCCCTGGCGCGGCAGGCGACCGAGGACGCCGAGGTGCTCGCCGCCATCGCCCGTGACCTCGGCGCCGAGCTCGTGGCCGCCGGTCGGCTCGACCGCGCGGCGACCGCCCGCCGCGTCTTCGGCGATCCCGAGGCGCGGCGGCGGCTGAACGCGATCGTGCATCCGTGGGTGCGACGGGCCACCGAACGGCTCACGGAGGCCCTCGAGCGGGCGCCCGAGCCGCCGGCCGTCATCGTGCACGACGTACCGCTGCTCTACGAGAACGGGCTCGACCGGGGCCTCGACGCCGTCATCGTCGTGGACGCGCCCCTCGCCGAGCGGGTGGCGCGGGTGGCGGCCCGCAGTCGCCTCAGCGAAGAGGACGTGCGCTCGCGCGACGCCGCGCAGATGCCGCTGGATGACAAGGTGGCGCGCGCCGACTACGTGGTGGACAACGGCGGCACGCTCGAGGAGCTGGAGGCGCGCGTCGACGCCGTCTGGCGCGCCTTGCTGGAGCGGGCGGCGACGCGGCGCTAGCGGACGTCGGCGCGCAGGGGAGGGCCCCGGGACGTAGGAGGCCCGGGGCCCCACCCAACAGGGCCGTCCCCACCCAGGAGTACGGGCGGCCGCCCCGGAGGAGGGGCGGCCGCCCGTGGGATGCGTCGGGTTGGCCGGTCCGTGGACCGAGCTCACCGACGAGGCGTCGAGGCTCCTACCAGCGCACCTGCGTCATGCCGTGGCCGGTGATGGTGTCGCCGCTGACCTGCTGGTACGAGACGGCTCCGCCGAGGCGCCCCGCCACGTAGTCGAGGTACTTCTGGAGGGCGTCGGTCGCCGCCTGCACCTTGGCGATGTCGAGGTTCTGCGATCCGCCCATGCCCGCGAAGGTCTGCAGCCCCGTCACCAGCGAGGCGCCGAGGTTCTTCATGTTCGCCTGCGCGTCGGTGAGCGTGAAGCTGTGGGCCCCCGAGGGCACCTGCTGGCGCATGGACTGCAGGGTGGAGGGCAGCCCGTTGCCCTTCTGCATCGCCTGCAGCACCGCGTCCAGGGCGGTCTGGCTGGTGGCGATGAAGGCGTGACCGCCGGCGACCGTGTACGACAGCGTGACGCCCGGCGCCATGGTGTAGCTCGTGACGGTCACGTTGCCGACCTGATGCGTGGCGGCCTGCGCCGGCGCAGCGTTGCCGGTGGGGTTGCTGAAGCTGGCGAGCTGGGTGGCGAGCTTGGTGAACAGGTCGCTCAGCCCCGCCGCGGCCGCGCTATCGTCCTTGCTCCTCAGCACGAAGACGCTGGCGCCCAGCAGGTCGCTGCTCGGCATGCCGGCCTGCTGCGGCGCCGGTGCCGGGGTGGAGATGGTAGCGACGTTCGGGCCGCTCCAGTCGAACAGGTCCTTCTGCAGGTCGACGCCGGCCATACCCTGGACGAACTGGTTCAGGTCGGTGATGCCGAGCTGGGGAGCGCTGGCGACGAGGCCGCCGAGGTAAGTCCACCAGTCGCTCAGACTCAACGAGCTGCTGCTCACGCTGATGGCGTCGGAGGGCACGAAGCCGAGCGGCTCGGTGGAGGCGGGCGCGTTCGACGACAGCATGGCGTGGAGCGCCGGGTCCTTGTCGGCCGGGCCCAGCTTGCGCACGTCCTGCGACTCGACGCCGGCCGCCGTGATGCGGCTGACCGCGCCGCTGGTGCCGATGGTGTCGAGGGCGCTCGCCAGTCGTTGCGCCAGCGCGTCCATCCCCTGGGCGGCGACGAGCGGTTGCACCGTGGTGGCGACCGGCGACAGCGCCAGGTACGTGACGATCTGGCCGTCCCCGAGCGTGCCGAGGGTGGCCTTGTAGCCGGCGGAGTCGGTGAACGCCGGCTCGGTGGAGCCCTGCTGACGGCGCAGCACGCCACGCAGCACGTCCGGGTTGTTGGAGAGCGCCACCAGGGCGCCGTCCTGGGCGTAGGCGACCTGCGTGGTGGTGCCGTCCCCGTTGTCGACGGTCTCGACGTAGAACGTGATCGAGCCCTCGGTGAGCTTCTGGACGGTCGACAGCTTCGCCTGCTCGGCGATGAGGCTGCTGGCGGCCTGCTGCGCCTTGGCGTCGACGCGCGCCACGAAGACGACCGCCGGCAGGGGGTTGCCCTGGCTCATCGAGACGGCCAGGTAGGCTTCGTTGCCGAGCACGTCGAGGAGCCCGAGCCCCTGCAGCTGCTTGGGCATCTGGTTGAGGTCGGGCAGCTTGGCGGACTGCTCCGCCTGCTGCTCGGTCGACGCGAAGGCGGCCTGGAAGGCCTTGCCGACGCCGAGCCGCTCGAACTCGTCGATGAACGGCTGGATCTTGGCCTGCTGCTGGCTGAGCCCCTGCACCCCGATGGCGGCCACCGTGTCGGCCGGTAGCAGGGAGCGCAGCGACTGCGCCATGGCGCCCGAGACGACGGCGAGAAGGAGGGCGACGAGAACGATGCGGACGCGATTCATGAGACCTCCCGTTGGTGGGGACGGACCGTTGCGCCGCATCGTCTGCGGCGCGCTAGGGACCACTATACGAGCCACTTCCGCGCCCTCCTATGGCGTACGTCCCACCTCGCCCTGCCGCCGGTGGGCCACGGGAACGGCGGGAGGCGCTCGCGCGGAGCGGCCTCCCGCCGGAGTGGGGCTCGTTCGGTGGCGCGGCTCGGCTAGTCGCCCCGCACCTTCGACAAGCTCTCCCTGGCTGCCTGGGCGACGTGTTCGGGGGTGAAGCCGTACTCCTTCATGACGCGGCCGCCGGGGGCGGACTGGCCGAAGCGGTCGACGCCGAGGATGACGCCGTGGTCGCCGGCGTAGCGTTCCCAGCCGAGGGTGGCGCCGGCTTCGACGGTGACGCGGGCCTTGACGCTGGGGGGGACGACGCTGTCGCGGTAGGCGCTGTCCTGCGCCTGGAACAGCTCCCAGCTGGGTAGGCTGACGACGCGCGCGCGGACGCCTTCCTCGGCGAGCGTCTTCTGCGCTTCGAGGCAGAGGGGGACCTCGGAGCCGGTGGCGATGAGGAGCACGTCGGGCTCGGCGTCGCCGGTCTCGGGGGAGAGGACGTAGCCGCCGCGGTCGACGCTTCCTGCGGGGACGTCGAGGGCGGGGACGTTCTGGCGCGTGAGCGCGAAGGTGACGGGGCCGCCCGTGTGGCGCATGGCGGCGGCCCAGGCCTGGGCGGTCTCGTTGGGGTCGGCGGGGCGGAGCACGGTGACGTTGGGGATGGCGCGTAGCGCCATGAGCTGCGCGATGGGCTGGTGGGTGGGGCCGTCGCCGCCGAGGCCGATGCTGTCGTGGGTGAAGACGTAGAGCACGTGCTGGCCCATCAGCGCGGAGAGGCGCAGGGCGGGGCGCAGGTAGTCGGAGAAGATGAGGAAGGTGGCCACGAAGGGGCGGATGCCGCCGTGCAGTGCGAGGCCGTTCCCGATGGCGGCCATGGCGTGCTCGCGGATGCCGAAGTGGAGGATGCGCCCCTGGTAGTGTCCGCGCGCGATGCTGGCCGCGCCGTCGATGTCGGTGTGGTTCGAACCGGCGAGGTCGGCCGATCCGCCGATGAGCTCGGGCACGCGCGGGGCGATGGCGTTGATGGCTTGCTGCGATGCCTTGCGGGTGGCGAGCTGGGTGCCGAGCTCGAAGGTGGGGAGGTCGGCGTCGAAGTCGTCGGGGAGGGTGCCGGCGAGGGTGCGCTCGAGCTCGCGGGCGAGCTCGGGGTGCGCCTGGCGGTAGCGCCCCATGAGGTCGTTCCAGGCGCGCTCGGCGCGTTCGCCTTCGTCGACGACCTGGCGGTAGTGCTTCAGCACGTCGTCGGGCACGGTGAAGGGTGCCCAGTCGATGCCGAGGTTGTCCTTGGCGGCCTTGGCTTCTTCGTCGCCGAGGACGGACCCGTGGACGGCGCTGGTGCCCTGCTTGTGGGGGGCGCCGTAGCCGATGATGCTCTTGACGGCGATGAGGCTGGGGCGGTCGGTCTCGGCGCGGGCGGCGTCGAGGGCGGCCTGTACGGCGTCGACGTCGTTGGCGTCGGCGACGCTTTGCACGTGCCAGCCGTAGGCGCGGTAGCGCGCCTGGACGTCCTCGGAGAAGGTGATGTCGGTGCTGCCGTCGATGGAGATGTCGTTGTCGTCGTAGAGCACGATGAGCTTGCCGAGGCCGTGGTGCCCGGCGAAGCTGGAGGCCTCGCTGGAGACCCCTTCCATGATGTCGCCGTCGGAGGCGATGACGTAGGTGTGGTGGTCGATCACCTGGAAGTCGGGCTTGTTGAAGCGCGCGGCGAGGTGGGCTTCGGCGAGCGCCATGCCGACGGCGGTGCTGATGCCCTGGCCGAGCGGGCCGGTGGTGGTCTCGACGCCGGGCGTGTGCCCGACCTCCGGGTGGCCGGGCGTCTTGCTGCCCCACTGGCGGTAGCGTTCGAGCTCCTCCATGGGCAGGTCGTAGCCGGTCAGGTGCAGCAGGCTGTACTGCAGCATGGAGCCGTGCCCGGCCGACTGCACGTAGCGGTCGCGGTCGGGCCAGGCGGGGTTCCTGGGGTTGTGTTTCATGACGTGCCGGTAGAGCACGTAGCCGAGCGGCGCGGTGCCCAGGGGCATGCCGGGGTGGCCGTCGCCCGCGGCCTGGGTGGCGTCGATGACGAGCGCGCGGATGGCGTTGATGGCGCGGCTGCGCAGCGTGTCGCTGCTGCCGGCGGTGCGGACTTCGGTCATGCTGCCTCCTGAACGCCGGGACGCGGGGCCCTTCCGCCCCCGACCGACCCACCATAGCAGCGCGGTGCGGTCGGCGGCGTCGTGCTGTCCACGCGTTCCCGTCGGGCTTTCCGGGCCGCTACGCGGTGCCCGCGGCGGCGTCCCCCTTGCGCTCGCGGCGCCTGAGGATGTCCTGCCGGACGCGTTCGCCGGTCTCCCAGTGGCGGCGCTCCAGGTCGGTCTCGACGCGGAGCCTCGGCACCGGGGTGGGCCGGCCGTCCTCCCCGATCGCCACGAAGTTGAGGTGGCCGATGGTACACAGGCGTCGCTCGCCGGTGATGGGGTTCTCGCCGTGCACCTCGCAGCGCACGATCATGCTGGTGGTCCCGGTCCAGGCGACGCGGCTCTTGACCTCCACGATCTCGCCCACGTAGATGGGGTTGCGGAAGTCGACGGGCTCGGTCGACGCCGTCACCGAGGCCTGCCGGCAGAAGCGCGCGCAGGCCACGGCGGCGTTCACGTCCATCCACTGCAACACGACGCCGCCGAAGAGCGTCCCCAGCGGGTTGACCTGGTTCGGGAACACCGTGTCGACGGTCGTCACCCACTCGGACACGCGGATCTCACTGGGATCGATGGGCACGGCGACAGTATAGAGGGGCGGGCTGCCGGCCCACGGGCGGGCCCCCTGTATACTCGTCGGCGACGCGGGAGCACCACCCCCGCGGCTCGTGGAGGTCGAACCATGGCTAGCCGAGCGCTCTCGACGACGCTCATCCAACGGATCCTCCCGGACCGGACCGGCCGTAGCGCCCTGCGTGCTGCGGTGCAGGTCGCGGCCGGCGTGCTCTTCCTCACCGCGCTGGCGCAGCTGCGCGTGCAGCTCGGCCCCGTCCCCTTCACCGGCCAGACCCTCGGCGTGCTGCTGCTCGGCACCGCCTACGGCCTCGGGCTCGGCACCCTCACCACCGGCGCCTACGTGCTGCTGGGCGCGCTCGGCCTGCCGCTGTTCACCGGCTGGCAGGGCGGGGTGGCGCATCTGATGGGACCGACGGGCGGCTACCTGGTCGGCTTCGTGCTGGCCGCGGCCCTGCTCGGCTGGCTGGCCGAGCGCGGCTGGGACCGCAGCTACGGTCGCACCGTGGCCGCCATGCTGCTGGCGGAGGTCGCCATCTACGTGCCCGGCCTGCTGTGGCTGCACGGCCTGGTGGGGGGCTGGGCGCAGACGCTGGCGTTGGGTCTGGTGCCCTTCCTGCTGGGTGACGCGCTCAAGATGGCGGTGGCGGTGGGTCTGCTGCCGAGCGCCTGGCGCCTGCTGGGCGAGCGCTGAGCCGACCCGTGGCTGGCGATCCGCTGGCCGAGACCCAGCGCCGGGTCCGCGAGCAGTTCGGCGCCGCGGCCGACGCCTACGTGGCGAGCGCGACGCACGCCAAGGGGGCGGAGCTCCCGCGGCTGGTGGAGGTGGTGCGCGCCCGGCTCGGCGAGATCCGTGGCCGGCGCGCGCTGGACGTCGCCACCGGCGGCGGGCACACGGCCCGCGCGCTGGCGGAGGCAGGCGCCCTCGTGACCGTCAGCGACCTGACGCCCGAGATGCTGGCGGCGGCCGAGACGCACCTGCGGGGGGCGTTGCCGGACGCCCAGCTGACCTTCGTGGCCGCGGCCGCCGAGGCGTTGCCGTTCGAGGACGGCGCCTTCGACCTGGTCACCTGCCGCATCGCGGCCCACCACTTCGGGGACCCGCGCGCCTTCCTCGCCGAGGTCGCGCGCGTGCTGCGTCCCGGCGGGGTGTTCCTGCTGGTCGACAACATCGCGCCCGAGGACGCGCGCCTGGCCGAGGCGATGAACGAGATCGAGCGACTGCGCGACCCGAGCCACGTCCGGGCGTACCGGCTGTCGGACTGGGTGAGCTGGGCGGGGGAGGCCGGACTCGAGCCCTTCCTGCTGGAGCGCTTCTGGCGCTCCAAGGAGCTCGGCTCGTGGCTGCGCCGTGCGAACACCGCGGAGGAGAACGAGCGCCTGCTGCGCGAACGGCTCGAGGCCGCGTCGGAGCCGGTGCGGCGCTACCTGCTGGCGCCGCCGGAGGCGGGCGACGGCACAGACGTGCGCCCCGCGCCGGGCGCCGATCTGCATCTGCGCCACGAGGTGCTGCTGCTGGCGGCCGCGGCCGGCCCGTACTGAACCCAACGCCTCGCGCTCGCGTCGGCGCACTCGGGAGCGGCCACCCCGGCCGCATGCGTGCCGCGCGGGCGCGTGCCGCCCGCGGAGCACCCCGAGCGGCCGTGCCCAAAGCGCCGCTGCATCACGGTCGCGAGCCCACCACGGGAAACGCGCGCCCCAGCCTGAGCCGGGGAGCGCGCCGGTAACCCGCCAGAATCTCGAGGGAACCCTGAGGTTCCTTCTCAACTCTCAAGAAGGCGGTCCTGAGTTACCCTCGACGGGTACCTCCACTGGTCTCTATACCGTTCTCTATTTGGACCACCTCCTTTCCGTGGTAGCTCCACTATACCTGCGACGTCGCGGCGCTGTCATGGGGTGGGCTGCACATCGGCCGGCGCTCGCCGGGCGCGGATTGCCAGGACGTCAGTACAGCAGCGCCAGCGCCGAGGGATCCTCGGCCAGCTCGATGACGCGGTCGGCCCAGGCGGCCGCCGAGGCGAGCTCGACGTGCGTGGGATCGAACGCGAGGCGCAGCGTGAAGGTCGTGCGTAGCTCGGGGGCGCCGTTCGCGGCGACCACCCGCTCGTCGAGGCGCCCGGCGACCACGCTCACCAACGCGCCCGGGGTGGCGGCGTCGCCACCGAGGTCGACGCGCGCGCGGGTGAGGTCGAGCAGGGACAGCTCGGTGGCGTCGCCGGCCGTGCCAGCCCCCTCGCGCCCGGCCCCCACGGGCTCAGCCGTCTCGCGAGCAGCGGCGATGCCGAGCACGCTCGCCCGGCCGGCGTCCTCGATCAGCGCGGCCTGCAGACGGCCGTCCGCGAGGCGTCGATAGCGCATCCGCACCGAGTCCTGCTCGCCACCGGCGAGCGGATGCCGCGACCAGACCGCGCCCAGGAAGCGGGCGAGGAGGTCGCCCACGTCGATCGCCGGCGCGCCGTCCGCACCCTTGCGGGCGCCGCGCGTGCGAGCGAGCGCCTGCAGTAGCGGGGCGGCGTCGAGCTCACGCTGGAAGGTCGTCCAGGTGGCCGGGGCGGTCGAGGTCGTGGCCGTCGCGGCGCTCGTCTGCGGACGCCGCTCCACGGCCCGCAGGACGTCGGCCGCGAGGATGGCGCCCTCGGGGCCGCTGCCGGCGCCGCGCAAGGAGGCCAGGTCGATGCCGTGCTCACCGGCGAGGCGGCGCGCCTTGGGGGACGCCGGGACCCGGCCGGCGACGGCCGCCGCAGGCCCGGCGCCGGCCGCGGCGGCGCCGGGCCTCGCCCCGCTGCCGTTCCTTGCCACCGCGCCCTGCGCCGTGGCGCGCGCGCTTCCCACGCCTCCCACGCCGGGTGCTCCCGGCGGGCCGTCGCCGCCGGTCGGCTGCGGGGACCGCTCGGCGCGAGCGGGTGCGGTACCTGCGGTACCCGTGTCCGAGGCGTCCGCAGCGTCCGCAACGTGCGCCGCACCGGCGGCGGCCTCGCCGTCGGCCAGGATGACGGCGATGACGCTGCCGACCTTGACCTCCTCGCCGGCTCGGGCGGTGACGCGGGCGAGGGTGCCGCTGGCCGGGGCGTCGAGCTCCATGGTGGCCTTGTCGGTCTCGACCTCCATGATGGGCTCGCCTTCCTCGACCTGCTCGCCCTCCTGTTTGAGCCAGTTGAGGAGGACGGCGGTGTCCTGGTTCATCCCCAGGACCGGCATGATGACGTCCTTGGCCACGGGTCTCCTCTCCGGCCTAGGCGGTGCGGGCGCGGGGCATCCGTGCGTCGCGGGGCATCAGTGGCGGCCGTCGGGGCCGACGGCGCCGGCGTCGGCCGTCACCGGCGTTCCGGGGACACCGGGCTTGCCGTTGGGGAAGACGCGGCCGTTGTTGTAGTTCGACTCGGTCTCGCGGACGCCGGGGAGGTTGCCGAGGGCGGTGTAGTACTTGGGCCCGGCCACCATGAGCTCCTCGGCGGGGAAGCGGCTGATGATCTCGCAGCCGTCCTTGGTGACGACGAGCTCCTCCTCGATGCGGGCCGCCGACCAGCCATCGGAGGCGGGCCAGAAGGTCTCGAGGGCGAAGACCATGCCCTCCTCGATGACCTCGGGGTGGTCGAAGGAGAACAGCCGGCTGAAGATGGGCTTCTCCCAGATGTTGAGGCCGAGCCCGTGGCCGTACTGCAGCGCGAAGGCGAGCTCCTCGTTGGGGAAGCCGAACTCCTCCGCCTTGGGCCACACCTCGACGACCTCGGCGGTGGTGACGCCGGGCTTGATGAGGCTGATGGCGTGGATGAGGCTGATGGCGTGGTCGAGCAGGTCGCGGCACTTGGCGTAGGCGTCGACCTGGGCCTGGCTGGCGCTGCCGACGGCGAAGGTGCGGTAGTAGCAGGTGCGGTAGCCCATGTAGCTCTGGAGGATGTCGAAGTAGGCGGGGTCGCCGGGGCGCAGCATGCGGTCGGAGGCCACATGGGGGTGGGGGTTGCAGCGTTCGCCGCTGATGGCGTTGACGCCCTCCACCATCTCGCTGCCGTGGCGGTAGAGGAAGTCGCTGACGAGCCCGACCAGGTCGTTCTCGCGGACGCCGGGGCGGAGGTGCTCGTAGAGGTGGTCGTAGGCGGCGTCGACCATGCCGGCGGCGTGCGTGAGCAGGCTGATCTCGTCGACGGTCTTGATCTTGCGCGCCTCGAGCATCATCTGCTGGCCGTCGATGACGGTGATGCCCGCCTTCTGCAGGGCGAACAGCACGGGCGGCTCGACGATGTCGATGGCGACGGGGTCGTTCTGGAGCCCGCGCTGCTCGAGCTCGTCCTTGATCCAGCGCGCGACCTTCTCGGCGCGCCCCATCTCGGGGCTGATGGTCCCCCGGAGCATGCTGACGCCCGGGCGGGAGCGCTTCTCGCCGTCGAGCCAGGGCGCGTAGAGCTGGTGGTGCTTGGCGGCGCTCCCGAAGTCCCACAGGATGGGCTCGTCGTTCTGGGGGAGCAGCGTGAAGCGGGCGACCTTGTCCTGCGCCCAGGTGCCGATGTGGGTCGCCGTGATGTAGCGGACGTTGTTCATGTCGAAGCACAGGAGCGCTCCGGCTTCGGACTCCGCCAGCACCTTCTTGATGCGCGCGAGGCGTTCGGTGCGGAGGCGCTCGAAGTTGATGCGTTCCTCCCAGTCGACCGCCATGACGCCGTGTGTGTGAATGGCCATGCGAATCAGCCTCCCTCGTGCGCGTGCCCGGGCGACCCCTGCCGCCTCAGGCGGGGACGCACATCTCGCGGGCGAGCGCGGTGAGTTGCTTGGGGGTGGGGACGGTGAGGTCCTCGAGGACGGGCGAGAAGGGGACGGGCACGTCCATCGCGCCGAGGCGTCTCACCGGGGCGTCGAGGTAGTAGAAGGCGCCGTCGGCGATGACGGCGGCGAGCTCGGCGCTGGCGCCGTAGCTCTGGTGGCCCTCGTCGACGACCACGACGCGGCCGGTCTTCTTGGCGCTCTCGATGAGCGTGGCGCTGTCGAGCGGGCTGAGGGTGCGAGGGTCGATGACCTCGGCGGAGAGGCCGTGGGCCTCGAGCTGCTCGGCGGCTTGCAGTGCGACCACGACCATGCTGCTGGTGGCGACGAAGGTGATGTCGCTGCCTTCGCGCTTGATGTCGGCCTGGCCCAGCGGGATCAACACGTCGCCTTCGGGGACGGGGCCCTTGTCCTGGAAGCTGAGCTTGTCCTCGACGATGACGACGGGGTTGTCGTCGCGGATGGCGGCCTTCATGAGGCCCTTGGCGTCCAACGGGGTGGCGGGGAGCGCCACCTTGAGGCCGGGGATGTGGCTGACCCAGGCGTGCAGGCTCTGGCTGTGCTGGGCGGCGCTGCGGCGGGTGGCGCCGAGCGTGGTGCGCAGCACCATGGGCACCTTGAGCTTGCCGCCGGACATGTAGTGGGTCTTGGCCGCCTGGTTGACGAGCTGGTCCATGACCAGCGTCAGGAAGTCGCCGAACATGAGGTCGACGACGGGGCGCATGCCGGTCATGGCGGCGCCCACGGCCAGGCCGGTGAAGCCGGCCTCGCTGATGGGGGTGTCGCGCACCCGCTCCGGCCCGAACTCCTCGACCAGGCCGGAGAGCACCTTGAAGGGGGTGCCGGCCTCGGCGACGTCCTCGCCCAGGATGAACACCCGCGGGTCGCGGCGCATCTCCTCGGCGAGGGCCTCGTTGACGGCCTGCGCGAAGGTGATGGTGCGCACGCCCGCGGCCGAGAGCGTGGGGTCAGGCGTAGACATGGAGCGTCACCTCGCCCTCGTCGGGGTAGGGCGCCTCGAGGCCGTACTCGACGGCTCTCTGGGCTTCGTCACGGACCTCGGCCTCGACCTGCTGGAGCTGCTCGGCCGTCGCGATGCCGCGGTCCTGGAGCCAGGCGCCGTAGATCGTGAGGGGGTCGCGCTCGCTCTTCCAGTGGCTCTCTTCGTCCTTGGACCTGTAGTAGTCGCGTTGGATGTCGCCTACGTGGTGCCCGTAGTAGCGGTAGGTGTGCGCGAGGAGGAAGGAGGGGCCCTCGCCCTTGCGTGCGCGCTCGACCAGCTCGTGGGCCGTGGCGCTGACGCTGGTGACGTCCTGCCCGTCGACCTCGGCGGTGTGGATGCCGAAGGCGCGGGGGCGGCCGAGGAGGTCGCCGGCGGTGACCTCCTCGAAGTGGGTGTACTCGTTGTAGAGGTTGTTCTCGCAGACGTAGATCACGGGCAGCTTCCAGAGCTGCGCCATGTTCATGACCTCGTACAGCAGCCCCTGGCCGAGGGCGCCCTCCCCGAAGAAGCACACCACCACCTGCTCGGTGCCGCGCATACGGGTCGACAGCGCGGCGCCGGTGGCGATGCCGGCCGAGCCGCCGACGATGGCGTTGGCGCCGAGGTTGCCGTTCTCCTGGTCGGCGATGTGCATGCTGCCGCCCTTGCCGCGGTTGTAGCCGGCGGCCTTGCCGAGCAGCTCCGCGAACATCAGGTCGAGCCGGGCGCCCTTGGCGATGCAGTGGCCGTGGCCCCGGTGGGTGCTGGTGATGTAGTCGTCGCGGTTCAGCGCGTCGCACACCCCCACGGCGACCGCTTCCTCACCGGCGTACATGTGGGTGAGGCCGGGCATCTTGGCGGTGAGGTACAGCTCGTTGGCGTGCTCCTCGAACACGCGGATGCGCATCATCTGGCGATAGGTCTGCAGGTGTCGCGGGGGATCGGCGTCGGCGGCGAGGCCGGCTCCCGTCGCCTTCCCGCGCGCCGACCTCGGCGTGGACTTGCTCGCTGCGGATCGACCCGTCACGCGTGGCTCCTTCCCCTTGGAGCGGGACCCGGTCGGGGCCGCGGATGGCGGCTCAGGCGGCGTCACCGTCCAACTCGTCGTCGGTGGACTCGGTCTCGTCGGAGGTCTGTCGGTCGGTCTCTCGCAAGGCCTGCCGGCTGTCCTCGCGCACCTGCGCGAGGTGGGCCAGCATGGCATTCCTGGCTGCTTCGGCGTCCCCGGCTTCGACGGCTGCGAGGATGATGCGGTGGTGCTGCTGGCCCCGCGTAGGGCCGCCGCCCACCTGGAAGATGTGGCCGCGCAGCTCCTGGAGGAGGTCCACCACCGAGTCGAGCAGCCGCGGGATGACATGGTTCTGGGTAGCGACGGCCAGGGTCACGTGGAAGCGGTTGTCGGCTTCGATGAAGGTCCTGGCGTCGTCGAGGGCGACGTCCATGTCTCGGACAGCGGCCCGGAGGGCCACCAGGTCGTCCTCGGTGCGGCGCTGGGCGGCCCGCGAAGCGATCTCGGGCTCGAGCAGCTCGCGGACCTCGACCATCTCCCCGATCCGCTCCTCGCTGGCGAACCCCATCATCAGGCGCAGCGACTGCTTGAGCGCATCGGCGGTCCCGTCGACGACGAAGGTGCCTTGACCGCGGCGGACCTCGACGAGCCCGCTCTGGATGAGCGTCTTCATCGCCTCGCGGATGACGGTCCGGCTCACGCCGTACCGCTCCCCCAGGCTCCGCTCGTTGGGGAGCTGGTCGCCGCTCTTCAGCTCGCCCGAGAGGATCTGTTGCCGGATCCTCTCGACGACCTGCTCGTAGAGCTTGCGGTGTTGAAGCACATCCGACATCATGCAAACCCATACATCCGATGAAATGTATTGCAGGAGGTATGGTGGTAATACCTCTTCGGAATGGTGCGAACCTAGCACGTCCCCCAGGGCCATGTCAAGGAATCGAGGGGCCCTCGGGGGTTTGACAGCTTCCTCGCCGTGTGCTAACGTTGAGCGCGTCCACAACTTGATTCTGTAGGTCTTCCGAGTCCTCGTACGCTGGCGCGATCGCCTCGAAGAGGGGTGCGGCGGCGGCTCAACCGAAGGGGTGGTCCAGGCGCCCAACTGCAACGCTACCGTCTGGTGGTATGACCACCACACCACTAATAGTTATCGAGCGCGCGCTCGGTCGGCCGGGGCCACGAAAGCCCCCGGTGGCGACGGGCGTGCGTGGACGCACCGCCCTCGCGGGAGCGTGAAGGAGAGCATGCCATGGCGAGACTAGGGTTCGTCGGCCTCGGGGTGATGGGCGGCCGGGTGGCCAAGCGCCTGGTGGATGCGGGGCACACGGTGACCGGCTACAACCGCACGCGCTCGAAGGCGAAGTGGTTGGAGGATGCGGGCATGGCGTGGGGCGGGTCGCCCCGCGGCGTGGCCGAGGCGTCCGACATCGTGTTCACCATGGTCACCAACACCACCGCCCTGGAGGCGGTGACCGGCGGCCCCGACGGCGTGCTGGCGGGGCTCGGGGCCGGCAAGCTCTACATCGACATGAGCACCGTCAGCCCGGCGTTCAGCCGCGAACTGGCCGAGCAGGTGCGCGCGCGGGGGGCGAGCATGCTCGATGCCCCCGTCTCGGGCAGCGTGGAGACGCTGGAGCAGGGCAAGCTCACCTTCATGGTGGGCGGCGAGCGGGCGGACTTCGAGAAGGTGGAGCCGATCCTGCTCGACGTGGGGCCGAAGGCGACCTACGTCGGCGGCAACGGCCTCGCCGTCACCATGAAGATCGCCACCAACCTCAGCCTGGCGGTGCAGATGCTGGCCTTCAGCGAGGGCCTGCTGCTGGCCGAGCGCAGCGGCATCGCGCGTGAGACCGCGGCCGAGGTGTTGCTCCACAGCGTCATCGCCTCGCCGATGGTGAAGTACCGCGGCCCGTTCGTGCTGCAGATGCCCGACGAGGCCTGGTTCGACGTCAACATGATGCAGAAGGACATGAACCTCGCGCTCGAGCTCGGGCGCGAGGTGAACGTGCCGCTCCCCACCACCGCGGCGACCAACGAGATGCTCACCGCCGCGCGCGGCCTAGGCCTCGACAAGCAGGACTTCGCCGTCGTGTTCGAGGTGCTGGCGCGCCTCTCCGGAGGGAGCTGAGACCGTGGCCGTCGAGCGCCTCCGTCGTGACTCGGGCGAGCGCCGAGCCGATGCCCCGGCCGGCCCCCCGCGGCTCGGTGAGTTCGGATGCTACGTGGCGGGGCAGTGGCTGCAGACGGGCGACCGTCTGGAGGTCCGCAGCCCCTACGACGCCTCGCTGGTGGCCGTCGTCCACCGTGCGGGCCCCGAGGAGATCGAGCGCGCCATCGCGCAGGCGACGGCCGCCTTCCAGACCACGCGGCGCATGCCGGTGTGGCAGCGCTCCCAGGCGCTCGAGGCGATCAGCGCGGGCATCGCGGAGCGCCGCGAGGACCTGGCGCAGACCATCGCGCTCGAGGCGGGCAAGCCGCTCTCGGCGGCGCGCGGCGAGGTCGACCGGGCGGTGTTCACCTTCAACGTCGCGGCCGAGGAGGCCAAGCGGATCTACGGCGAGATCGTGCCGCTGGACTGGATCCCCGGTCTGGAGGGACGCGAGGCACAGGTCCGTCACGTGCCGCTGGGGCCGGTGGCGGGGATCAGCCCCTTCAACTACCCGCTGAACCTGGTGGCCCACAAGGTGGCGCCGGCGCTGGCCGCCGGCGACACCATCGTGCTGCGGCCGGCCAGCCAGACGCCCCTCTCCGCCCTCAAGCTGGCCGACATCGTGCAGGGCTCGGGATTCCCCGAGGGTGCCTTCAGCGTCGTGCCGAGCCGCACCGCCGATGCCGCCCCGCTGGTCGAGGACGAGCGCATCCGCCTGCTGACCTTCACCGGCAGCCCCGCCGTGGGCTGGGCGCTCAAGAGTCGTGCAGGGCGCAAGCGCGTCACCCTGGAGCTCGGCGGCAACGCCGGCGTGATCGTGCACGCCGACGCCGACCTGGCGTTCGCGGCCGAGCGCGTCATCTGGGGCGGCTTCCAGTACTCGGGGCAGTCGTGCGTGTCGGTGCAGCGCGTGTACGTGCACGAGGACGTCTACGACGCCTTCCGCGGCGCACTGGTGCCGAGGGTCGAGAAGCTCGTGCTCGGAGACCCGCTCGACGAGGCCACCGACGTCGGTCCCGTGATCGACGAGGGCGCCGCGGAGCGTATCGAGGCCTGGGTCGAGGAGGCCCGGCAGGGCGGTGCCAAGGTCCTCGCCGGAGGGAAGCGCGAAGGCACGCTGTGGCCGGCCACCTTGCTCGAGGACGTCACTCCGGCCATGAAGGTGTGCAACCAGGAGGTGTTCGCGCCCATGATCGGCCTGTACCGCTACGCCGACGTGGCGGAGGCCATCGACGCCGTGGATGCCAGCGAGTTCGGGCTCCAGGCGGGGCTGTTCACCAACGACTGGCGCGTCATCCGTGAGGCGTTCGACCGCATCGAGGTGGGGGGACTGAACATCAACGACGTGTCGACCTTCCGGGTCGACCACATGCCGTACGGCGGCGTGAAGCAGTCGGGCGCGGGACGCGAGGGCCTGCGCTACGCCATCCAGGAGATGAGCGAGATGAAGCTGCTGACGCTCAACCCCAGGTAACCGGGGTTGGCTGTCCGTTCCAGGTCGATCCCTGGAGGGAGGTGAGCGCAACCACCTGAACATGCACCAGGCCGAGGGGCATGGCTGGTACGCGAAACACGACGCATCCCACCGGAGGACGTAGGAGGCAGAGAGATGTTCAAGAGATTCGCACTGTGGGTCACGGCAGTCCTGCTCGCCGCGACCGGGCTCGCGATGGCCCAGGGACCGATCAAGATCGGGATCTCGCTACCGCTGACGGGCGACTTCTCCCAGCCCGGCGGCGCCGCCCAGAAGGGCTACAAGGTCTGGCAGAAGATCGTCAACGACAACGGCGGGCTGCTCGGCCGGCAGGTCGACCTCGTCATCCGTGACGACGCCAGCGACCAGAACACCATCGTGTCGGACTACCAGCGCCTCATCACGCAGGACAAGGTCGACCTGGTGCTCGGCACCTTCTCGTCGCTCCTCAACCTGCCCGCGTCGGCCGTGGCCGAGAAGTACCACATGGTCTACGTCGAGCCCGCGGGCGGCGCTCCGAAGATGTTCGAGCGCGGCTTCCAGTACCTGTTCTTCGCCCAGCAGGCGACGGCGCCCCACCAGGGCGACCAGTTCGTGAAGTGGGTGCTCTCGCTGCCGGCGGACCAGCGGCCCAAGACGGCGGCCTACCCCACGCAGGACGACCCCTTCACCAAGCCGGTGATCGAGGGGATCCGCCAGCAGCTCGAGGCGGCCGGCATCAAGACCGTCTACCAGACGACCTACCCGCCCGACACCTCCAACTTCGACACCATCGCCAGCGCCATCAAGGCGAGCGGCGCGGAGCTGGTCGCCGAGGGCGCGGTCTTCCAGGACGGCGTCAGCATCATCCGCTCGTTCCAGAAGCTGGGGTACAACCCCAAGGTGCTGTTCGAGACCTCCGCTCCCTCCGAGGCCGAGCAGTTCGCCAAGGGCATCGGGCCCGCCAACACCGAGGGCATCTTCTACGCCGTGAGCTGGCACCAGGACCTGCCCAC
>JARRMM010000082.1:0-10767 GCA_037386005.1 Deinococcales bacterium | reverse complement strand
CGACCTTGTCGGCCGCCGACACGATGATGTCTTCCTTGAAGATCGCCTTGATGGCGTCGGCGATGGGCTGCAAGAGTCCGAACGGCCCGACGCGGTTGGGGCCGATGCGGTGCTGGAACGCGCCCAGCAGGCGGCGCTCGATCAGCGTCATGTAGGCGAAGCCGCCGAGCAGCACCAGGATCAGGACCAGGGCCTTGAGGAAGGTCACCCAGAGGGGATCGCTCATCCGGCCACCTCCAGCTCACGTTCCGCGCGCTCCAGGGTGGAGAGGTCGGCCCGCGCCAGCCCGACGGGCTGCTCGGGCAGCGTCGGCAGCAGCATCAGCCCGGGGGGCACCCGGTCGTCGACGACCACGGTGGCGCGGCGCAACAGGCCGCCCACCCGGAGCTGCACTGCGTCGCCGTCGGCGACGTTCTGGAGGGCCGCGTCATCGGGATGTATGCGCAGGCTCGGCCCGCCGCTCAAGCGGAGCAGGTGCGGGTTGCGTTCGAGGTACTCGATGCGGAGCATGCTCGGCGTGACGAGCACGTTGCCCTCGACCGCCTCGCGGCTGCGGATGGCGACGCGGGCGCTCTGCCGGCTCCTCGGCCGGTGCAGGTGCCCCTCCGGGCCCAGCTCCACCGGGTCGAGCTCGAAGCGCTTGCGGAGCACGCGGCGGGCGCTGCGGAGGCTGCGCCCTTCCAGCCGCTGCCCCAGAGCCTCGCCCAGAGCGCCGACCAGTCCGATGAAGTCCTGGCTCTCGCCGCCCTCGACGGGGGCGGCGTGGACGCCGAGGAAGCGCCCCTCCAGGTTGACGACGGTGCCGTCCTTCTCGTAGACGCTCTTGGCCGGAAGCACGACGTCGGCGAGCTGCGCCGTCTCGGTGAGGAACAGGTCGTGCACGACCAGGAAGTCCTTCTGCTCCAGCATCCGGCGCACGTCCGGGTCGCGGGCGGGGTCGAGGTTGGAGAGGATCAGCGCGCGCGAGCCCTCGAGCATGTCGGGGTAGGCGTAGCGCTCGTGGCTGGGGCCGACGCCGAGGAGCTCGAGCCCGTAGCTGTTGGCCATGGGCCCGACGATCATCAGCTTCGCGCCGACCGCCTTGCCGAACGCCGAGGCCGAGGCCGCGGCCTCGCGCGTGGCCAGCACGAACCCTCCGTAGACCAGCACGGCGTTGTCGGCGTCCTTCAGCCGCTTCACCAGCGCGGCCGCGTCCTCCACGCTCATGCCGAGGGCGGCGCGTTGCCCCTCGTCGAGCTCCGGCTCACCCTCCGCATCGGCCAGCGCCTGCAGCGCCCCGAACAGCGCGGTCTCGCCGCCCGCCGGGTACTGCAGGGCGCGGCCCGCGTGCTTCATCAGGTCGACCCGGTACGGGGCGGCCACCGTCAGCTTCTCCCGGTGGAACACCGGGTGCTCCTTGAGCCGCAGGTCGGCGATGGGCACGCCGTGCTGCATGAGCTCGGGCGGCGTCACGCCCTTGAGGGCGTCCTTGATCCGGAGGTCCACGATCGGGGCCTCCTCGGTGACGTCACCGACCACCACGATGGCGTCGGCCGTGGCCAGGTCGGTCAGGCTGGCGGGATTCTGTGCCGGCACCACCGATGCCGCCGGGCGCGGCGCATGGTCGAGCTGCCCGGTGCCGAGCGCCTCGGCCAGCGCCTTGGCGGCGACGCCCTCCTCCAAGGTGGCGTCGGCCCGCAGAGCGATGCCGATGTCCTTGCCGCTGAGGCCCGAGAGCCGGTCGCGCACGGTCGCCGCGGCCTCCTCCCAGGTAACGGCCTGCAGCTCGCCGTCCTTGCGGATCATGGGCGCGCGCAGCCGGTCCTCGGCATCGACGTACTCGTGCCCGAAGCGGGTGCCGTCGTCGATCCAGGTCTTGTTGACCTCGGGGTTGAGCGCCGCCCGGATGCGTTCGATGCGCCCGGTGCGCCCGTCGATCATCACGGCGCTCCCGCTGGCGTCGTCCATCCCCGTCGAGCGGGTGTGCTTGTACTCCCAGTTCCGGCCGCGGAAGCGGCTGGTGGTGTCGAGCAACGCGCCCACCGGGCAGATGTCGGTGATGTTGCCGGTGAAGTTGCTGGGCAACCCCGGATCGAGCGTGCCGATGTAGGTGTGTCCGCCGCGCTCGATGAAGTCGAGCACCGAGTCGCCGGGGACCTCCTCGAAGTAGCGCACGCAGCGCTTGCAGTGGATGCAGCGCTCCCGGTCGAGCGTGATGAGCTCGGACAGCGGGTGGTGCTTCTCCTGGTGGCGCTTGTCGAAGTCGAAGCGGCTGACCCCGGTGCCGTACTCGTAGGAGCGGTCCTGCAGCTCGCAGGCGCCGCCCTTGTCGCACACCGGGCAGTCCAGCGGGTGATTGATCAGCGTGAACTCCACCATGCCGTTCTGGACCCGCTTGACGTCCTCCGACAGGGTGTCGACGACCATCCCCTCCATCACCTGGGTGGTACAGGTCGCCATCATGTTCGGGAAGTAGAAGATCTTGGGCTCGCCGGTCTCCTCGTCGAGGATCCAGCTGCCGTCCTTGTCCTTGCGCGGCGCCCCGATGCGCGCCAGGCACATGCGGCAGGCCCCGATCGGCGACATGTACTCCTGACTGCAGAAGTAGGGGACGTCGTAGCCCGCGGCGAAGATGGCGTCGATGACGCTGGTCCCCTGCGGGAAGTCCATGTCGACGTCGTTGATGTGTACCTTCATGCTTCCCACCAGTCGCTCTTGGTGTACATGGGCCGGCCGTGATCGACGATGTACTCGTACTCGTCGCGGAACCACTTGAAGCTGGCCTGCACCGGCATGGCACAGGCGTCGGCGAGCGGACAGAACGCGGTGCCGCGGCTGTTGCGCACCATGTCCTCCATCAGGTCGAGGTCCTCACGCGTGCCGAGGCCGGCGAGCAGCTTCTGGTACATCTTCGGCAGCCACGTGGAGATGCCTTCGCGGCAGGGCGTGCACTTGCCGCACGACTCCGCAGCGTAGAAGCGCACGACGTTGTACATGGCGTCGACGATGTCCTTCTCCTTGGGGATGACGATCACCCCGCCGGTGCCGAGCATCGAGCCCGCCTTGCCGAGCGAGCCGTAGTCCATCGGCATGTCGAGGTACTCGTCCTTCCATGGCAGCGGCGGCGTGGACGAGCCGCCCGGAAAGAAGCCCTTCGCCTCGCCCTTCGGTCCGCCGGCGAGATCGTAGATGAGCTCGCGGAAGCTGGCACCCATCGGCAGCTCGTAGACGCCGGGGCGCTTCACCGGGCCGCTGATCTGGTAGAGCTTGGTGCCCTTGCTGTCCTCGGTGCCCATCGAGGCGAACCAGTCGGCACCCCGCGTGATGATGTGCACCACGCTGGTCATGGTGGTCACGTTGTTGATGGTGGTCGGCAGGCCGTAGACGCCCGCCTGCGCCGGGAAGGGGGGCTTGAGACGGGGGTTGCCGCGCAGCCCCTCCAGCGAGTTCATCAACGCGGTCTCTTCACCGCAGATGTAGGCACCCGCCCCACGATGCACCGTGATGTCGACCTCGACGTCGGTGCCGAGCACGTTCTTGCCGAGGATGCCGGCCTCGCGCGCTTCGCGGACGGCGTCGACCAGACGCTGGTAGCCCTTCACGTACTCGCCGCGGATGTAGATCATCGCCTTGGTCGCCTGGATGGCGTAGCAGCCGATGATCATGCCCTCGATCAGCTGGTGCGGGTCGTCCTCCATGATGTAGCGGTCCTTGAAGGAGCCCGGCTCCGACTCGTCGGCGTTGACCACCAGCAGGCGCTGCCGACCGTCGACCGGCGGCATGAACGACCACTTCACGCCCGTCGGGAAGCCCGCGCCCCCGCGTCCGCGGAGCTTGGAAGCCTTGACCTCGTCGATGACCTCGCTCGGGGACATCTGGGTGAGCGCCTTCGTCGCGGCCTCGTAACCCCCGTGCGAACGGTAGTAGTCCAGCGTCCACGCGTTCTCGACGCCCACATGGCGGTACATGACCACCTCGTAGCGGGGGTCGCGCCGGCTGGTGATGGGCCGGGCGGCCTCCGGCGCGTCGGCGACGTCGCTCATCAGCCTTCCCCCTCTCCCGCGCCGGCGTCGCCCGCCGCCGCATCGCCGAGGAAGTCGGCCTTCTCGGCGCCTTCGTTGTCGCCGCCACGCTCCCGCCACGGCTCGGGCAGCGCATCGTTGCGCATCGCCTCGAGCAGCTGGTCGCAGCGCGAGCGCGTGACGCGCTCGTAGTAGGTGTCGTTGACCTGCAACACCGGACCGGTCCCGCACGAGCCCAGGCACTCGACCTTCTGGATGCTGAAGCGGCCTTCGTCGTCGGTCTCGCCGTTGACGATGCCGAGCTTCTCGACCAGGTAGTCGTAGAGCTGGTCGCTGCCGACCAGCGAGCACGACAGCGTGGAGCACACCTGCAGGTGGTACCGGCCCACCGGCTCACCGTGGTACTCGTGGTAGAAGCTCATCACGCCCTTGACCTCGGTCGGGTGGATGTCCAGCAGCTCGGCGATCTCCGCGATGCGCGCCTCGCTGATGTGCCGCTCGGCGTTCTGGACCTCCCACAGCAGCGGCATCACCGCACTGCGCTTGCCGTACTCGGGGTAGCGTCCCAGGATCTCCTGCACGAGCTCCTGCTTGTCGGCGAAGAAGGGGGGGATGGTGTCGAGTTCGATCATGCGACGTCCTCTTCGTCGTGGTGTCGGGTGCGGCCGTTCCAGGCCCTGACGAGGGCGCCCAACGCGACCCCCGCACCCATGCCGACCGGCATGGAGACGGCGTCGGAGGTGCCGGCGGCCGCACCGAACATCAGGCCAGGCGCGACCCAAACACTGATCGAGCGCCTCATTTGTCGACGTCCCCCATGATGGGGTCGAGGCTGGCGATGTTCACGACCATGTCCGCGAACAGGCCGCCCAGGGCGGCCGGCTCCAGCGATTGCAGGTTGATCAGGCTCGGCACCCGGATCTTGACTCGGTAGGGCATCGAGCCGCCGTCGCTGACGATGTAGTAGCCGAGCTCGCCGCGCGCCGACTCGGTGGCCACGTAGGCCTCGCCCCGCGGCGGGTGGAACCCCTCGGTCACCAGCTTGAAGTGGAAGATGACCGCCTCCATCGAGTTCTCCAGCTCACTCCGGGGCGGCAGGCTGATGCGCCGGTCGGGGTCGCGGATGGGACCGGGCTCCATGCGGTCGACGGCCTGGCGGATGATCTTGAGGCTCTCGCGCATCTCGTCGACGCGGATCAGCAACCGGCTCAGGGCGTCGCCCGCCGTGTAGGTGGGGACGTCGAAGTCGTAGTCCTCGTAGCCGCTGTAGGGGGCGGCCTTGCGGAAGTCGAGGGGCACGCCGCTGGCTCGCAGGCTCGGGCCCGTCAAGCCGTAGTCGAGCGCGGTCTCGCGCGAGATCACCCCGACGTTCTTCGTGCGGTTGACGAAGATGTCGTTCTTCGCGAACAGCCGCTCGTACTGGTCGATCATCCTGGGGAAACTCTCGAGGAAGGCACGCACGGCGCCGTCGAACTCCTCGGGCACGTCGCGGTAGAGGCCGCCCACCCGGAAGTAGCCGAAGTTCATGCGCACGCCCGTGACCAGCTCGAAGATGTCGAGCAGCTGCTCGCGCTCCCGCATGGTGTAGAAGAAGGGCGTCAGGGCGCCCATGTCGAGCAACCCGGTGCCGACGAACACGAGGTGGCTCGCGATGCGGTTGAGCTCGTTGAGCGCCACCCGGATCCGCTGGGCCCGCTCCGGCACCTTCGCACCGAGGAGCGACTCGACCGGCAGCACGTAGGCCAGGTCGTGCGAGAAGCCGTGCAGGTAGTCCATCCGGTTGGAGTAGGTCACGCACTGCTGGTAGGTGCGGTTCTCCATCGTCTTCTCGAAGCCGGTGTGGAGGTAGCCGATCTGCGGCTTGATGCCGACGATCTGCTCGCCGTCGAGATCGACGACGAGCCGCAACACGCCGTGGGTGCTGGGGTGTTGCGGACCCACGTTGATGCGCATGTACTTCGTCTCGAAGTCGCCGTGCCGCTCCTCGCGGACGACCGTGGCGGCGTGGCCGAGGTCCTTGGTGCTCACGGCTTGCCACTCTCCTTACCGTGCATACCGGCCCCCTGCCCGAACTCCTGCTCGCTCGTCGCGCCCTTGGCGGCGCCGCCCTTCCAGCCGGTGAGCCCCGGGTCGGCCCCGATGAGGCCGGCACGGAAGGCGGCCGGGTCGAGGAAACGCCCTTCGTTGAAGAGCGTGGGCGTCTCGCCGAGCGGGAAGTCCTTGCGGTGCGGGTGCCCGTCGAAGTCCTCGGGCAGCAGCAGCCGGCGCAGGTCGGGGTGCCCCTCGAACACGATGCCGAACATGTCGTAGGTCTCGCGCTCCATGAACATCGCGGCACGGAAGAGGTGGGTGATGGTCGGCATGGTCTCGCCGTCGTCGATGTCGACGCGCAGGAAGATGCGACCGTTGCCGTCGGGGTTGCGCATGTTGTAGACGACCGTGAAGCGCTTGCCCTGGTGCCCGGGGTAGGTCAGGTAGTCGATGCCGAAGACGTCGGAGATCATCTCGAAGCCGCCGTCCTTGGCGGTCGTCACGGCCTCGACGATGTTGGCCTTGGGAACGGTGACGCTGACCATGCCCTGGAACTCGCGCATCACGCCGCCCAGGGGCTCGAGCTTCTCGATCACCGCCTCGGTGGCCGCTGCCAGATCGAGCTTGGTCACCGCGACCACCCTTCCACCACCGGAAGCTCCACGCCGTGCTGATCGAACGCCTCACCGCGCACTTTCTTCTGGAGCTGCTGCACGGCGTAGACCAGCGCCTCCGGCCGTGGCGGGCAGCCCGGCACGAAGATGTCGACCGGGACGACCGCGTCGACGTTCTGAACGATGGCGTAGTTGTTGAACATGCCCCCCGAGGACGCGCACGCGCCCATCGAGATCACCCACTTCGGGTCGGGCATCTGCTCGTACACCCGGCGCATGATGGGGGCCATCTTCTTGGAGAGCCGCCCCGCGACGATCATCACGTCCGCTTGCCGCGGGCTGGCACGGAAGACCTCGGAGCCGAAGCGCGCCAGGTCGTTGCGGGCGTTGGTCGACTGCATCATCTCGATGGCGCAGCAGGCCAGGCCGAAGGTGGCCGGCCACAGGCTGTTGCTGCGGCCCCAGGCCACCAGCTTCTCCAGCGACGAGAACAGAATCCCCTCGTTCTCGAGCTCCTGGACGTCTTTCTCGAACAGATCTCGTAAGCCCATGCTCACTTCCAATACAGGACACCCTTGCGGAGGATGTAGAGGTATCCGACCGCGAGGATGATCACGAACAGGATCGCCTGCACGTACAGGAAGGTGGGGGCCTCCCGGAACTTCACCGCCAGCGGGTAGAAGAAGGCGGTCTCCAGGTCGAAGATGATGAAGAGCATCGCGACCATGTAGAAGTGCACGGGGAAGCGCTCACGCGCACTCCCCGAGGCGGGTACGCCCGACTCGTAGGCGGCGAGCTTGGCCTCGTTGGGCTTCTTGGGGCCGAGCACTGCACCTACCACGAGCGCCGCGACCGCGATGAAGCCGGCCGCGAGGAACATCATGAGAACGTCTAGGTACAAGGTTCTCGTTCACTCCCTTCGACGAGCGGGAAACGCCCTCTCCGACAGGTGAAACCGCACATCCATGTGCGCAGTTTCACAACCTTTCACCGCCCACGAGTCTACCAGAGGACGGAAGCCGCCAACAAGGGAACTTCTGCCGACAGGACGCCCCAGGGGGAGGGGGTGCCTGTGGGCGCGCGGGGACGCCGCGACGGCAGGCGGAGCGTCTCACGCTCCCATTGTGCTCCTTTGCCCGACGGCGCCTGCAATCCGGACCACGCGATCCACCTTCCGCCGGCCGCTTCCCGGCTGAGGGCACGCCGGTCGACCCCCCTGCCCAGGGGCGGTACTCGCGCACCGGGACGGCGGGAGGTCGCCGGGCGTTCCCCAGCGCCCGGTCCGCCACCGCGCCCCGGCATCCGCCGTCCCGGAGGCGGGACCCGACGACCGCCGGAAAGCCCCTTGGAAACGCGAGAGTTGGCGTTCCCGCGGTCCTTGACATCCCCTGAGGGCGTCCATATACTACTGAGGCTGTTGGGTCGTTAGCTCAGTTGGTAGAGCAGCTGACTTTTAATCAGCGGGTCATAGGTTCGAGTCCTATACGACCCACCACAAGCTACGTCTGGCCCCTTCGACTAGTGGTTCAGGTCACCACCCTTTCAAGGTGGCGGCACGGGTTCGAATCCCGTAGGGGTCACCAGATGGGAGGCGCGTTCAGCGCCTCCTTTCTCTCTTCGAGGTTCTTGAGCGGGAGCCGGCCGAAGTGGCGGGGGACAGCTATTCGACAGCTATTGGCGTGCGCGTGGCTTCGGCGCGGCTCGTATGGTTCAAATCAGCCCAGAAGGGGCCGGTGACCGGGCGTGGCCGAGCCTGTGACTTGCCACGCGTGGGAGTTCCACCCGAGGGCATGGAATGGTGCCGGCTCATTCCCCTGACTGGGCCAGTGTAGGGTGCTGTTGCCCGGGAAGACGGCCTGTTGTCGGCAATTCCCAATCCGAATTTCCTCTTGCCGCCTCTCATGACGCGAGAAGCCGTGCTCCCCTCTCGCATCGAAGGAACGCGGGCCGCGATGGGCGAAGCCCTCGCGTACGAGGCAGCTCATCGAGCGTCGTCACCAGCACAGCAGGCGCACATTCACGAAACCGTCAACTACAGATCGGCCATGGTGGAAGCGGAGAGGCTGCTCGCCGACCTGCCGTGGTCGGAGCGAGGTGTCCGAGCTGCACATAGGGTCTTGACGGAAGTTGTGCGCGGCCACGACAAGACGCCAGGTGCGTATGGACGGGGGCAGGATTGGATTGGTCCACCAGGGTGCTCCATCGAAGGAGCGCTCTGTTCCCATCGAAGCGAACCAGCTTCCTAGTGCCATGCGTCTCGGGGAGGCATTTGCCCACGCCGATGCCCAAGACGACCTTGCCCAGGCTGCGATGCTCCACGCAGCATCCGAGGCGCTCCACCCATTCCTAGACGGAGACGGTCGTCCAGGACGGATGCTGATTCGTTGCTCATGGGGAACCTTGGGCTCGTTGGTCGAAACGTGCTCTACGTGAGCGCATGCTCCGAGGGACGACGACATGAGTACCAGGCCGTCTGTCGGGCGTCCCTCAGGACGACGGCTGGACGAGTTGGCTCACGGTCTTCTTGAACGCGGTGCGTGTGCAAGCCGAGGACGATCGGTCCAAGGCACAGTCCATCATGGATCCATATCAGGATCTCAAGAACCGCGTCCCTGAGGGGACGCACTCAGAATGCGCGATTCGGGCACTCGATCGGATGTTCGAAAAGCGAGTGTTCCGTTGGCTTCCACCTCCGATACGGCTGGCATGAACTCCGCTAGCCCGACAACGGCCTCATCGGCGAGGTGACGTCGAAGGCGCTGGTCAGCCGTGGCGCGTCACGCGCTTGTGGGTACCCGTGGCACATTCGGGCGTTTCGGAGTCATGGTGCCCCACATCCCAGGCAGTCCAACCGTTCAAGGCGACGTGTTGATGGTGATGCTGGTTGGCACTCGGATGTTCATCTCCGAACCGGCCGCCGCGTCACCAGTGACCTGATCGCGGCCGAAGTTGTACGCGAAGAGCTTGAGGCTGCCGTTCGCATATCCCGGTGCGAGGGTGTTGGCCGCGATGGTCGTGTTGCGGTAGCTGCCGCCCATAGACCCGTCGAAGACAGGGCTAGAGCCAGACTGAAAGACCAACAACTCGTACGCGTCCGGAGACGATGCCGACGTCCATGTCACCGGCAACGGCTGTGTCGCATCGATGGTGGAGCCGTTCGCAGGGGAAGTGACCACGGGTGCTTCCGGAACGTTGCCGATGGCCTCTACGCGCTGACTACCGTCCGTAACCACCAGATCAAGTTGCGACCCTGTCGCCAGCTTCGAGGGCAGGACCCCGTGGTAACGCCCCGTCGAAGCGTCGGCCAGCGTGAGCTGGGTTCCGTTCACGGACACGGTCGCGGACGTGACCGGCCGGCCATTTCGCGTGACCAGCACATTCTCCGACTGGGCACCCATATCCCCTCCAAGAACACTCAACTTGCTTGGCGTCGCCTGTTGTCCGCACCCAGCGAGCAACAGCGCCATCCCCACACCGGCACCAAGAACGCGCACAACCAATGACTTCCTCATCGTTCATCCCCCCTTGGGGCGCAGAGCAACCGTCATTGGTCATCGCCCCGAAGACACCGCGACACAGAAAGGGTACTCAAATACAGCCCTGTTATGGGAACCGTACTGGGTCATGTCGATACACTCTTCCCACACGGCCAGCCTCGGCACCCACGGCGCGCCCCGCATCCAGGCAGAGCTGGAGCTCGCTCACGGCCTGCGTTTCTGCCGCAAGCGGGTCGGCAGGCCGATGCGCCGGCGCGGCCTCGTGGGCATCCACCGGCGTCGCGCCCGGCGGCCTGGCGGCCCGAACTGTCTGCACCCGCTGTTCGATGACCTGGTGGAGCGCAACGTCGACCCGGCCGGCCCCCACCAGCCCGGGGTGGCCGACATCACCCAGCACATGATCGGCGACGGCTGGCTCGACCTCGCCGTCGTCCTCGACGCCTTCTCGCGAAGGATCGTGGGCTGGGCGATGCACGATCGAGCCCCCCAGCGAGCTGGTCGTCCAAGCGCTACAGATGGCCCTGCAGAACAGGGATTCCGGCGACGGCGTCCTTCATCATCCCGCCCAGGGAGCGCAATACACCGCACTGAGCTTCGTGAAGCACCTGCACAGGGCCGAAGTGC
>JARRMM010000081.1:0-10785 GCA_037386005.1 Deinococcales bacterium | reverse complement strand
GTCACCGGCAAGGCGCCCGTTCAGGTGGCAGGTTCGCCCGTGCTGCTGCGGCAGCTGCTGGGACGCGGCATCACCATGACGTCCCTCGACACCGGCGCCTCGCTCTACGGCCAGGGCGACCTGGAGCACCCGGGCGCCTTGCCGCAGGTGCTGGTGCAGGAGCTGCGGGCCACCGCCGACCAGGCCGAGCAGGCGCTGCCCAAGGCGACCTCGGGCCGCTTCCAGGGCCTGTCGGGGTCACAGGTCTTCCAGCAGAGCACGGCTCGTGACGTCACCGACTTCCTTCAGTACCTGCTGGCCTCCGGCGCGCACGACACCAGCTTCACCTTCGTCGACGCCTATGCCCAGTGGGTGCTCGACGGCACGCCGGCGAAGCCGCAGCCGAGCTCGAAGTAGCCGTATCCGCAGGCGCGGCCCCTCAGCCGAGCAGCCGTCCGAAGATGCGGAAGCCTGCCAGGTAGGTGCCGATCGCCGAGCCGAGCGTGGCGAACAGGAACACCAGGAAGGTGCGAGCGACGCGGTTGCGCCACCAGCCGCGCACCGTCGTCACGTCCTTGCGCAGCGTCGCGAAGTCCCCCACGTTCGGCTTGCGCAGCCACAGCTCTACGCCCGCTGCCACGAACCCTGCGCCGATCAGCGGGTTCAGGGAGGTGAGCGGGGCCGCCAACGCGGTCACGAGGATGGTGATGGGATGGGCGAGCGCGATGAGCGCGCCGAGGGCTGCCAGACCTCCGTTGATGACGACCCAGTCGGCCAGCAGCGAGAGGCCCAGCGACGGGCTGCGTGCGAAGCCGAGGGCGAAGCCGACCAGCACGATGGCCACGATGAGCCAGCCGACGATCCTGCCCCACTTGCGCCCGCGCGGCACCTGGGAGAGCTCCGTGATCCGTTCGGCCGCCGGCTCGGAGGGAGGATCGCGCAGCGTCTCGCGCACACCCTGCAGATGCCCGGCGCCGAGTACGACCAGCACGTTGGGCCTGCGCTCACCGCCCGACAGGCCGGGCGCCTCCTGCTCGAGCCGGGCGGCGATGTAGCGGTCGCGCTCGGTGATCAGCGGCAGGTAGAGGCGCTCGCTGCGTTCGGCGAACTCGGTGAAGGTGGCTTCGAGCATGTCCCCTTCCTTGAGGCGCTCGATCTCCTCCTCGCTGATCTCTTCGCGGCTCAGCACGCTCGCGGCCAGTCCTGCCAGGATGGTGAGGCGCTGCCACCACGGGACGTTGGCGTAGACGCGGCGCAGCGTCACGCCGATGTCGCGGTCCACCAGCAGCAGCGGTAGGCCGGCGGCGCGGGCTCCCTCGATGGCGGCCTTCATCTCGGCGCCAGGCTCGATGCCGAGCTGGTCGGCGAGGCGCTGCTGGAAGGCGCCCAGCGCGAGGTTGGCGGCCACCATGCCCGCCTTGCCCTCGCGGAAGACGCGGAACAGGTCCATCTTGGCCCAGCGGTCCGCGTCGGTCAGGGCGGCGTGGCGGCCGGGATCCAGCTCGATGGCGACGGCGTCGAAGTGTCCCGATGCCGCGAGCTTCGTCACGACCTCGGCGCTGGAGCGGGAGACGTGGGCGGTGCCCAGCAGCGTGAAGGTCACGCCGTGCGCCTCCACCTCCACCAACGGCTGGTCACCGACGATCGCGGCCAGATCGGTGTCGCTGTCGGTCCTGCCCTCGCCATCGGAGCCGTCGCTCCCGTCCGTGGTGGGAGCGGCGGAGGGGGTCTGCGCTGGGGCGGCCTCCTCGCGCACGTCGGCGCTGGGATCGCCATCGGGTGGGAACGTCATGGCGCGAGTGTACCCAACCGGCGGTGACGGCGCCCGCTCCCGTGGGACGTCCGCCGCCACCGTGAGCGGGACTCAGGGTCGTGTCAGACGGCGCAGCGCGCTGATCTGCTCGACGGTGGCCATGACCAGCAGCCGGTCGCCCGCCTGCAGTACGAACTCCGACTCCGGGTTGGGGTGCGTGTCGTTGCCCCGGAACACGGCCAGCACGCTGGCACCGGTGCGTTGGCGCAGGTCGAGCTGTCGCAGGGTGTGGCCGGCCAGCTCGCTCCCCTCTGCGACCGGCTCCTCCTCGATCGCCAGCTCGCCACGACGTTCGCGCAGCGTGCCGTGGAGGAAGTCGACGGTGGCCGGGCGGACGACGGTGTTCGCCAGTCGCCGCCCCCCGAGGGTGTAGAGGTCGATGGCCCGGTCGGCGCCTGCGCGTTCCAGCTTGCGCACGGCGGCGGCATCGTCGGCTCGAGCCACGATGGTGAGCGCTGCGTTCATCGATCGTGCCGTCATGACCACGAAGGCGTTGGTGGCATCGCTGTTGGTCGCCACGATGAGGCCTCGCGCACGCTCCAGCCCCGCCTCGAGCAGCACCTCCTCCTCGTCGCCTTCGCCGATGACGAAGGGGACGCCCGCCTCCTGCAGGAGGCTGCCCACGGCCGGATCGGAGTCCACCACCACGTAGGGGATGCGCTCGTGGGCCAGCTCCTCGGCGGACCGCCTCCCCATGCGGCCGTACCCGATCACCACGACGTGGCCGTTCAGAGCGGCGATGCGTTGTCTCATGCTCCTCCTCCCGAGCGGGTCGCGCACCTGCTGGGCCACCAGGAACTCCATCACGGCTGCGAGCAGGTAGAACAGGCTTCCGATGCCGGCGACCGCGACGACGATCGCCACCGCCCGTCCGATGGTGCCCAGCGGGTAGAGCTCCGAGTACCCCACCGTCGTCACGGTGATGAACGTCATGTAGAGCGCATCCATCCACGAGGCGTGGAAGCGCGACCACACCGTGTGGAACGCGGCCGTACCGAGCAGCACCACGGCCGCGAACAGCGCCAGCGGGTAGCGCACGCTGACCAGGAAGCGCGCCCACTCGGTCGGTCTGCGCGACGGGACCGGCGTCACCGCGGGGGCGCGGCCGATGGCGGCAAGGCCTGGGCAGGGGCGTTCGGAGGACGGTGCCTGGCGGATGGCTCCACGGCACCAGTATGGCAGGAGGCGGCCGTAGCGCGGAGCGGGCGGCGCGCGCCGGTCAGGGAACCACGTCGCGCGCCTGCCAGGCGCCGTCCTGCAGCGACCACAGGCGACGTTGGAGGGGTGGCCCCAGCTCCAGGCGGTCACACCGCTGGGGCATCACCCGGACCACCGTGAACGACGGCGCCGGCTCGGCGCCGTCCTCGACGGGGGGCGGGCGGAACGGCCCACCGTCGAGCAGCGGGCCGCCGGGCGCTTCGGCGTGGAACAGCGCGCGGGTCTCGGCCGGCAGCGCATGCCAGATCGAGCGGGCGTGGGCATCGTCCGTGTGCAGCCGGACGCGGCCCAGGAGGCGGAGCTGGACGCCCGCGTCGGGACGCCACAGGCAGAGCTCCAGATGCGGGTGCGCGGCCAGCGACAGGAACTTGGCACTCCGCGCGTCGCTGGCGAAGGAGGGATCGCCCCCTTCGCCCAGGTGCCGGAGGACCACCGTGCGCACCTCGGGCAGGCCACGCGGTGAGACGGTCGCGGCCTGGGCGAGGGGGCGCCCGCCCGCCGCCTCGAACGCCGCCTGCAGATGGGATCGGAACGGAGGGGTCACGCGTCAGTGTCGCCCCGGCGGAGCGTGGGGACAAGGGGCGGGGCGCTCTTTGCAGGCGGCGACCGGGTGCACGGCGCGGACATCCTACAATGAGGCATGTCCAAGAAGAACCAACGGCGCAAGGCGGAGCGTCGGACCGTGGAGGAGGCGCGCAAGATCACGGTGGGGAAGATGCTGCGTCTGCTCGCCAAGTCGCTCGTCTTCGCCGTCCTGCTCACCGCCCTGGTGATGATCCTCACCATGCTGGGCGTGCCGGGGCTCGGCAACTTCTGGGTCCAGATGCTGCTCGTGTTCGGCGCCTACCTGCTGGTGTACCCCATCCTCATGAGCGAGTTCCGCCCCCGGAAGAAGCGAAGGAGCGTCGAGGAGGAGGCGTGATCCGCAGCGCCGGTCACGCGCCCGACGCCGAGCGGCCGGGGAGCCTCTACGATCAGGTCCGGCTGGCCAGGCTGTGGCTGCCGCTCACCATCGTCGGGGTCGTGCTCCTGCACCAGCTCGTGGTGGTGCCGCTCGGAGGCGAGCGCTACCAGTTCTGGGCGCAGCTGCTCTTCTACAGCATCCTGGGGCCGCTGGCCACGTTCGTGACCCTCAACTGGATCGCGACCGAGGTCCGCCTGCGCGAGCAGGCGCAGGACGAGCTGGCGCGACTGTTCGATCAGCTACGCAGCAGCCACGAGCTGCTCACCGCCATCCAGCAGGTCACCGAGCAGTTCGCGGCCGCCACCGACCTGGAGGCGGCGCTGGGCGCCGCGTCGCGGGGCATCCGCGACGTCACCGGGGCGAGTGCGGTGGCGGTGCTCGTGGGGCCGCCGCAGTTCGGGGTCACCAGCGGCGTGGGGTTGAGCAGCGAGCACGAGCGTGACGCGATCGAACGCGACCGGGCGCTGCGCGACCACCAGCGCCGCGGCGAGCGGACGCGCATCGGTGGGCGGGACGGCTGGGTGCTGACCATGCCGCTCACCTGGGGAGGCAACCTCGAGGGATCGTTGCATGCCTACTACGAGTCCGATCCCGACGACCGTCAACGGGAGGCGTTCTCGATCCTGACCTCGGAGTTCTCGGCGGCGGCGGAGGCGACACGGAGCCGTACCCGCGACCTGCTGACGCTGTTCGATGTCGATCGCTCGATCCGCGCCGAGGGGAACCTCGAACGGCTGCTGCGCACGCTGCTGGTCCAGATGATGTCGCGGGTGGAGGCGCGCATGGGGGGCGTCTACCTCCTCGACGGAGGCAACCTGCTGCAGCTCCGCTCGGCCGAAGGCCCGCCGCAGGGAGCCGCCAGCCTTCCGGTCCGTCTGGGCGAAGGGCTGGTCGGTCGGAGCGCACGATCGAGGGAGCCGCGCATCGTCAGCCGCCTCTCCCAGGCCGACCGGGCCGAGGGCGGGCCGTTGCTCGCCGGCGCCGGCAGCGCCGTCACCTTGCCGCTCCATGCCGAGGAGGGGCTCTTCGGGCTGGTCGTGCTCACGCATCCCGACCCCGACCACTTCGACGCAGCCAACCTGCCGTTCCTGGGCCTCCTCGCGAGCCAGGTGAGCCTGGCGGTCCGTAACGCCAACGCCTACCTGCACTCCGAGGAGCTCGCCATCGCCGAGGAGCGCGCGCGGATCGCGCGGGAGATCCACGACGGGGTGGCGCAGTCGCTCGCCTTCACCGCCCTCAAGCTCGACCTGGTGACTCGCCTGCTGTCGCGCGACGAGGCCAAGGCCGTGGCCGAGCTCGACGCCGCCAAGGACACCGTGCGCGAGACCATCAAGGAGGTCCGGCGCAGCATCTTCGCACTCCGGCCCGTCGACCTGGAGCGCTACGGCTTCCTCGAGACGGTGCGGCGCTACGCCATCGACTTCGGGCAGCAGAACGACGTCCACGTGCGGCTCGAGCTCGGTGACCTGCCGGACCTGGGCATCAAGTCGGAGGCGGTGCTGTTCCGCATCTTCCAGGAGGCCATGAACAACGTCGCCAAGCACGCCTCGGCCCGTACCGTCGACATCCGGGTCGGTGCCGACGGCGACGCCATGGCCTTCATCAGCGTGCAGGACGATGGCAAGGGGTTCGATCCGATAACGGTCGGAGACCGCGTCACCAGCGCCGGTGGGCTGGGGCTGCGTCAGATGCGCGAGCGGGTCCAGGCGCGGGGCGGCCGCTTCGAGATCGAGAGCGAGCCGGGCCGCGGAACGCGTGTGCTGGCGGCCGTACCCGAGTAGCACGAGCGACGAGAACGGCCGCCCCTGGAAGGCGGCCGCCCGTGTGAGAACGTCGTCGTGACCGTGCGAGGGGCGTACGCTACGAGCGCTTGTTCCCCTTGCGGTAGCTGTCGCCGAAGCGCTTCTGGAACTTCTCGACCCGCCCCTCGGTGTCGATGAAGCGCTGCTGACCGGTGTAGAAGGGGTGGTTGCCCGACCACACGTCGACGTGTAGCTCCGGCTTGGTGCTGTACGTCTCCAGCACCACCTTGCCCTCGCAGATCACCTTGCACGGCACCATCTTCGGGTGGATGTCCTTTTTCATCGCTCGTCCTCCGCCCGGCGCCGCGCGTGGGGCGTCCGGGTTCTGCCAAAAGCCTAGCCACTGTAGCAGACGGAGGCGCGCCTAAGCTAGCCCGGCTCGGACGCGCACCCCCGCTCGGCCTCCCGCAGCTGGCGCTTGACGCGGGTCAGGATCGCCCCCATCCCGCGCAGCCTCAGCGGCGAGATGAGCTCGGCCAGCCCCATGCTCTGGTAGAAGTCGTCCGGCGTCGCCAACACCTCTTCGACGCTCGCGCCCGAGAGCCCTTCGTACACGACGCCGGCGAACCCGCGCGTGGTCGGCGCCTCCTCGGGGGCCTCGAACGCCAGCCGCACCCCGCCGTCCTCGGCGATCTCGGCGTGGAGGAACAACGGCGTCTGGCACTCGTGGACCCGTTCCATCTCGGCGTCCATCCCCTCGGGCAAGGAGGGGAGCTTCCCCGCGTACTCCAGGAGCAGCGGCAGCCGCAAGCTCCGTGGCGCATCGCGGAAGGTGTCCAGGATCGTCTGCAGAGAAGGTGGCACGCTCACGGTTCGCAGGGTAGCCTTCCGGGCCGGCGCGCCACGTCGCCTGCGTGCCCGGCCGACCGCCGGACGGTGCGGAGCCGGTGGTATCCTTCGGGACGATGTCGACGCTGCCATCGATCGTGACCGTCGGTCCCCAGGGGGCCGTCGACGGCACGGTCCGCATCCCGGGATCGAAGAGCTTGACCAACCGCACCCTGATCGTGGCGGCCCTGGCCGAGGGGGTGAGCCACCTGGAGGGTGCGCTGGTGGCGGAGGATTCAGAGGTCCTCGTCCGTGCGCTCAGTGCGCTGGGCCTTCGATTGGAGGCGACCGGCCCCCGCATCGTGGTTCACGGCGCGGCGGGACGGGTGCCCGCGACCTCGGCCGAGCTGGACGTCCGGCTCTCGGGGACCAGCATGCGCTTCCTCACCGCGCTCGTGTCGCTGGGCCGGGGGCGGTATCGGCTCGACGGCAACGCCCGCATGCGGCAGCGCCCGATCGAGGACCTGCTGGTCGCACTGCGCGCGCTCGGTGCCGACGTCGCCAGCGAGGCCGGCGACGGCTGCCCGCCGGTCGTGGCGCGGGGGCACGGGCTCGACGGCGGCGAAGCGCACATCGAAGGGGGGCGGAGCTCGCAGTACCTGTCGGCCCTCCTGATGGTGGCTCCGTACGCGGCCGCGCCCGTGACGCTCGAGGTGGTGGGCGAGCTGCAGTCCAAGCCGTTCGTCGACATGACGCTGGATGTGATGGCCGACTTCGGCGTCGAGGTGCAGCGCGACGGGTACCGCCGCTTCATCGTGCCGCAGGGCCGGTACCGGGCACGCGACCTCACCATCGAGGGGGACGCCATGGCCGCCGGCTACTTCTGGGCAGCGGCGGCGGCGACCGGCGGGCGGGTGAGAGTCGCCAACCTCGGCCGGCACACGCGCCAGGGGGACGCGCGCTTCGCCGAGATCCTGGAGAGGATGGGGTGCGAGGTCCGTTGGGGCGACACGTCCTCCGAGGTCCGCGGGCCGCGGCCGGGGCGGCTGCGCGGAGGGGACTTCGACCTCAACGACATGCCCGACCAGGCCCAGACGCTCGCCGCACTGGCGCTGTTCGCGGACGGACCGGTCCACATCCGCAACGTCTGGAACCTGCGGATCAAGGAGACGGACCGGATCGCCGCCCTGGCGACCGAGCTCCGGCGACTGGGGGCCGAGGTCGAGGAGCACGATGCCAGCCTCACCGTCCATCCGCTCGACCGGGCGGCCGTGAACGAGGTGGTGGTGGAGACCTACGGCGACCATCGCATGGCGATGGCGTTGGCGGTGGTCGGGGCGCGCCGGCCCGGCGTAGCGATCCGCGATCCGGGCTGCGTGGCCAAGACGTACCCCCGTTTCTTCGACGATTTTCTCGCGTTGCTGGCCGGGAGGCTATCATGATCGCAGGGAACGGAGGGGCGGGGGCGAGTATGGCGGAACCCGCAACCGGTACCGGGGCGGTCGGCAGGACCGTGATCACCCTCGACGGACCGGCAGCTTCGGGCAAGTCGAGCGTGGCGCGTCGGGTGGCCGGACGTCTGGCCATCCCCTTCGTGTCGAGCGGCCTGCTCTACCGCGCGGCCACCTGGCTGGTGGAGGATCATGGCGGCGATCATGACGACGAGGTCTCGGTGCTGCGGTGCCTGTCGGCGCGCAGCGTGCGGCTGCTGCCGTCGCTGGATGGCGACCGCGTGCTCGTCGACGGACGGGACGTGACGGCCGAGCTGCACACGGACGCCGTCGACGACGCCGTGTCGGCGGTCGCCCGGCATCCACGGGTACGCGGCTGGGTGAAGCGGCGCCTTCGTGAGATCCCGGGCTCGTTCGTCATCGATGGCCGTGACATGGGCACCGACGTGTTCCCCGACGCGGGTTTCAAGTTCTACCTCACGGCACCGGCCGAGGTCCGCGCCCGACGACGCGTGGGGGAGCGCGCTTCGGACCTCGCCTCGGTGGCCGAGGCCATCCGGCGCCGCGATCGCCTGGACGCAGCCCAGTCGGAGCCCGCCTCCGACGCCATCCACATCGACACCGGCGACCTCACGCTCGAACAGGTGGTGGACAAGGTGATGGAAGCGCTCTCCGGGGTGAGCGCGGCTTGAGCTCGGGCCTGTCGATCTCCTCCGGGCGGGCGTTCACGACGCCGGCGGCCGATCTGCGGCGGGCCATCGTGACGAGCACCCGATTCAAGCCCGAGGCGCACGGCCTGGCCCACGAGCTGGCCGATCGGTTGCGCGAGCTCGGTGCCGCAGTCGAGCTGGACCTGGAGGGGACCCTGCCGCTCGACGAGTGCTCCCGCGACGCCGACGTGGTGTTCTCGGTCGGTGGGGACGGCACGCTGCTGGGAACGGCTCGTCGGCTCGTCGGCTCGTCGGCGCCCGTCGTCGGCGTGAACCTCGGGAAGCTCGGGTTCCTGGCGGAGTTCAGCGCCGACGAGGTGCGCGGATACCTCGATGGCCGCCCCCCGGAGGACTGGCGCATCAATCCGCGGATCATGCTGCAGGTCTGGTTGAACGGCGGCGGCGAGCCGACCTTCGCGCTCAACGACGTGGTCGTGTCGCAGGGCGTGGTCGCCAGGTTGGTCAACATCGCCATGGAGGTCGACGGAGCGCATGCCATCCAGTACCGGGCCGACGGCCTGGTGGTGTCGACGCCGGTGGGGTCGACCGCCTACTCGCTCTCGCTCGGTGGACCCATCGTCAGTCAGTCGCTCCGTGCCTTCGTCATCACGCCGCTGGCCCCGCACTCGCTCACCAACCGCCCCATCGTCATCGAAGGGGGCGTCCTGGTGAGCTTCCGGGTCGAGAGCGAGGCGCACGAGCTCGCCCTCGTGGTCGACGGGCAGGAGCGCATCGATCTGCGCCAGGGCGACCGCTTCACGATCGCGGCGGCCCCCACCGACCTGATGCTGGTGTCGTCGGGCCGGCACAGCTTCTTCGACATCCTGCGCTTCAAGCTCGGCTGGGGGGCTCCGCCGCGGATGCGCGAGAGCTGAACGTCGGCCGGCGAACCGGGAGGGCGGGCGTGCCCACCATCACCATCGTCTCCAACGGCCACGGCGAGGACGTCATCGGCGCCTCGCTGGCGCGGTCGGTCCTGTCGATGGCTCCGGCCGTGGCTGTGCGGGCGTTCCCGCTGGTCGACGAGGGGGCACCCTACCGGGCCGCGGCCGTCGAGAGGCTCGGGCCGTGCCGCGCCATGCCCAGCGGAGGCCTCACCGTGCACTCGCTCACGAACGTCCTCGGCGATGTGCGCGCCGGCTTCATGGGCATGACGCTCGCGCAGATCGCGGAGCTGACACGGCTGCGCAGCGATGCCGTCGTGGTCGTAGGGGACATCTACGCGCAGGTGCTGGCCACCTTCACCCGGGCGCGTTTCCGCGCGGTGGTGCAGCCGCTGGTGTCCGCCTACCACCGTGCGGGCGCCGGCGCGCCGCGACCCAACCGCTACTTCATGGAGCGCATCAGCTACCCGGAACGGGCCCTCATGCGTCACCTCGCCGCCGTCGTGTACGCGCGCGACGACGCCACGGCGGCCTGGTTGCGTGCCCGAGGCGTGGGCCACGCCATGGCGCTGGGCAACCCCATGGTCGACCTGGCCAGGGGGCGTCCGGTCGAGGGGGCTCCGGCCGGGGTCACGCTCGCGCTGCTGCCGGGCACGCGGGCCCACACGCCCGCGGCCCTTGCGCGCATGGCGGAGGCGCTCGCTCTGCTCCCGGGCGTCACCGGGCTGGTGGCCTGGCAGGGGGGAGCGCTGCCGGCGCTGGACGGCTGGGAGGAGGACGGGTCGGCGCCCCCGACGGCTGGCAGGACGACGGCGCTGCGGCGTGGCGCCAGCCGCTTGTGGGTCCTCGAAGGGCGCTTCGGGGACGTCCTCGCCAGCGCGCGCGTGGCCCTCGGCACGGCCGGGACGGGGAACGAGCAGGCGGCTGCGCTCGGGGTGCCGGTGGTCTCCTTCCCGGTGGAACCCGGCTACGGGCAGACCTTCCTGGAGAACCAGCGGCGCTTGCTGGGCGACGCTCTCACCGTGACGACGCCCGACCCGGTGGACGTCGCTGCTGCGGCCCGTCGACTCCTCGCCGACGAGGCCGCCTGGGGGCGCGCCGCGTCGAACGCGGGCACCAGGCGCCGCAGCCGTAGAAGCAGATCGCGGGCGATGGCCTCGCTGCCGCCCGGCCCACCCATGCGCTCGGTGCCCGCG
>JARRMM010000080.1:0-19355 GCA_037386005.1 Deinococcales bacterium | reverse complement strand
AGCCGAGCACGGTCGTGGTGCTCAGGTAGGGGCCGTAGTCGCTGTCGACGACCGTCCGGGTCCCGTCGTTGAAGTCCTGGTACTGGCGGCCGTAGTAGGTGCGCCGCTCCGTGCGGTACTTGACGTAGAGCTTCCCGTAGGTGCGGGGGGCGATCGGGTAGGTGACCGAGGTGCGGATCGAGGAGCTCACCTCCCCGCCCACCGAGGCCTTCACGAAGTCGGCGTACCCGCCAGAGAACTGCACGTCGCGCACGACCGTGCGGGTGTACTCGAAGGTCCCGTTGATGGTCTGGTCGGAGTAGTTGTTGATCTGGTTCACCAACGAGGCGGGCGTGGTGGAGGTCGAGTCGAGGGTGACGCGGTAGGTCGACCAGTAGGGGGCGCCGCTCTCGGTGGGCGATCCGCTGCTGCCGGTGCCCCCGCCCCCGCCCCCGCTGCCGCCGGACGAGCAGGTGGTGCAGGTCCCGCCGGTGATGCGGGCGAGCGCGTCCATGCCGATGCGCTGCGCGGCGATGCGCGGCGCGTGGACGAGCGAGGAGGCGTGAGGCGCGGGGGCCGGGCCGGCCGGAGCGGCCGCCGCCTGGGCGGTGGCGGCCAGGAGGGCTGCCGCCAGAAGGGCGAGGGCCAGGAGCAGGCTCCGCGCGGCGGGGTGCGGACGGGGGGCGAGGGAGCGGGCGCGGCGTTCGCCGCACGTGCACTCGCGCGGGGTCCGGGGTCGTTGCATGCTTCCTCCCAAGGGTCTGGGGCGTGGGCGTCTGGGGCGTGAGGGTCTGGGGCGTGAGGGTCTGGGAGCGTAGGGGGTTCGGGGCGACGGGGTCAGGGCCTGGGGGCACCTCCCTCCGCCCCCGCCACGAGCGCCAGCAGCAGGCTGCCGACCAGCGCGAGCGTGCCCGGCCACGCGCCCCACCGCACGTAGGGCGTGGTCCGGGGGTGGAGCCTCGGCGCGGCCACGAGCGTCTCGGCCCGGCCGATGCGCGACCGGGCCAGGACGCGGCCCGCGCCGTCGAACACGGCGCTGGGGCCGGCGTTCGAGGCGAACGCCAGCGGGAGCCCGGTCTCGACGGCTCGGAACCGTGCCACGCGGAGGTGCTGGAGAGGGGTCCCCAGGAAGCGCCCGAAGGCGTCGTTGGTGAGGACGGCGAGGACCTGCGCCCCGTCGCGCGCGGCCTGCCGCGCCAGCTCCGGGAAGGCGGCCTCGAAGCAGATGAGGGGGGCGACCCGGACGCCGCCCAGCTCGAGCGGGCTCGCATTCGTGCCGGCGACGAGACCGGCCTCGGTGATGGGGGCGAGGCGCCGCTTGAGGTAGACGCGGCGCAGCGTGCCGCCCTCCCATGCGTACGCGGCGTTGGCGATGCCCTCCGGCGTGCGGGCGGGCGCGCCGGCGAGCACGGGGCCGAGCCCTCCGAGCATCGGCTCGAGCCCGGTCGGACCCGTCGCCGGCAGCGGGCCCGGAAGGGCCCCTTCCGGCCAGAGCGTGAAGCCGGGCCCGCTGGGGTGCGCCGCCGTGACGGGCTGTGCCGTGAGGGTCTGTCCCGTGAGGGTCTGTCCCGCGCGGGTCTGGTCCACGTAGCCCTGCAGCAGCGCCGTGCGGGCGGCGGGGATCGCGGCAGCCGCGGCGTAGGCGGCATCGGGGAGCGCGCGCTGGACGATGCGTAGGTGCGCTCGCGGTTGTGCCAGCAGCTGTGCCCGCGTCGGAGCGGCGCCGCGTACGGCGCCGGACCCTCCGGCCGGTGCGGGCGCGCTCCGCCAGACTCCCGCCACCAGCAGCGTGAGGGCGAACAGGGCGGGAACGGCCCAGCGCCCACGGCGCAGCAGCGCAAGCGTCAGGAGCGCGTTGCACGCGAGCACGGCCAGGCTGACCGCGGCGACGCCGCCGAGGCGGGCCAGCTGCATGGCGGGGAGCCCGGCCTGGCTGTACCCCACGGCGAAGAGCGGGGTCGCGAAGCGCCCCAGCAGCCAGCTCCGGCCCGGCAGCCACTCTGCGGCCAGCCACAGCACCGGGAACGAAGCCACCACCGCGTCCTCGCCCAGGGCGCGGCGCAGCCGCGCGGCGAGCGCGCCGACGGCCGCGAAGGGCAGGGCGGCGGCCGCCGCCACGGGCGGCAGCAGGGCGGGCGCGAAGGGGCCGAGCGCCTCGTACACCACGAACGCTGCTCCGAAGGCCGGGACCGCGACCAGAACGGCGGCGCGCAGCGCACTCGGCTCGAGCCGCAGCGCCGCGAGCAGCGGCACGAACGCCACCAGGGCCAGCCAGCCGAGCCCCCACGGGCGCCCCGCCACGACCAGCAGGGCGCCGCTGGCCAGCGCCAGGTGCCAACGGTGGCGCGCGGCCCCCGCCTGCCGGGCGAACGCGGAAGCGGCCCGGGCGCGAGCGCCGCAGATCACGAGCGGCCCTCTACGGGTGCGTTCGGGTCGCCGCGCCCAGCGCCCGCCCGCTCCTCGAGCGCGGCGTCGAGCAGCAGGACCCGGCCGCTCCAGGCGCGGACGAAGCGCGCACGGCGCTGGAGCACCAGGCCGCGCGCCGGATCGGCGAGCAGGACGAAGCCCCGAACGAGCCCGTAGACCGCGACGTAGTGCCCCTCGCTCAGGTGGGCGATGAAGGGGGTCGGCAGCGAACCCAGGCGGCTCGCGGGAACGGCGTACCAGGCGCCGGGGAGCTCGAAGACGGCGGCGAGCCGGGCGAGCTCGGCGAGCGTGACGCCGTCGGCCCGTAGGTGCGCCTGGCGGAGCACGGTGTCCTCACCGACCGGTCGCCCGCGCCAGGCGAGGACGGTGGCGAGGGCGGCGGGGCCGCAGTCGCGCGGGCCGCGCTGCAGGATGACCCGCGGCAGCTCCTCGGGCAGGGAGTCCACGAACAGGTCGGTCACGAGGTAGGGGCGGGCGCGGATGGCCATGCTGCGGGCCGTGCCGACCGCGCTCGCGCCGGGGCCGGCCGCCAGCAGCAGGATGCCGAACAGGACGCCGAAGCGGCCCTCGAACAGGGCGGCACACGTAGCGCTGAACGGGGCGCTCACCAGTGCGCTGACCCGTGCGCTGACCCGTGCGCCCGTACGCGCCGCTCGCTTCCCGCGCCCACCCGACCCGCCACCGCGTGCCACCGTCCACCTCCTCTCGCCCGATCAGGCTAGGGGGTGGGAGGTTCCACCGGAGGGCCGTGCTAGGCGCAAATTGGGCGGTTCTGGGTGCGATCCGGCGCCCCGTTTGACATGTGACCATAGAGTCACCTATAATCCTGGTCCGTGGACGACGACCGCGTGTTCAAGGCGCTCGCGGACCCCACCCGCAGGCTTCTCCTCGACCGGCTCTTCGAGCGCGACGGCCGCACGCTGTCCGAGCTCGAGGCCGAGGTCGGGGCCGAGGTCGCGATGACGCGCTTCGGGGTCATGAAGCACCTGCGCGTGCTCGAGGCGGCGGACCTGGTCGTCGCCCGGCGCTCGGGAAGGAGGAAGCTCCACTACCTGAACCCGGTCCCCATCCGCCTGGTGCACGACCGGTGGGTGAGCAAGTTCTCCGAGCCTTGGGCCGCCACCTTGAGCGACCTGAAGCGCGGACTGGAGGCGAGAACCTTGGAGCGCGTGTTCGAGATCTACATCAAGACGACGCCGGAGCGCCTGTGGCAGGCGATCACCGACCCGCAGCAGCGCCGCGTCTACCACTTCGGTGTCGGCATCGAGACCGACTGGACCGTCGGGTCCCGCTACCAGGCCCGCTCGTCCGCCGTGCCCGACCTCCTGTGGGAGGGGGAGAACCTCGAGGTGGAACCGCCCCGGCGTCTGGTGCAGAGCTTCCGCGCGCTCTGGGGCGAGGAGGTCCGCTCTGCGGGAACGTCACGGGTCACCTGGGAGATCGAGCCGGTCGGCGACTCCTGCCGCCTGGTCGTCACCCACGACCAGCTCCCGGAGGGCGCCGATCCGCAGCTCTATGACGGCTGGCCGATGGTCCTCTCGGGGCTGAAGACGCTGCTGGAGACGGGCGAACGGCTCACGACGCCGGGCTCGCTGCGCCACGCGCCGCCCCAGGACGACCCGCCCCAGAACGACCCGGGCCGGGCGACACCCAAGGACGACGCTTGATGCGTTCCCGTGCTGCACGGGAGCGCGCGGAGAGGAAGCCATGACCGACGCTGGAAGAGGCGCCGTCGAAGGCGCCCAGGCGATCCAGGTGTACCGGATCTACATCAAGGCGTCGCCCCAGGCCATCTGGGACGCCATCACCCGGCCGGAGTGGACCGTGCGCTACGGCTACGCCCCGCTGGTCGAGTACGACCTGCGCCCCGGCGGCGCCTTCCGTGCCCACGCCAACGAGGGCATGAAGGCCTTCCCGGAGATCCCCGACATCATCGGGGAGGGCGAGGTCCTCGAGGCCGACCCGCCACGGCGGCTGGTGCAGACCTGGCGCATGACCATGTCTCCCGAGCTCGCCGCGGAGGCCGCGACGCGCCTGACCTGGGAGCTCGAGCCGGTGCGCGGTGGCGTCACCCGGGTCACGGTGACGCACGACCTCACGGGAGCGCCCATGTGGGGGGCCGTCGCCGCCGGCCAGGCCGAGGACTCCGGCGCCGGAGGCGGTTGGAACGAGATCCTGAGCGGGCTCAAGACGCTGCTGGAGACGGGCGAGCCGCTCCCCTTCCAGAGCGGGAGGCCGCCGGAGGCGTGAACGGCGCGAGCCCGATCGGACGGGCCGGCGACCGCGCGGCCCGCGGCCGAACGAGCCAGAGAACCGGCGGGTCTGCCGGGCCTAGCGGGTCGCCTTGCCGTTCGCCGATAGCGCCGTCCGCCGGAAGGGCGCCACCGGGTTGAGGATGTTACGGCACTGCTCGTTGGTGCAGCCCGGGCAGCGCAGCCCGTACTGGCGGGTGCAGGCCTCGCCCGAGGCGAGGTGCTCCGCCACCACCTCGGCAAGCGCGTCCTGGAACAGCGGCAGCCCGTTCAGCGCGGGGGCGCGCTTGAAGTTGGTGACGCCCACCTCGTGGGCGAGCTCGCCGTACTCGATGTCGAGCTCGTGGAGGGTCTCGATGTGGTCGCTGGTGAACGCGATCCCGACGACCAGGACGTTCTTGCGGCCCTTGGCGCCGAGGTCCTTGACGACCTGCTCGGTGGACGGCCCCAGCCACGGCACCGGCCCCACCGAGCTCTGGTACGAGATCAGGTACTCGTAACCGTAGCCGAGGCGCTTCATGACCTCGTGGACGGTGGCGCCGATCTCTCCGGGGTAGGCGTCGCCGCGGTTGATCACGCTCATCGGCAGCGAGTGGGCGCTGAACACGATCAGCACGTCGTCGCGCTCGTCCTCGTCGAACTGCGCCAGGCCGTCCTCCACCGTGCGCGTCATCGCCTCGATGAAGCGCGGGTGGGTGGGCCAGCGGTCGAGCACGCTCCACTCGAAGGCGCCGTCGAGATCGAGCCGACGGGCAGCGCGCCACAGCTCGTTGAGCGAGGAACCGGTGGTGGAGCAGGAGAACTGCGGGTACTGGGTGAAGGCCACCGCACGCGTCACGCCGTCCGCCTTCATGGCCTTGAGCGCGTCCTCGCTCTTGGGCGCGACGTAGCGGAACGCCACGTAGAACTTGTGGGGCGCCGTGGCGGGCGAGAGCTCGTCGAGGCGCTCGACCATGCCCCTCCCCTGCTCCTCGGTCCATTTCAGGATCGGTGAGCCGCCGCCGATGTCGGTGTAGTTGCGCTGCACGCTCTTGGTGCGCCGGCGCGCGATGAAGGGGCCGAGCCAGTCCTGCATCGGCAGCTGGATGATCTCGCGGTCGGCGAAGAGCTCGAGGAGGAAGGGTTGGACCTCGCCGAGGTCCTTGGGTCCTCCCAGGTTCATCATCACGATTCCCGTGGGTCCGTCGCCCATGCGGTCACCGTCCTCTCAGGGGATGGCGGCGGCACCTGCCCGCCGCAGGGCGGCGCGCGGCCGCCAGGGGTCGGCTGGTGTCGGCCGGGGCGCGCCGGGGCGCGCGGTGGCCGCCCTTCACGCGCCCCCGCCGGCGTCGAGCGCCGCCGCCTCGGCGCCGACCCAGTCGCGTGGCTGGAAGAAGCCGAGGGCGGCTTCCTCGGGGCTGCCGGGCGCGGGGTGGTGGTCGAAGGTCCAGCGCGCCAGGGGCGGCATCGACATCAGGATCGCCTCGATGTTGCCCTGCGTCTGCAGCCCGAACACCGTTCCCCGATCGTAGACCAGGTTGAACTCGACGTAGCGGCCCCGGCGGTAGAGCTGCCAGTCGCGCTCGCGCTCGCCGTAGGGCAGCTCCATGCGCCTCTCGACCACCGGCAGGTAGCTCTCCAGCAGCGACCCCAGGCCGTCCCGGACGAAGCCCAGCTCGGCGTCGAAGTCGCCCTCCTCGGGGGCGCTGATCTCGTCGAAGAAGATGCCGCCGATGCCGCGCATCTCGTGGCGGTGCCGGATGGTGAAGTAGTCGTCGCAGATCGCCTTCCAGCGCGGGTAGTCGGCCACGTCCGGGTGGCGCTCGCAGAGCGCCTGCAGGCTCCGGTGGAAGTGCACCGCGTCCTCGGCGAAGGGGTAGCTGGGCGTCGCGTCGGCGCCGCCTCCGAACCACCACAGGGCGTCCGGATCGTCCTCGGCGCCGGTCTCGAAGTAGCGGAAGTTGGCGTGGAAGGCGGGCACGTACGGGTTCACCGGGTGCAGGACCATCGACACGCCGGTCGCGAAGAAGGGCTTGCCCGCGGCTGCAGGGTGCTGGCGCGCCAGGCTGTCGGGGACGTGCTCGCCGTGCACCACCGACAGGTTCACGCCGGCGCGCTCGAACACACGCCCGCCCTCCAGCACGCGGGCGGTGCCCCCACCTCCGCCGGGACGCTCCCAGCTGTGCTCCTGGAAGCGCCCTTGCCCGTCGATCGTCTCGAAGCCCTCGATCAGCTCCGCCTGGCCGACGCGCATGACGTCGACCACCCGCTCGCGCCGGCTCATCCGCGGCTCCCTTCGGGGCGTGCGGGCGCGGCGTCGCGCCAAGCGGCGGTGCGGCGGTCGAAGCCGCGCACCACGTCGACGAGGCGCGCCACCGCGGCCGGATCCGTCTGCCGCAGGATGCCGTGCCCGAGGTTGAAGACGTGCGCTCCGCCGAGCCCCTCGTGCAACACCCGCTCCGCTTCGGTCACGAGGTCGTCGGGCGGGCCGAGCAGGGCGGCCGGATCGAGGTTGCCCTGCAGCGCCTTGCCGGGTAGCGCGCGCCGGACGGCGGAGAGCGGCCGGCGCCAGTCGACGCTGACCACCTCGACGTCGAGCTCGGCGATGGCGGGAAGCAGATGGCTGGCATCCACCGCCAGATAGATGCGCGGCGCGCCCGCCCCGGACAGCCCCGCCAGCACCTGCTGGGCGTAGGGCAGGCCGAACGCGCGGTAGTTGCGCTCGTCCAGCAGCCCCGCCCAGGAGTCGAACAGCTGCACCGCCTGGGCGCCGGCCGCGACCTGCATGCGCAGGTAGCGCAGGGTCACCTCCGTGAGCTTCTCGAGCAGGGCATGCGCAGCGGCAGGCTCGGCCCGCAGGAAGCCGCGGAACTCGGCGAAGTCCTTGCTCCCGCCGCCCTGGACCGCGTAGGCCGCGAGCGTCAGCGGCGCGCCGGCGAAGCCGATGACCGGCACGGACGAGCTGGCGCGCAGCAGGCGCAGAGCGTCCGCCACGAAGGGTGCGAGATCGTCCTCCTCCGGCACGGCCAGCGCCTCGACCTGCTCACGCGTGCGCACCGGCCGCTCGAACACCGGGCCGGGGTCGAAGTCGATGCTCACGCCCATGGGGGGCAGCGGCGTCATGATGTCGCTGAAGAGGATGGCGGCGTCGAGCCCGAAGCGCGTGATGGGCTGCAACGTCACCTCCGCAGCGAGCTCGGGGGTGCGGACCATCTCCCAGAAGCTGTGCCGCGCCTTGAGGGCGCGGTACTCCGGGAGGTAGCGGCCGGCCTGGCGCATGATCCAGATCGGCGCGTGGGGCGTGTCCTCGCCGCGGGCGGCGCGGAGGAAGAGGGGATCGTCCTGGGTCACAGCGTCTCCTGCGCGAGGCTGGGAGGGGGGGCCGCTGCGCGCGGGGCGCTCACAGCGTCTCCTCCGCCTCGCCGTCGGGTGTGAAGCGGTAGCCCACCCCCCACACGGTGTGGAAGTAGCGGGGCGCGGAGGGATCGGGCTCGAACAGCTTGCGCAGCCTCAGCACGAAGTTGTCCACGGTGCGGCTGGAGGGGAAAGCGTCGTCGCCCCACACCGCGTCGAGGATGTCGTCGCGGCTCACCACCTCGCCCTGGCGCTCGGCCAGCACCCGGAAGATGCGGAACTCACGCTCGCCCAGCGGCTCGCGCCCTCCTCCGGCCAGCTCGGCGGTCCAGGAGCGGTAGTCGACGAAGTGGCCGGCGAAGTGGAAGCCCGCGCGGGGCGCTTCCTTCGACCAGCCACGGCGCCGGAGCAGCGCCTTGAGGTCCGGACGCTCCTCGGCCCACAGCCGCTCGCCCGCGGTCCCGTCCCCGGCGGTGCTGACGGCGAGGCCCTCGTCGCGGAGGTTGTCGGCCAGCACGTCGGCGAGGGCGGACTCGTCCTCGACGATCAGGACGCGGGCGTCCGCGCGCGCGGCGCCGCGGGACGGCCGTGGCGCCGCCGTCATGCCGCTCCCCTCGGGGTCGCTGCCCCGCCGCCGTCCTCGGCCCGCTCCAGCTGGGTGGAGGCCGCACGACGCGGCAGCGTCACGGTGAAGCGGGAGCCGCGCTCGGCGCCGGGATTGGGCCCGGCCCGCACGCTGCCGTTCATGGCCTCGGTGATGCTGCGGACCAGGTGGAGCCCGAGCCCGACGCCCTCGGACTCGCGCGTCATCTCGTCGCCGGTCCGGTAGAAGCGTTCGAACACGCGTTCCTCCTCACCCTCGGTCACGCCCACGCCCTGGTCGTCCACGTGCACGTCGATCCACTCGCCGCGGCGCTCGAGCTTGACGCGCACCGGCCGCTCCGCTCCGGGAGTGTACTTCACGGCGTTGTCCAGAAGGTTGTTGAGGACCACCGCGAAAGCGTCGGGGTCGATGGAGACCGGCAGCGGCTCGGGTGCGTAGTCGACCTTCAGGAGGGCGCCGCGCGCCTCCAGGCCGGAGCGGGCGGCCCCTACGATGCCCTGCACGACGTGGTTGAGCTCGAGCGCGCCGAAGTCCGGGGCGTTCTCGGCGTGCTCGAGGCGGGCGCTCGCGAGGACCTGCTCGCTGGTGCGCTCGAGCCGGTCGAGCTCGGCCTCCATCCGCCGAAGGTACTCCTCTTGCTTCTCCGGAGGGAGGCTGCGCATCTGGGCCGTCTGCACCAGCAACCGCAGCGTGCTGATGGGCGTCTTGAACTCGTGCGTGATGGCCGAGAGGAAGTTCTGCTGGCGCCGCTTCAACTCCCGCTCGCTTCGCAGCGTGGCGGCGATCAGGAGCAGCATCGACAGCACCACCAGCGCGAAGGTGGGGCCCTCGAAGGCGAACATCCGCAGGTGCCGGTTCTGGGCTGCCAGGAAGCTCGCGCGGCTGGCGGGGTCCACCACGAAGTGGCCGTTCGGGAGCGTCCCCTCGAAGGTGAGGTGCGGGTAGCGCGCCAGGATGCGCTGCTGGATGGCGTGCTGGCGGGCGCCGCCGCCGACGTTCGGAACCCCGCTCAGGGTGCCGCCGGCCGTCTCGCCGGCTTGCGCCAGCACCTCGTTGGCGAGCTGAGCGTCGCGCTGCCACGCGTCGAGCTGCTCGCGTGTCGCCTGGTGGATGGTGCGGAACTCGAAGACGATCCACCACGCCGCCTGGCTCAGCACGAACACCACGATGACCCCGAACGCCACCCGCGTAGCGGCTCGGGAGCGGGCCCAGCGGATCCGCCGGTGGGGCGCGAACGGCCGTGGGCGCGGCATCCTCAGCTGCGCCTCCGCCTCATGTTACTGGGAGAAAACCGATGTCGCCCCACGAAATATACCGGGAGCCCTCCGGGCCTCACGCCAGCCAGCCCTTCTCCAGCGCTTCGATGCCGTGGTAGGTGAAGATCAGGTCGGCGCCGGCGCGCCGGATGGCGGTGAGCGCCTCCCGCACGGCGGCCGCCTCGTCCAGGGCACCCGCCGCTGCGGCCGCCTTGAGCATGGCGTACTCGCCCGACACGAAGTAGGCCACCAGCGGGAGCTGGGTGCGGGGCCGCAGGCGCGCCAGCACGTCGAGGTAGGGCAGCGCCGGCTTCACCATCAGCATGTCGGCCCCCTCGGCCTCGTCGAGCTCGGCCTCGCGCAGCGCCTCGCGGGCGTTGCGGTAGTCCATCTGGTAGGTGGCGCGGTCGCTCGGCGGCGTCAGGTCGTGGTGGATGGGGACGCCGCGCCCCCAGCCCCCCGAGCTCGCGACGGCGCCGTCGCCCGCGCCCGCTGCGCCGCGGCTGGGCGCCGAGCCGGCCGCGTCGCGGAACGGACCGTAGAAGGCCGAGGCGTACTTCACCGCGTACGACAGCACCGCGACGTTCTCGAAGCCGGCCGCGTCGAGCGCGCCCCGCAGGGCGGCGACGCGGCCGTCCATCATGTCGCTGGGCGAGACCACGTCGGCGCCGGCCTCGGCGTGGGCCACCGCCATGGCGGCGAGCCGGTCCAGGCTGGCGTCGTTGTCGACCACCACGCCGCGCGGTGTGCTGGCGAGCACGCCGCAGTGGCCGTGATCGGTGTAGCCGCACAGGCACACGTCGGTCATCAGCACCAGATCGTCGCCGAAGGCGGCGCGGGCCGCACGGAGCGCGGCCGCCACCGGCCCCTCGGGGTCGTCGGCGGCGTGCGCCTGCGGGTCCTTGTGCGAGCCGTCCACCACGCCGAACAGCACCGCCGAGCGGATCCCCAGCTCGAGCGCCCGTTCGAGCCGCCGGAGCAGGGGCTCCGTGCCGAGGCGCGACACGCCGGGCAGGGAGGCGATCGGCTGCTCGACGTCGGGGCCCGCGGTCACGAAGAACGGCGCCACGAGCTGGTGAGGCGCCACCATCGTCTCGCTGGCCAGCGCGCGCATGGCGGCGGTCGTGCGCAGCCGGCGCGGCCGCTCCACCGGCGCGGGCCAGGCGCGCTCGGACGTCACGCCGCCGCGCGGGCTCGGCTCCCGGTCCAGGGTTCGACTCATGACCTGCCTCCTTCGTCGCCGACCGCTCCGGATTCGTCGGGTCCGGCGCCCCCGGGCTCGGCCAGCACGGCGTCGACCTCCGCCAGCACACCGCCGACGCTCGGCGTCGACGCCTGGCGGCACGGCAACCCGCGGTGCTCCAAGGCCGCCGCCGTGGTGGGCCCGATGGCCACGAGGGTCGCCCGGCGGGCCACCTCGCCCGGCAGGGCCTCGGCGGCCGACGGGCTCGCCAGCACGATCAGCTCGGTGGCGCCTCCGGCGCCCGGACGTTCGCTGCCCTCAGCCTCGCCCGTCCAAGGCTGTGTGACGGTCTCGTACAACACCAGCGGCCGGGTCTCGAAGCCCATCTCCTCCAACGCCCGGCGCAGCGTCGGCCGCGCCCGGTCGCCCTGCGGCAGCCCCACCGGACCGGCCGCCGCGGGGTGCTCCAGGAAGGCCTCGGCCAGACCGGCCGCGCGCGAGGAGCGCTCGGCCACGAGGGCGGGTTCCGCGCCCTGCTTCCGCAGGGCCGACGCCGTCTGGCGGCCCACCGCGCCCAGGCGTGGCGCGTGGCCGTCGGGCGCCGTCCAGCCAACGCCGAGCACCGCCCACGCCTCCACCGCCGAGCGGCTGGTGAAGAGCAGCCAGGGCAGCGCCAACAGCTCGGAGGCGTCGGCGCGGGCGTCCTCGCCGGAACGCGGGCGCGTCACGATCAGGGGTGCGTGCACGACCTCGTGGCCGCGCCTGCGGAGCCCCTCGGCCAGCCCATCGAAGCGGCCCTCCGAGTGAGTCAACACGATCTTCATCCTTCACCGCTCCTCGCTGGATAGGGCCTGCCGAGGGCATCGAAGGCCAGCATGGCGGCGCCCTCGCCGGTCGGGTGCTCCGTCTCGACGACGGTCCCCTCGTAGTAGGCGCGGAGCCGCACCTGGGTGCCGTCGAGACGGGCGTGCGCACCCAGCGCCAGCTGGCAGCCACCCTGGAGCATCGCCATCAGGCCGCGCTCGGCGGACACGGTCTTGGCGGCAGCCAGGTCGTGGAGCTCGGTCAGCAGCGAGGCCAGCGCGTCGTCGCCACGGCGGATCTCGAGCGCCAGGGCGCCCTGGGCCGGGGCCGGCACGAAGGCCGCCGGATCGAGCCGCGTCACCGTCAGGCCCTCCAGGTCGGGCCGCAGCCGGTCGAGGCCGGCGGCCGCCAGCACCAGGGCGTCGCAGGCGCCCTCGCGCAGCTTGCGCAGGCGGGTCGGCACGTTGCCGCGCATCTCGACGAGCACGAGGTCGGGCCGCAGCCGGCCGAGCTGGTCCCGCCGGCGCGCCGCGCTGGTGCCCACCACCGCGCCCGCGCGCAGCGGGAAGGGGTCCTCGGCCTCGTCATGGGCTTCGGGGCGTAGGACCAGCACATCGCGGGCGTCGACCCGGGCGGGCACCGCGGCGATCTCGAGCCCGGGCGCGGGCGCGCTGGGCAGGTCCTTGTGGGAGTGCACCGCCAGGTCCGCACGCCCCTCGAGCAGCGCCTGCTGCACCGCCTTGGTGAAGAAGCCCTGGCCCCGCAGGGTGGCGAAGGGCCCCATGTCGCGGTCGCCCTGAGTCTCGACCAGGACCAGCTCGACCTCGGCGCCGAGCGCCTCCAGCTCGGCCTGGACACCGCGTGCCTGGTGCAGGGCGAGCTCGCTGCCGCGCGTGGCGATGCGCACGCGCTGACCCTCACCGGGCCGGCCGCGGACGCCACGCAGGTAATCGGGCAGCTGGCTCACGAACGGTCCGCCGCGTTCACGCGGGTCGGGGCGGGTCGTGCCGGGCTGGCGTCCGGGCTGGCGCTCACGAGGGCTCCACCGGCTCGGCCTCCGCCAGGCCGGCCTCGATCAGGAAGGTGCGGGCGGCGTCGAGACCGTGCTCGCGCGCCAGCGCGCGCAGCCCCTTCACCGGCACATGGGCGAAGCGGTGGGCGAGGCGCTGCGCCGCCTCGGGCGGCAGCGCGTCGCCGATGGTGTCGAGGTAGAGCGCGCGCAGCCGCCGGATGGAGGGGCCGAGCTGCCGTTCGGTCCAGGCCTGCACGGCCTCGTCCAGCTCCAGGCGGACGATGCGCTCGGCCTCGGCCAGCTTGCCGGAGAGCTCGTCGCGGCGCTCGCGCCCGGCGGCCTGCAGGCCGTCCACGTCCAGCACCCGCACATTGCGACGGCGCGCGGCGGCGGGATCCACGTTGCGGGGGATGCCCAGATCCACGGCGAGCCGCAGCGACGGCATCCGGCTCAGCAGCACCGCGTCCACGAGGTGGTGGGCGGGCGTGGCGCAGACCAGGGCGGTCACGTTCGGCGGCTCCGTCAGGAAGCGGGACAGCGGCATCGCCTCGGCGCCGGCACTACGGGCCACGGCCTCGGCCCGTTCGGCCGTCCGGTTCACGACGAGGACACGCACGCCCTCGAGCTCGCGGAGCGAGCGCGCGGCCAGCGTGCCCATCTCGCCGGCGCCGAGCACGGCGACGGCGGTGCCGGGGGGCAAGAGCGGCTCAAGCTCGGGCCGCGCCAGGCTGAACAGCGAGGCGTGGACGGGCGCCAGCGCCACCTCGCGCCGCACCCGCTTCGCCACGCGCAGCGCGGTCTCGAAGGCGAAGGCGGTGGTAGGGCCGGTGCTGCCGCTGTGCTGGGCGGCGCCGTAGGCCTCGCGTACCTGCCGCATGATCTGGTCCTCGCCGGGGTTCAGGGAGTCGAGCGACGACGCCACCCGGGCGAGCTGCTCCAACGCGCCGTCGGCCACGAAGGCGTAGGGGCGCTGCTGCCCGTCGAGCGCCAGCCGGCGGCGCAGCTCCTCGACCTCGCGGCCCTCCGGCACCACCATGGCTACGTCCCAGCGGTTGCAGGTGACGATGGGGACGAACTCCTGCAGGCCGGCCCGGCGCAAGCGCTCCAGGCCGTCGCCGGCGTACGCCTGCTGGTAGGCCTCCAACGCGCGGGCGCCTCCCCGGCGGTGCGATACGCCCATCAGTACCAGTCGATCCACGGGGGAACAGCCTACCTACGGCGCGGAGGGCAGAGTGTCATGAAAGTGTCATATGGCGGATGGTCTGGCGCTCCACGCGACCGACTGTGCGTCGGGCCGGGTGCGATGGCTGACCGTACGTGCCGTGCCGGTGGCGGGCTGTTGCCGGAGGATCGTCGAGCGCGCACGCGCCTTCCGGTCAACGGTCACTCCCCGCGCTCACCCGCGGCCGCATCGGCCAGGAAGGCGTCCTCTGAGCTGAGCGTGGCCTCGTTCTCGAGCATCTGCCTTGCCAGGTCGGGCTTGATGGTTGCGGCACCCACCCCGATGTCGAGTAGCGACCGGAGATCATCCATCGTGCGCACGCTCGCCACCAGCAGTCGGCAGGCTGGTTCCGATGGAGCCTGGTAGCGCTCCAGCACGGCGTGCATGCGAGCGATGCGCGCGAGACCGTCGACCCCGGCATCGTTCATGCGGCCAAGGTAGGGAGCGACGTACCGCGCGCCGCATGCCTTGGCGAAGAGCACCTGCTCGACTTCGAACGCGGCCGTGATGGTGCAGGCGACGCCCTGCAGGGCCAGCCGGCGTACGGCCTCGAAGCCCGACCTGGTGGCCGGCACCTTGACGAAGATGCGGTCCTTCTCTCCCCACGATGCGTATGCGAGGCCCTGCTCTACGATGCCGTCCACGTCCCTCGTCTTGACCTGCACATGCACGGCCTTGACCCCGGCCGCGAGCAGGTGCCTCACGAGATCCTCGAGGGCCTCCTCATCTACGTGCGCCGCACGTTGCAGCGTGGGATTGGTCGTCACGCCCCAGAAGACCGGGTGCACGGGAAGCGTGCCGAGATCGCTCGAGTCTGCGCTGTCGATGTAGAGATGCATGGTTCTCCCTCGCGCCGTCATGGCTTCGCCGTACGTGAACCCTGGGATCCAGGCTCAGGACCTGACGGGAGATCTAGTTCCTCACTCGTCTGAGGCCGCCATGCGCCGTTGATCCTGCAAGGCGAACGCTGGCGAGAGCGCCTGGTACATGGCCTCGAACGCGGATAGCTGACGCTCGTATGCGCGAGTTGCGGCCGGATCCGGCGCCACCGCATCCCCGACCGGGTTCATCGTATCGATGATGTCGAATCCCTCGTACAGCCCTACCCCAACACCTGCCGCGACGGCTGCGCCCATCGAGGTCGCGTCGGCGAGGTGCCGCATGGGGCGCACAGGGACCGCGAAGACGTCTGCCATGAGCTGATTCCAGAAGCGGCTCGCGGCGGCACCGCCGACCGTACGCACTACGTCCCTGCGGGCCCCGAGCTCGGCGAAGACGTCCAAGATCAAGCGCAGGTTCATCACGATACCCTCTGCAACCGACCTTATGAGCTCGGTCTCACCGTGTCCGACGGTGAGACCGACGAACGCCCCGCGGGCGCTCGGGTCCCACCGTGGGCTTCGCTCTCCCAGGAGATAGGGCAGGAAGATCAGGTCGCGACTCCCGGCGGGTGCTGCCGACGCGAGTTCGTTCAGCCGCTCGAACGTCAGGCCGTCGTCCGTGCCCCGGTCGGGCCTTTCGGAACCGGACAGCAGCTCAGCGACCCAGCGATACGATATCCCCGCGGCCTGCATCGTCCCGCACGGGATGTAGAGACCGGGCACGATGTGGGCGAAGGTGAACGTGCGCCGTTGGGGGTCGAGCAGCGGGCGCTCCGAGGCGAGGGCGATCCAAGCGCTGGAGCCGACGCTCGCGTACGTACGGCCTTCGACATAGGCCCCGGCGCCGAGTGTGGCGCAGGCGCCGTCGCCCGCGCCGATCACGACGGCCGTTCCCGCTTCTAGCCCGATCGCTTCTGCGGCTGCCGGCAACACCGTGCCTGCTACCGACGTCGACTCGGCCAGGGTGGGCAGCTTATCAGGATCGAGCTGCGAGGCGTCCACGACGGTCTCCGAGTAGCGCCTGCTTCCGAGGTCCAGCAGGTTCGTGCCCGAGGCATCGGAGAAGTCCGTAACGAAGTTCCCGGTCAGTCGAGCGACGATCGCGTCCTTGGCCTGCACGAACCTGTGCGTCTTCGCGTACAGCTGCGGCTCGTTGTCCCGCAGCCAGAGCATCTTGCACAGTGAGTTGGACGCGCTCAGGCGGTGGCCCGTGATGTCGTAGACGGCGTCGGGCGAAACGCGCTCGGCGCACCACCGCTCCTGGTCGAGCGCGCGATGGTCGGCCCAGATGATCGCCTTTCGGAGCGGCCTGGCGTCCTCTGCGAGGGGAACGCAGCCCATCATCTGGCCGCTGAAGCCGATGGCGGCGACATCGGAGGCCGGCACGCCGGACTGGTCGAGCAGAGCGCGCGTCGAGCTGCACACCGCTGACCACCAGGCCTCGGCGTCCTGCTCCGCCCAGCCAGGTCGGGGGTACTCCGTCTCGTAGGCGTGGAACGCGCTTCCGCGCTGACCGCCATCCGAGTCGAAGAGCGTGGCCTTGTCGCCGCTCGTCCCCAGGTCGTGGGCGATGACGAAATGCTTCTTCAAGGCTCAGCCGCCAGCGTAGCGCCGCTTCTGAACGTTGTCGATGTACACGACGAGCGCGATGAGTACGCCTTCTGCGACCATCTCCCAGAACGGGTCGATGCCGAGCAGGTTGGCCCCGTTGCCGATGGTCGCGAAGAGCAGCGCACCGATGAAGGTGCCGAAGATGGAACCGCGTCCACCGAACAGACTGGCGCCCCCGACGACCGCCGCGGCGATCGCTTGCAGCTCGTAGCCGGTCGCCGCGGTCGGACTGCCGACGGAGAGCCGGGCGACCAGCAGGATGCCCCCTACGGCGGCGAGCACACCACTCACCACGTACGCGAGAACGGTCACGGTCCCGACCGAGATACCGGCGCGGCGGGCGGCCTCCTCGCTGCTCCCGATGGCGAACAGGTAACGTCCAGTGCGGGTGTAGCGCAGGACGAAGTCGGCGATGAGGCCCACGATGAGCGTCACCAGGAAGAGATTCGGGATGCCGGCCGTGACCGCAGACCCGAAGTTGGAGAATGAAGGCGGGAGCTTCGCGATCGACAGGCCTCCCGATACCAGAAGCGCCACGCCACGATAGGCCTCGAGTCCGGCGAGCGTGATGATGAACGCGGGGATCCCCAGCCGGAACGTCCCGATGCCGTTGATGAGGCCAACGACGGCGCCCACCAGGAGCCCGGCGAGGATGGCCAGCGCGAGCGGCACCCCGGCCGCCACGAGGACCGCGAGGACCACACCGCTGAGGGCCGCCAGAGAACCGACCGTGAGGTCGATCCCGGCGATGATCACCGTGAACAGCTCACCGAAGGCGATGACGCTGACGATGGACACCTGCCGGAGGATGTTCGTGATGTTGTGCGCCGTGAGGAATCGTGGGGCGAACAGCGCCAGCCCGGCCCAGACCAGCGCCGTCAGGAAGAAGACGAAGAGCTGGAGCAGGGCTCCGATCCTCAGGCCGAAGGGGCGGCGGACGGCGGTCATGGTGCTCTCCACATGCGTTCCGTCGAGAGAAGGGGAGCGCCGGCAACGCCGGCGCTCCCCACAACGATCACTGGCCCGTGAATGGGCTGAGCTGGCGCTTGGAAGCGTCCAACAGTCCGACGGCGGGCTGCTGGTCGATGTTGGCCTTGGTCACGGCCGAAACGCCCGTGTCGAGGTTCTTGGGCAGGCGGGCGCCGAAGTGCGCTGCAGCGGCGTACCACACGCCAGCGTAACCCATCATGTAGGGGTCCTGGACGATGAGCGCGTCGATGACGCCCGACTTCAGGAAGCTGATCTCCTGGTCGTCGGTGTCGAACGCCACCAGCGAGATCTTGCCGGTCTTGTTGTTCTCCTGGACGGAGCGTCCCGCGCCGTCGCCCATCATGTTGTTGTCAGCGAAGATGCCCACCAGATCGGGATACTTGGTGAGGATGTCATTGGTGTTGCTCAGGGCCTTGGCGGGGTCGTTGTTGCCGTAGCGGTGATCGACGACCTTCAGGTTCGGGTACTTCGAAGCGATCTCCTCCGTGAAGCCCTTGTCGCGAGCCGTCAGCGACCCGACGTTGGGAAGCGCCGTGAGGTAGGCGACGTTGCCCGAGTCACTGCCGGTCTTGGCCTTGATCGCCGCGGCGAGCTGGTCGGCGGCCAGCCGTCCGGCAGCCTCGTTGTCGGTGGACAGGAACGACGCGTATGCGTTCGTGTTCACGCTGGAGTCGATGACGATGACGGGGATGCCTGCCTTGGTGGCCTTCTCGATGGGAGCTGCCAGGGGATCATAGGCCGTGGGAGCGATGACGATCGCCGGCGGGTTCTGGGTGACGGCATCCTCGAGGATCGAGATCTCCTGGGCGACGTCGCTTTCGGCCGGCGCGCCGAGCGTCTTCACGTTGATACCGAGATCCTTGGCGGCGGCCTTGGCGCCAGCAAACACGTACTGCCAGTACTGCGAGTTCGTCGCCTTCACGATGACCGGAATGGTCAGGGAGGAGACGGGAGCGTTCTGTGCAAGCCCCCAGGCGCCCGCCAGAGCGGCGACCGCCAGCACTGTGATGAGCCGTTTCATATGGATTGCCCCTTTCCGAGCTCGTCGGCGCGACCGTCTTCGGCGGCCCGCCCAGAGAGCTCTGAGAACCCCGTCATGTACTTGATCAGCTCGTCCTGGTTGGTGTCGGCGGCTGCGGCCTCGAAGACCATCTTGCCGCGGTGCATCACGAGGATCCGGTCGGCGATGTCCAGGATCTCGATGAGGTTGTGGCCGATGTAGAGGACGCCCACGCCCTCCTGTGCCAACTGCCGCGCCATGTGCTGAACGTTCCGCGTCTCCATGACCGCGAGCGCGGCCGTCGGCTCGTCCATGATGACCACGCGCGCCTTCCAGAACAGCGCCCGGGCGATGGAGACGGCCTGCCGCTGCCCACCGGACAGGTCGCGAACGACGGCATCCACGTCCGGGATGTGGCTCTCGATGCGCTTGAGAAGATCGCCGATCTCGGCCTTGATCTTGCGCTTGTCGATGATGGGGATGAGGCCGAGCAGGCGGCGCACGGGCTCGCGACCGAGGAAGATGTTGGCCCCCACATCGAGCTGATCGGCAAGTGCCAGGTCCTGGTAGATGGTCTCGATGCCCGCGCGGCGTGCATCCCGGGGCGTGTGGAAGTGGACGGTCTCGCCGTCGAGTCGGACGGTTCCGGCGTCGACCTGGTACACACCCGCGATGGCCTTGATGAGCGTCGACTTCCCCGCGCCGTTATCGCCCACCAGGGCCAGGACCTCGCCTCGGTTGAGATCGAGGTCTACGCAACGTAGCGCTTCGACGGCCCCGAACCGCTTCACAGCCCCTTCG
>JARRMM010000079.1:0-12365 GCA_037386005.1 Deinococcales bacterium | reverse complement strand
AAGACGACGTTGACGGCTGCGATTACGTTTGCGGCTGCGGCGGCGGATCCGAATGTGGAGATTCAGGATTACGATCAGATTGATAAGGCGCCGGAGGAGAAGGCGCGGGGGATTACGATCAATACGGCGCATGTGGAGTATCAGACGTCTGCGCGGCATTATTCGCATGTGGATTGTCCGGGGCATGCGGATTATGTGAAGAACATGATTACGGGGGCGGCGCAGATGGATGGGGCGGTGTTGGTGGTGTCGGCTGCGGATGGGCCGATGCCGCAGACGCGTGAGCATATTTTGTTGGCGCGTCAGGTGGGGGTGCCGTCGATTGTGGTGTTTTTGAACAAGGTGGACATGGTGGATGATGAGGAGCTTTTGGAGCTTGTGGAGATGGAGGTTCGGGAGCTTCTGAGTAGTTATGAGTTTCCGGGGGATGAGATTCCGGTGGTGTCGGGGTCGGCGTTGAAGGCGTTGGAGGCGTTGCATGGGAATCCGAACATGCAGCGTGGTGAGGATGCGTGGGTGGATAAGGTTTGGGAGTTGTTGGATGCGGTGGATGCGTATGTGCCGACGCCGGTGCGGGATACGGAGAAGCCGTTTTTGATGCCGGTGGAGGATGTGTTTACGATTACGGGTCGTGGGACGGTGGCGACGGGTCGTATTGAGCGTGGTGAGGTCAAGACCGGTGATGAGGTTGAGATCGTGGGTCTTGGGGATACGCGTAAGACGGTGGTGACGGGTGTGGAGATGCATCGGAAGACGTTGTCGTCGGGGATGGCTGGGGACAATGTTGGGGTGCTTCTTCGTGGTGTGGGGCGTGAGGAGATTGAGCGGGGGCAGGTGTTGGCGAAGCCTGGGTCGATTACGCCGCATACGGTGTTTCGGGGGAGTGTGTATGTGTTGAAGAAGGAGGAGGGGGGGCGGCATAGCGCGTTTTTTTCTGGGTATCGGCCGCAGTTTTACTTTCGGACGACGGATGTGACGGGGGTGGTGTCAATGTGGAGCTTGGGGTGGAGTTGATCAAGCCGATTGCGATGGAGGAGGGGCTTCGGTTTGCGATTCGTGAGGGGGGTCGGACGGTCGGTGCGGGTGTCGTGACGGCCGTGACGAAGTAACCATGGCGGCGCCCAAGATCCGAATCAAGCTCAAGGCGTTCGATCACCGTAGCCTGGACAGCTCCGCGACCAAGATCGTGGAGACCGTCCGGCGCACGGGCGCGAAGGTCGCCGGGCCGGTCCCCCTCCCTACGCGTATCCGCCGGTTCTGCGTGCTGCGTTCGCCGTTCGTCGACAAGGACAGCCGGGAGCACTTCGAGATCCGCACCCACAACCGGCTGATCGACATCAAGTCGCCGACGAAGAGCACCATCGATTCCCTCATGCACCTCGATCTGCCGACCGGGGTGGACATCGAGATCAAGACCGTCGGAGGACGATGAGCGTGAAAGGCATTCTCGGCACCAAGGTGGGCATGACCCAGGTGTGGAAGGACGACCGGCTGGTGCCGGTGACCGTCGTCCTCGCCGGGCCCTGCCCCGTGGTGCAGCGCAAGACGCCGGAGCGCGACGGCTACTCGGCCGTGCAGCTCGGCTGGGTGGAGAAGCGCGAGAAGCTCGCGAACAAGCCCCAGCTCGGGCACTTCCGCAAGGCGGGGGTCGCGCCGCAGCGTCATCTGGTGGAGTTCCGTGACTACGCTCCGGACGACGACAGCATCACGGTCGAGATCTTCGAGCCGGGCGAGACGGTGGACGTGACCGGCAACAGCAAGGGTCGCGGGACCGCCGGCGTGGTCAAGCGCTGGGGCTTCGGCGGCATGCCGGCCACCCACGGCACCAAGAAGAAGCACCGCCACGGCGGCTCGATCGGGAACCGCAAGGCGCCCGGCCGCGTCTACAAGGGCAAGCGCATGGCCGGTCGCTACGGCGCCGCGCCCGTCACGACGGTGGGCCTCGAGGTGGTGGACGTCCGCAAGGACGACAACCTCCTCCTCATCAAGGGTGCCGTTCCCGGCCCGAACGGCGCGATGGTGGTCGTCAGGCAGTCGAACAGGAGGGCGCACTGATGCCGGTCACCTTGGACGTCGTCGGTAGCGGTCGCAAGCTCACCCTCGATCTCCCCGAGCCGAAGGAGTCGGTGCTCCACGAGGTCGTCGCCTGGCAGCTCTCGAAGCGCCGGCGCGGCACCGCGGCCACCAAGACGCGCGGCATGATGACGGGGTCGACCGCCAAGATCTACTCGCAGAAGGGCACCGGCCGCGCCCGTCACGGCGACCGCAAGGCGCCGATCTTCGTGGGCGGCGGGACCGTGTTCGGACCCCAGCCGCGCGACTACGCCTACACGCTGCCCAAGCGTGTGCGTCGCCTCGGCCTCGCCATGGCACTGGCGGCGCGGGCGCAGGACGGCAAGCTCACCCTGGTGGAGTCGTTCGGCATCGGTGGCAAGACCAAGGAGTTCGTCAGCTGGGCGAGCGAGCACGGCTTCGACGGCAGCGAGCGCGTCCTCCTCGTCACCGATGACGACCTGGCGCGCAGGGCGGCCCGCAACCTGCCATGGGTCGACGTGCTGCCCGCGCGGGGGCTCAACGCCTACGACATCCTCCGGAGCGACCACGTCATCGCGGACGCGAGGATCTTCGACGCCCAGGAGGCAGGATCGTGAATCCGCACGATGTGATCCTCTCGCCGGTCCTGAGTGAGAAGGCGATCGGCACCATCGAGGTCGGCAAGTACGCCTTCTACGTGCACCCGAACGCCAACCGCAGCCAGGTCAAGGACGCCGTCGAGACCGTGTTCAAGGTGAACGTGGTCAAGATCAACATGCTCAAGGTGCGCGGCAAGATCAAGACGCAGGGCCGCTACCCCGGCCGCTCCGCGCTCCGCAAGAAGGCGATCGTCACCCTGCAGGCCGGGCAGCGCATCCAGCAGCTCGAAGGCCTGACGTAAGGAAGGGAGGGAACGCATGCCAACGAAACGCTACAGACCGTACACGCCCTCCCGCCGGACGATGACGACCTCCGCGTTCAGCGAGCTCACCTCGCGCAAGCCGGAGAAGTCGTTGCTGGGAGGCATGGCGAAGCGCGGCGGGCGCAACGCGCACGGGCGCATCACCTCGCGCTTCCGGGGCGGAGGGCACAAGCGTCGCTATCGCCAGATCGACTTCCGTCGCCGCGACAAGGAGGGTGTGCCCGCCAAGGTCGCGACCATCGAGTACGATCCCAACCGGAGCGCCCGCATCGCGCTGCTGCACTACCTCGATGGCGAGAAGCGCTACATCCTGGCGCCGGAGCGCCTCGAGGTGGGCACGCGCATCGTCTGCGGTCCGGACGCCGAGCCGGTAGTCGGCAACGCGCTTCCGCTGCGGTTCATCCCGGTCGGTACGGTGGTGCACAACGTCGAGATGGTCCCCGGCAAGGGGGCGCAACTGGCGCGCGCGGCCGGGACCAGCGTGCAGATCCAGGGGCGTGACGGCAACTACGTCACGATCCGGCTGCCGTCGGGCGAGCTGCGTCGCATCCACGGCGAGTGCTACGCCACCGTCGGCGCGGTGGGCAACAGCGAGCACAAGAACATCGTCATGGGCAAGGCGGGCCGCAAGCGCTGGCTCGGCCGCAAGCCGCACCAGCGCGGGCGTGCCATGAACCCGGTCGACCACCCTCACGGCGGCGGCGAAGGTCGCTCCACCGGAGGCCGGCCGCCGGTCAGCCCCTGGGGCCAGCAGGCCAAGGGCCTGAAGACCCGCAACAAGCGCAAGGTGTCGAGCCGGTTCATCGTGCGCCGCCGGAAGGGGAAGTAGACCATGGCCCGCAGCCTGAAGAAGGGGCCGTTCGTCGACGGTCACCTGCTCAAGAAGATCGACGCCGCCAACGCGTCCGGAGAGCGTCGCGTCATCAAGACCTGGAGCCGGCGCAGCACCATCGTGCCGGAGATGGTCGGACACACCATCGGTGTCTACAACGGTCGCCAGCACGTGCCCGTGTTCGTGCAGGAGAACATGGTGGGGCACAAGCTCGGTGAGTTCGCACCCACCCGCACGTTCCGCGGTCACAGCGGCAACAGGAAGGACTGACGATGCAGGCCAAGGCTTCCTTGCGCATGCTGCGCGTCACGCCTCAGAAGACGCGGCTGGTGGCGGACCTCATCCGCGGCCAGGACGTGGCGCGCGCGGAGGACATCCTGCGCTACACCAACAAGCGTTCCGCGAAGCCGATCCTCAAGTTGCTGCAGAGCGCTCGGGCGAACGCCGTCAACAACCACGACATGTTCGAAGACAGCCTGTACGTCAAGGACATCCAGGTCGGCGATGGCCCCACCTTCAAGCGCTACATGCCGCGGGCGCGTGGTCGTGCGGACCTGATGCTGAAGCGCACCTGCAACATCACGATCACGCTGGAGGAACGCAGTGGGCAATAAGATCAATCCGGTCGGCTTCCGGCTGGGCGTGAACAAGGAACCGTCCGCCCGGTGGTACGCCGACACGAAGAACTATCCGCGCCTCCTCACGGAGGACGAGGAGATCCGGCGGGCGGTGTTCCAGGACGTCGGCCATGCCGGTATCTCCCGGATCGACATCGAGCGCGCCGCGCACAACATCAACATCACCATCCACACGGCCAAGCCGGGCGTGGTGATCGGGCGTGGCGGCGAGTCGATCAAGGCCCTGCGGGCACGGCTCGACCGCGCCATCGCAGGCACCATCGCCGTGAACGTGCAGGAGGTCCCCAACCCCAACACCAACGGGGCCCTGGTGGCCAAGCGTATCGCCGAGCAGCTCGAGCGTCGCTTCGCCTTCCGGCGGGCCATGAAGCAGGCGGTGCAGCGCACCATGGAGTCGGGCGCCCAGGGCGTGAAGATCCGTTGCTCCGGGCGGCTGGGTGGCTCCGAGCAGGCGCGCCCCGAGTGGTACTCCGACGGGCGCGTACCGCTGCAGACGCTGCGTGCCGACATCGATTACGGCACCGCCGAGGCGCGCACCACCTACGGCATCATCGGTGTCAAGGCGTGGGTGTTCCACGGCGAGATCGTCGGTCATAAGACGCGTCGCGCCGCGGTGCTGCCGCGCCCCCGTCAGGAGGAGGACAAGCGCCGTCGCCGCCGGCCGCAGGCGCGCCGCCGCGACGGGCCGCGCCGTGAGGGGCGTGCTCGCGTCAAGAAGGAGAGGTCGTAGCAGATGCTCCTTCCCAAGCGCGTCAAGTACCGCAAGCAGATGCGCGGCCGCATGAAGGGCGACACCAAGGGCGGCGACTACGTCGCGTTCGGTGACTACGCTCTGGTGGCGATGGAGCCGGCCTGGATCAAGTCGAACCAGATCGAGGCCTGCCGTGTGACCATGAGCCGCTACTTCAAGCGCGGCGGCAAGATCTACATCCGCATCTTCCCGGACAAGCCCGTGACCAAGAAGCCGCAGGAAGTCCGCATGGGGAAGGGAAAGGGTGCCGTGGAGTACTGGGTCTCGGTGGTGAAGCCGGGGCGCGTGCTCTTCGAGGTCGCCAACGTCACGGAGGAGCAGGCCAAGGAGGCGTTCCGCCTCGCCAGCCACAAGCTCCCCATCAAGGTCAAGATGGTCGAGCGGGAGATCTACGATGAAGCCCAATGAGATCCGCCAGCTGACCCAGGACGAGATCCACCTGGAGGTGGACAAGCTCCGCCAGGAGCTCCTCGACCTGCGGATCCAGGCTGCCGTCGGGCACGCCTCGAACCCGAGGCGCATCCGTACGGCCAAGCGTGAGATCGCTCGACTGCTGACCATCGCCGGCGAGAAGGCCGAGGAGACGACGCGATGAAGAGAGCCATGCAGGGGCGCGTCGTGAGCGACGGCGCCGACAAGACGGTGACGGTGAACGTGGAGCGGCGCCTCAAGCACCCGCTCTACGGCAAGGTCGTCACGCTGTCGAAGCGCTACCTCGCCCACGACGAGCAGAACGAGTACAAGGTGGGCGACCTGGTGGAGATCACCTCCAGCCGCCCGATCAGCAAGCGCAAGCGGTTCGTCGTGACGCGCCTGCTCGAGAAGGCCCGGAGCTAAGGGCAGGGCAGGAGCGTTCCGTCATGATCCAGCAGGAGACCTTCCTCGACGTGGCCGACAACTCCGGCGCCCGGCGGATCCAATGCATCCGCGTCCTGGGCACCGGGCAGCAGTTCGTCGGCTCGGTCGGCGACGTGGTCGTGGCGGCCGTCAAGGACGCCATCCCCCACGCGCAGATCAAGAAAGGCGATGTGGTGAAGGCCGTCATCGTGCGGACCAAGAAGGAGATCAACCGCAAGGACGGCTCCTCGATCCGTTTCGACAGCAACGCCGCCGTCATCATCAACAACCAGAACGAGCCGCGCGGCACCCGCGTCTTCGGTCCCGTCGCCCGGGAGCTGCGCGAGAAGCGCTTCATGCGCATCGTGTCGCTCGCACCGGAGGTGCTCTGAGATGTCGAGGCCGAAGATCCGTATCCGTCGGGGCGACCAGGTCCGCGTGATCGCGGGCAAGCACAAGGGCGCCGAAGGCGAGGTCATCACGGTGCTGCGCGACACCAACCGCGTGCTCGTGAAGAACGTCAACGTCATCAAGAAGGCGCAGCGTCCCACCCAGGACAACCCGCGCGGCGGCTTTCTGGAACAGGAGGCGCCCATCCACCTGAGCAACGTGCAGCTCCTCGACCCGCAGTCCGGTGAGCTCACGCGGGTGGGCTTCGACGTCGACGAGGGCGGGCACAAGTACCGCGTCGCCCGCAAGTCCGGCGCCCGGTTGGACGAGTAGGAAGAGCATGGAGAAGGTGACACTACCCATCAAGCAACGCTACGAGCAGGTCAAGAGCCAGCTCGTCGAGCGCCACGGCTACACGAACCCCATGGCGCTGCCCCGCGTCGAGAAGATCGTGATCAACATGGGGCTGGGCGAGGCTCGCGAGGACTCGAAGGTCCTGGAGCGCGCTTCCAAGGAGCTGGGGCAGATCGCCCTGCAGCGCCCCGTCGTGACCAAGGCCAAGAAGTCGGTGTCGAACTTCAAGGTGCGCGCCGGCATGGCCGTCGGACTGAAGGTGACGCTCCGCGGGGTGCGCATGTGGGCGTTCCTCGACAAGCTCATCAACGTCGCCCTGCCGCGCGTGCGCGACTTCCGCGGCGTGAGCGCGAACAGCTTCGACGGGCGTGGGAACTACAGCCTGGGCGTGCGCGAGCAGCTCGTGTTCCCCGAGATCAGCTACGACCAGGTGGACGCGACCCGTGGCATGGACATCACCATCGTGACGACGGCCGAGAGCGACGAGGAAGCGCGCAGCCTGCTCGAGCTCCTCGGCATGCCGTTCCGGAAATAGGGAGGAAGCGTGGCAACGAAAGCCCAGATCGCCAAGTCCGCTCGCAAGCCGAAGTACCAGGCCCGTCACGTCAACCGGTGCAGCCGTTGCGGCCGCTCGCGCTCGTACCTGCGCGATTTCGGCCTGTGCCGCATCTGCGTCCGCGAGATGGCGCACAAGGGCTACCTTCCCGGCGTCGTCAAGGCCAGCTGGTGAACGGCGGCGCGACAAGCGAGAAGCGCCATTTGCGGGGCACAGGTCAGCGCGCTTTGCGCTGAAACCGACCCCAGGAGGACCCATAAACGATGCATACGGATCCCATTGCTGACATGCTCACCCGCATCCGCAACGCTCAGGCCGTGCACATGGCGAGCGTCGACGTGCCGGCGAGCAAGTTCAAGAAGGCCCTGGCGGACCTGCTCGTCCGTGAGGGCTACCTGAAGTCGGTCGAAGATGCCGACGCGGACGGCCACCCGGTGCTCCGCATCGCGCTGAAGTACGGCCCCAAGCGGGCGCCGGTGATCCACCAGATCAGCCGCGTCTCGACGCCGGGACGGCGCGCCTACGCCAAGGCCAAGCACGTGCCGGTGGTGCGCGGTGGCCTCGGCGTCGCGGTCGTGTCGACGTCGCAGGGGCTCATGATCGACTCCGAAGCCCGCCGCAAGAACGTCGGCGGCGAGATCGTCTGCGAGGTGTGGTGAGATGTCCCGCGTCGGTCGCGCACCGATCACGCTCCCCAAGGGCGTGGAGCTCCAGGTGGTCGAGGGCAACGTCAAGGTGAAGGGCCCCAAGGGCGACCTCAGCGTCGACATCAGCCCTCGCATCACGGTCAAGGTCGAGGAGGGCGTCGTCACCATGGAGCGCCCCACCGACCACCGCAACGACCGGGCGCAGCACGGTCTGGCCCGCAGCCTGGTGGCCAACGCCGTTGCCGGCGTCAGCACCGGATTCCAGAAGCATCTGGAGATCCAGGGCGTCGGTTACCGCTGCCAGATGAAGGGCAGCGCGCTCGAGCTCACCGTGGGCTACTCGCACCCCGTCGTGATCACGCCGCCCGAAGGCGTCACGATCGAGGCGCCGGAGCCCACCAAGATCACCGTGAGCGGCATCGACAAGCAGTTGGTGGGCCAGGTGGCCGCCAACATCCGCGCCGTCCGGAAGCCCGACCACTACCACGGCAAGGGCGTTCGGTACGCAGGCGAGCAGATTCGGCTCAAGGCCGGCAAGGCGGCAGCCCGCTAGCCGGCGGCTCCAACGAGGTAGCGCACCATGAATGGACTGACACGCACACAGCGTCGCGCCTTCCGGACCCGCCGCAGCATCCGGCGACCGGTCCACACGGGGAGGCTCCGCCTCACGGTGTTCCGGAGCGCGCGTTACATCTACGCCCAGGTGATCGACGACGCCAAGGGCATCACGGTGGCCGAGGCCAACAGCAAGGCGCTCGCCCCCTCCGGCAGCAAGACCGACCAGGCCACGGCCGTAGGCAAGGAGCTCGCGCAGCGGGCGCAGGCCGCCGGCGTCAAGCGGGTCGTGTTCGACCGGGGGCCGTACAAGTACCACGGTCGCGTCAAGGCGCTCGCCGAAGGCGCGCGCGAAGGGGGGCTGGAGTTCTGATGGCCCTCCGCAAGCTTCGCTCCCAGAAAGGCCACGTGTCCTGATGGCAGACACCGACTTCGAAGACAAGGTCATCTTCATCCGCCGTACGGCGAAGACGTACAAGGGCGGCCGGCGTTTCCGCTTCGGGGCGATGGTCGTCGTCGGCGACCGCCAGGGTCGCGTCGGCGTCGGCCTCGGCAAGGCCAAGGAGGTCCCGCTGGCGGTCCAGAAGGGGCAGTACGTGGCGAGGCGGAACCTCGTCGAGGTCCCCATCGAGGAGCCCGGGACGATCCCCCACGAGGTGCTGGGCGAGCACGGCACCAGCCGGGTGATGCTCAAGCCGGCCGGCGCCGGCACCGGCGTCATCGCCGGGAGCGTGCCGCGCGCCATCGTGGAGCTGGCCGGCTACCGCAACCTCCTCACCAAGGAGCTCGGTTCGCGCAACCAGACCAACGTCGCGTACGCCGTGATGCAGGGTCTGAAGCAGCTCAAGACCTTCAGCGAGGCCAAGCGCGAGCGGGAGGCCGCGGAATGAGACTCCGGCTGAGACGCAGCCTCATCGGCGTGCCGAAGGACCAGCGCGCGACGGTGCGTGCGCTCGGCCTGCGCAAGATCGGCGACAGCCGGGAGGTCGTGGACAACGAGAGCGTGCGCGGCATGATCGACAAGGTCGCGTACCTGCTCGACATCGAAGGGCGGGAGCAGAAGTGAAGCTCAACGAACTCAAGCCCGCGTATGGCTCCAAGAAGCAGCGCCGGCGTGTGGGCCGGGGGCTGGGCAGCGGCCGCGGCAAGACCGCGGGCCGCGGGCAGAAGGGCCAGAAGAGCCGCAGCGGCTTCAGTGGCGGCGCCGGTTGGGAAGGCGGTCGCTCGCGTCTGGTGATGCGGTTGCCCAAGCGCGGCTTCAACCGGGAGCGCGAGCCCTACCAGATCGTCAACCTGGACGCTCTCAACGCCTTCGCCGAGGGGGACAAGGTCGACGCCGCGAGTCTGAAGGCGCGCGGCCTGATCCGCAAGGCCGATCGGCCCGTCAAGCTCCTCGGTGACGGCGAGCTCGAGGTGAAGAAGCTGAGTGTGGAGGTCGACGCGGTGTCGCGCGCGGCCGCCGAAGCGGTGGAGGCCGCCGGCGGGAGCGTCACAGCCCGTGATGCGCGCGATGCCGCCGCAGGCGCGGCCGAGGAGAGCTAGGGATGCTACAGGCCTTTCGCAATGCGATGGTCATTGCGGACCTGCGCGCCAAGCTGCTGGTGACCGTGGGCTTGCTCACGGTGTACCGCTTGCTGGTGTTCATCCCCACGCCGGGGATCGACATCGCCCGGTTGAAGGCCAGCAGCTTCGGTCAGGGCTCGATCTTCGGGCTGCTGAACTTCATCTCCGGCGGCAACTTCAAGGTGTTCTCGATCGCCGCACTGGGGGTCATCCCCTACATCACGGCGAGCATCATCATCCAGCTGCTGCAGTCGACCTACCCGCCCCTCGAGAAGCTCTCCAAGGAGGGCGAGGAAGGGCGGCGGAAGATCACGCAGTACACCCGCTACGGGGCGACCGCGCTCGGCGCCATCCAGGCGCTGTTCCTGGCGGTCGCTCTGCTGGGCCCCAGCGGCGCGCTGCGCATCGGCTGGGCCAACGGGCCGTTCTTCTGGTTCGTGGTGCTGGTGACGCAGGTGGCCGGCATCTCGGTGGTGATGTGGCTGGGCGAGAAGATCACGGAGTACGGTGTCGGGAACGGCATCTCGCTGATCATCTATGCCGGCATCGTGGCCGCGTTCCCGAACGCGCTGGCCCAGGAGTTCACGCTCATCGGCAAGGGGCAGGCCAACGTCTTCGGCCTGATCTTCTACCTCGCGCTCCTCATCGTGGCCATCGCGGGCATGGTGCTGGTGCAACAGGCCGAGCGGCGCATCCCGGTGCAGTACGCGCGGAAGGTGGTCGGGCGCAAGGTCATGGGCGGTCAGACGACGTACATCCCGCTCAGGCTCAACGCCGCCGGCGTGATCCCCATCATCTTCGCCGTGGCCATCCTGATCCTGCCGCAGACCCTCATCGGGTCGTTCCCGAACATCGCCTGGCTCCAGGCCATCGGTTCCTGGTTCAACCCGCAACACTGGCAGGGGCTCACCCTGAGCACGCTCCTGATCATCGGGTTCACCTACTTCTACACCCAGATCACCTTCGACCCCCGACGCATCAGCGACAACCTCCGCGAGTACGGCGGCTTCGTGCCGGGGGTGCGACCGGGTCAGCCGACCACCGACCACCTCACGCGCATCACCAACCGCATCACGCTGTGGGGTGCGCTCTTCCTCGGCGCCGTCAACGCCCTGCCCCAGGTCTTCGCCTGGCTCACGGGTACGGGGCAGCTCTCCTTCGTCTTCTCCGGTACCGGCCTGCTCATCATGGTCGGTGTCGCCCTCGACACGCTGCGGCAACTCGAGTCGCAGCTCATGATGCGGCACTACGAGGGCTTCGTCAGCAAGGGCCGCATCCGCGGTCGTGGGAGGCGCTTCTAGGTGTCGGCGGAAGCAGGCCGTGCCGAGGTCGTGCTGCTCATGGGGCCTCCCGGAGCGGGCAAGGGCACGCAAGCGGCCAGACTGGCCGGGGCGCGGGGCCTGCGGAAGCTGTCCACCGGCGACATGCTGCGTTCGCACGTGGCGCGCGGCACCGAGCTGGGGCGTGAGGCGAAGGGCATCATGGACGCTGGCGAGCTGGTTCCCGACGACCTGATCATCGCGATGGTGGAGTCGGAGCTCGCCCCGATGCAGCCGGTCCGGGTGCTGCTCGACGGCTTCCCGCGTACGCCGGGTCAGGCGGAGGCGCTCGACCGGCTTCTCGACCGTGAGGACGCCTCGCTGACGGCAGCGGTGGCCCTCGAGGTCGACGACGAGGAGCTCGTACGGCGGCTCAGCGGCCGGGCGGCCGAGGAGGGTCGCTCGGACGACAACGAGGAGACCATCCGCAATCGCATGGAGGTCTACCGCCGTCAGACGCAACCGCTACTGGACTACTACCGCGAGCGGAACAAGCTGCACCGCGTGGACGGCATGGGGTCGGTGGACGAGGTCTCCGAGCGCATCAACGGGGTGCTGCCGTGATCCTCAAGCGCCCCAGCGAGATCGAGGTGATGGCCGAAGCCGGCGTCATCAACCGGGAAGCGCTCGAGGCCGTGGCGGCCGCCGTGCGGCCCGGCGTGTCTACGCTCGAGTTGAACGCCATCGCCGAAGATGCTATCCTCTCGCGTGGCGGGAAGCCCGCCTTCAAGGGCTATCGCGGCTTCCCAGCGACACTGTGCACCTCCGTCAACGAAGTGGTCGTCCACGGAATCCCGGACGACGTGCGTCTGGCGGAGGGTGACATCGTGTCGATCGACATCGGGACCTTCTACCGGGGGTACGCCGCCGACATGGCCAGCACGTTCGCCGTCGGCGCGATCTCGGTCGAGGCTCGGCGTCTCCTCGAGACCACCGAGCGGTCGCTGACCGCCGGCATCGAGGCGGC
>JARRMM010000078.1:0-11384 GCA_037386005.1 Deinococcales bacterium | reverse complement strand
GCCGCTCATGCGGCCGCCCGCACCTCCGCTCCACGGGACGGCTGCCCCGCCCGCAGCGCCTACGCCGCGCTCGTGCGCCAACTCGTGCGCATGGGCGCGTTGCCCCCGGACCTCCCCGGCAAGGCTACGGACCGGGCCCTGGCCGAGCTCCTCGACGCCTCCCCGAGCACGCTCCGTAACTGGCGTCGCTGCCGGACGCGCTCGCCGCAGCCCCGCTTGCTCGAACGGGCGCGCGCGCGATTGCCCCGCCACAGCGCCGAGGCCCATGAGCTGGCGTTCCTCCAGGAGCTGACCGGGGGCGCCCGTAGCATCGCCCGCGCCGCGGAGTCGCTGGTGAGCGAGCTGCAGCGCTACACCCTGAGCGCCAGCGGCGGTTGGCACCTGTACGAGGGGCCGCTCTACCTCTCGTTCAATCCCGGCCTCTCCCCCGAACGGCGCGGCGCGCTGATGGAGCGCTCGGGCGCGCTCCTCGAGGCGATCCTCGACCAGGGCCTGACCCACCGTGAGGTGCCCGCCCTGCCCGAGCTGATCCGCTACTCGGTCCACGGCTGGCACCACGCCTCGCGCTTCGACGTGCGGCGCCGCAGCGTGCAGGAACGGGTCGCCCACGTCGGTGCGAGCTACCTCGGGCGCATCGAGCTGGCGCTGTATCTGGGAGACGTGTGCGCCATGCCGGCGCTCTTCGCCGGAACGCCGCGCTCGGCGCAGCCCTACACCCGACGCGCCCTGGCGCTCCTCGACGAAGCGGGGCCGGCCGACGAGGACGCCTCTCCCATCGGGATCGGGGAGGCGCGCGTCATGGTTCGGGCCGTCGAGGCGCAGATCCTGGCGTGCCATGGCGACGACCGGACCCACGCACGGCTCGAGCGCTTCGAGCGGCACGACGGCGCCTCCCCGCCGTCGGTCGCCTGGATCGACTCGGTACGGCTAGGCGCGCGCGGCTACATCGCCCTCCGGCTGCGCGGCGACCCCGTCGCGGCGGCCGAAGCCTTCCAGGTCGCCGCCCGTCAGGTCGACGCCTGGCTCTCGCGGGTCGGCATCCCCTTCGGCAGCACCTCGCACTTCGCGCTGGCCGCTTACGCCATGGCGCTGGTGGGCGATCCCGAACGGGGTGACACCCTGGCCCATCGAGCGCTCCTGCGCTCCCTGGAGCACAACGTCATCGTCGACGAGGTGGCGGCACGGCTGGTCCTGGCGCGCCTCGCCGACGATCGCAACGACACCAGCCGGGCGCGCTACCACCGGGCGCGCGGAGCGACGCTGGTGGAGGCGCACCACCTGGACGCGTGGCAAACGGCGCTGGACCACCTGCTACACCGGCCGCCGGCCTGAGGAGGGGTCGCCCGCGCGCACGACCGCTCCGCGCGAGGCGATGGTGCGGGCGTCACATGGTGCCCACCGAACCGGTGCTAGCGTCGATGGTGACGAAACCGACCCGATCCGGGGTCGTCGGGTCCCGTTCCGGTACTCCTCTGGTATTGGAACGGTACGGCGGTACCGCGCGGTGGGTTTCGAGCCCACGCACAACCACCGCCACCGATAGCAGAATCGGTACGTTCACGTCCGAGTCAGCGAAGGCAGGTGTCGCTATGGCACAGACGACCGATGTCCAACGCGAGATCGACAGCCTCAAGGCCGACCTCAAGTCCCTGCGGGAGGACCTGTCGGCGCTCTCCAAGACGAGCGGCAGGGTCGCCGGGGACAGCGTCCAGGCCGCACGGGACGCCCTGCGCGATGAGGCCGACAAACTCATGGAGCGCCTCAAGCAGACGGCCACCTCCCTGGAGCAGGAAGGACGGCAGGTGGCCGAGGGGGTCCGCGAAGAGGTAGCCGAGAAGCCGCTCCCCTCCCTGCTGACCGCCTTCGGCGTCGGCGCGCTGCTGGGGTGGCTGGTCTCGCGCAAGTAGATGCGCGAGGCCCTCGCCGACGTCCTCATCGCGGCCCTCGAGCTGCTGGAGGCGGAGGCGCGCAGCGCCCGCAAGGGCCTGCTCCGAGCCGCCGGTGGCATCGTCCTGCTGGCAGCGGCCGCCGTGCTCGCACTGGGAGCGGCCGCGCTGCTGGCGTGGGCGCTCGTGACGGCGCTCTACCCGGTCATGGCAGCACCGTTGGCGAGGCTGCTGGCAGGCGTCGCCGTCCTTCTCGTCGCCGGAGGTCTGGCATGGATCGCCGCACGCATGAACCGCTGAGCGTCGCCGAGGCGAAGGAGCGCTTGCGGCGTGCGGCCCGCTCCGGCGGTGGCCGCAGCGCCACGGTCGGTACCGGTGCCTGGCTGCTGTCGCTCGCTCGCCAGCGACCGTGGCTGGCCCTGGGCGTGGCCATGGGGGCGGGGGTCGTGGTGGGCGCCTCGAAACGGGCGCGCGCCCAGCTCCCTCGCATCCTGCTCCAGCTCCTCGGTTAGCAGACGCCCGCGACCCCGCGGGCCGAGGGCCGCCTCACTCGCCGTACGGGACCCAGATGTTCTTGATGCGGGTGGCCCGGCGAAGGTACTCGCGGCCCTCGCCCTGGTCGGGGTCGAACCAGTCGCGCCGCTTGCCGGCGTTGACCCAGGTGGCCTTGAGGTTGTCCGCGCTCTCCCGTTCCACCGCGGCCGAGCCGCCGGCCGTGCCCACGTACCACATCGCCGCCACGTCGGCGTGCTTCGCGAGCACCCCGGCGAGCTCCTCGCGATCGCCCGTGACGATGTTCAGCGCGCCCGGCGGGAGATCGCTGGTGTCGATCACCTGGTAGAGGTCGGTGGCGGCCAGCGGCCAGCGGGCCGAAGGCACCGCCACGACCCGGTTGCCCATCGCCAGGGCCGGCGCGACCAGCGACACGAACGCGAGCAGCGGCGCGTCGTCGGGCGCCACCACCGCCATCACGCCCCACGGCTCGGGCATCGCCAGGGTGACGTTGCGGAAGGGGGTCCCGTGCACGGCGCCGTCGTACTTGTCGGCGTGCGCCGCGTAGACGAACAGCCGCCGGACGCTGGCGTCGACCTCGCGCCGGACAGACGCCTCGGCCGCACCCGTCATCGCCCGTAGACGGTCGGCGAGCTCGTCGGCCCGAGCCTGCAGGTTCTCGGCCAGGTAGTACAGCACCTGCGCCCGGTTGTGCGCCGTCGCCTTCGACCAGGCCGCGCCCTTGCGCGCCGCCTCGACTGCGTTGCGCACGTCCTTGCGATTGCCGAGCGGGGCCTCGCCGAGGTGAACGCCGCCTGCGCCCAGCACCGGGTAGCTGTAGTTGCCGTCGGGCCGCGCCTGCTTCCCACCGACGTAGAGCTTGGCGGTCCGGTCGATGGCGCCGTCCGTTCCGGGGGCGTCTGGTGCGGGCGCGCCTTCGCCGAGCGCGGCGCCGTCCGGGCCGCTCCACAGCTCGTCCGCCGCGTAGGGCTCGAGCCCGGCCTCCCAGGAGGGCTTGAGGTACTCGAACATCCCCTCGCGGCCGCCCTCGCGCCCGAAGCCCGACTCGCGGTAGCCGCCGAAGCCGCTGGCGGCGTCGAAGACGTTGGTGCAGTTGACCCACACCACCCCGGCTTCGAGCTTGGGGGCGATGTCGAGCGCGAGGTTGACGTTCTCCGTCCAGACGCTGGCCGCCAGGCCGTAGCGGGTGTTGTTGGCGAGCTCGACCGCCTCCTCGGGCGTACGGAAGGTCATGCTCACGATGACGGGCCCGAAGATCTCCTCCTGCGCCGCCGCCGACGAGGGCGCGACCTCGCTGAACAGGGTCGGCGGGAAGAACAGCCCACCGTCCTCCGTCAGCGACGAGGCCCAGGAGGGCTGGTAGCAGCGCCCGCCGTCGGCCTTGCACTGCTCCACCAGCCGCGTGATCTTGTCCAGCTGCACCGGCGCGATGATGGCGCCGATGTCCATCGCCTTGTCCAGCGACGGGCCCTCGCGCAGCGTCTCCATGCGGGCTCGCAGCTTCTCCTCGACGCGCGCCGCCACGCTCTCCTGCACCAGCAACCGGCTCCCGGCGCAGCAGACCTCGCCCTGGTTGAACCAGATCGCGTCGACCACGCCCTCCACCGCGCTGTCGAGGTCGGCGTCGTCGAACACGATGAAGGGGCTCTTGCCGCCCAGCTCCAACGACAGCTTGACGCCCCGCCCGGCCGTCGCCCGGCGGATGATGCGCCCCACCTCGGTCGAGCCGGTGAACGCCACCTTCGCCAGCCCCTCGTGCGCCACCAGCGCGGCGCCGGTGCGGCCGTCGCCGGTGACCACGTTGAGCACTCCCGGCGGCAGCCCCGCCTCGGCCGCGATCTCCGCGAAGGCCAGCGCCGTGAGCGGCGTGAACTCCGCAGGCTTCAGCACCACCGTGTTGCCCGCCGCCAGCGCCGGCGCCACCTTCCACGCCAGCATCAGCAGCGGGAAGTTCCAGGGGATCACCTGGCCGCACACGCCTACCGCGCGGTAGCCGGCGAACTCGCTCTCCAGCAGCTGCGCCCAACCGGCGTGATGGTAGAAGTGGCGGGCGACCAGCGGCACGTCGATGTCACGCGTCTCGCGGATGGTCTTGCCGTTGTCGAGCGCCTCCAGCACCGCGAGCAGGCGCGCGTGCTTCTGGACGTGCCGGGCCAGTGCATACAGGTGCCGGGCGCGGTCGAAGGGGGTGAGCGCCTGCCATGCCGGCAAGGCTTGTTCGGCCGCGCGCACGGCGGCGTCGACGTCCGCTTCGCCCCCCTGCGCCACCTGCGCCAGCTCCGTGCCGTCACCCGGATGCACCGTGGCGAAGCGCTCGCCCTCGGCGGGTCCGGTGAAACGGCCCCCCACGAAGTGGCCGAAGCTGCGCCCATGCCGGTCCAGCCAGGCCATCGCCACGTCGGCGCTCTCGGGCGCCGGCCCGTAGTCCAGGCTCTCGAAGATCGCCTTGACGCTGTCGTCGCTCGTCGTGTTCATGCGCTCCACCTCATGCGGTCCGCTCCTGCCGCTCGCGCGCCTCGAGCCACTCCGAGCGCAGCAAGCCGAACACCTCGAGATCGGCGGCGCCGCCACCCAGCGTGGGGTGGATGGCGCGCAACGTGCCCTCGTGCCGGAAGCCCAGGCGTTCCGCCACCTTGCGGCTGGGCAGGTTCTCGCGCTCGCACCGGATCTCGAGCCGGTTGAATCCCTGCTCCTCGAACATCACCCTCGTCAGCCCCGCCACCGCGCGGGTCATCAGGCCGCGCCCGCGGTGCGCGGCGGCCAGCCAGTAGCCGAACTCGGCGCGCCCGACGTTCCTCTGGACGTTGAACACGCCCAGCGCGCCGGCCAGCGCACCCTCCACCCGCAGCCCCCCATCGAAGCCGCCGCCCTTCGCGAAGCGCTCCAGGCTCGCCCGGAGGAAGGCCTGCTCGGCTTCGAGCGTCGCACCGGCCGCCCACGGCAGGAAGCGCTCCAGCTGGGCACGGTTGGCGTCGACGAGGGCGTACAGCTCCTCGGCGTCGCGTTCCTCCAGCAGGCTGAGCTCGATGTCGTCGGCGAGGCGGAGCGAGAACATCAGCCCACCGGGTGCCGGAAGCCGGCGGAGTAACGGCCTGTCAGGCCGTGCTCGAGCTGCCGCTCGATGTCCGCCAGCAGGGAGCTGGCACCCATGCGGAAGAGATCGGGCTCCAGCCAGCGCCGCCCCAGCTCCTCGCGCAAGAGGGCCAGCCACACCAGCGCGTCCTTGGCGGTACGGAGCCCGCCGGCGGGCTTGAAGCCCACGCGGTGCCCCGTGCGCTCGTAGTAGGCGCGCACCGCGCGCGTCATGGTGAGACCGACCGGTAGCGTGGCGTTGACGCTCTCCTTGCCGGTCGAGGTCTTCACGAAGTCCGCGCCGGCCATCATCGCCACCAGGCTGGCGCGGTAGACGTTCCGCAGCGTCCCCAGCTCCCCGGTGGCCAGGATGGTCTTCAGGTGCGCCTCGCCGGCCGCCTCCCGGAAGGTCCGGATCTCGTCGTAGAGAGCCTGCCAGTCGCCGGTGAGCACGTGCCGACGCGAGATCACGATGTCGATCTCGGCGGCTCCCGCCCGCACGCTCCGGCGGATCTCCTCGACACGCGTCTCGAACGGCGACAGCCCTGCCGGGAACCCGGCCGACACCGCCGCCACCGGCACCCCGGTCCCGCGCAACGCCTCCACGGCCACCGGGACCATGTCGTGGTACACGCACACCGCCGCGGTGGTGAGGCCGGCGTCCGCCATGCCGAGCCCCTCCAGCAGGTCGGCCCGCACCGGATGCAGGGCCTTGGCGCACAGGCGCCGGACCCTGCCCGGCGTGTCGTCGCCCGACAAGGTGGTCAGATCGATCAGGGTGACGGCCTTGAGCAGCCACGCGAGCTGCCACTGCTTCTTCACGCTCCGCCGGGCCGGGAGCGTCGCGGCCCGGCGCTCGACCGCGCTGCGGTTGACGTGCGCGTCCTTCACCCAGTCCAACGTCAACGCCATGCCCGGGTTGCGCGCGTGCGCGGGCTGCAAGGCGCTGTCGGCGGTGTCGCTCTCGATGCTCATACGATCGCTCCCGCCCCGGACGGCTCGGCGTCGCGGGGACCCTCCCAGCATACATGGCGCGTGCCCGCGAGCCCGCCCTGGACCGGGCTATGATGGTGTCGCTGCCGCTGCGCAGCCGGTCGTTCACCCGGAGGGAGTCCATCGATGCACCTGGCGCGCTTCCCACGACGCCGCTACACCCCTTACGCCACCCCGATCGAACCCCTGGAACGGCTCAGCGCCCATCTGGGCGGACCGAACCTCTTCATCAAGCGCGACGACCTGCTCGGCCTCACCGCCGGGGGCAACAAGACGCGCAAGCTCGAGTTCCTGGTGGCGGACGCGCTCGCCCAGGGCGCCGACACGCTCATCACCACGGGTGCCGTGCAGTCGAACCACTGCCGCCTGACGCTGGCGGCCGCCGTGCACGAGGGGCTCGAGTGCCGGCTGGTCCTGGAGCAGCGCGTGCCCGGCAGCTACGACCCCGGCGCCAGCGGCAACAACTTCCTCTACCGCCTCCTGGACGTGGAGAAGGTCACCGTGGTGGACGCCGGCACCGACCTCATGGCCGCCATGCGGCGCGAGGCGGAGGCGTTGGAGGCGGAGGGCCGGCGCGCCTACGTCATCCCCGGCGGCGGCTCCACGCCGCTCGGCGCACTCGGCTACGTGGCCTGCGCCGAGGAGATGCTGGCGCAGACCTTCGACATGGGGCTCGAGCTCGACCACATCGTCACGGCCAGCGGCAGCGGCGGCACCCACGCCGGTCTGGTCGCCGGCATCGTCGGCACCAACGCCAACGTCCCCATCACCGGCATCAGCGTGCGGGCCGAGAAGGCGCCCCAGGAGGAGCGCATCCTGGACCTGGCGCGCCGCACGGCCGAGCTGGCCGGCGTGAGGAGCGAGGTGCGGGCCGAGGCCGTGTCCGTCCTCGACGATTACGTCGGCCCGGGCTACTCGCTCCCTACCGACGCCATGATCGAGGCCGTGAAGCTGTTCGCCTCGCTCGAGGGGATCCTGCTGGACCCCGTGTACACCGGCAAGGCCGCCGCGGGCCTGATCGACCTGGTCCGCCGCGGCCGCTTCCAGCGCGACGACAACGTCCTGTTCGTGCATACGGGCGGCTCCCCCGCTCTCTATGCCTACCAGGACGTCCTCCTGGGATGACGCTCCCGGGCGGGCAGCGCCGCCTCACCGTGGGCGTGCTGGGAGGGCTGGGGCCGGAGGCCACCCTCGACTTCTTCGCCAAGGTGCTGGCGCGGACCCCGGCACGCACCGACCAGGACCACCTCCACCTCCTCATCGACAACGACCCTGGCGTGCCCAACCGCAACGACGCGGTCGCCGGACGGGGCCCGTCACCCGGTCCCCGGCTCGCCACCATGGCGCGCCGCCTCGAAGCGGCGGGAGCGGACTTCCTGGTGATGGTGTGCAACGCGGCGCACGCCTTCCAGGACGCGATCCTCGGAGCGACCCGCATCCCCTTCGTGAGCATCGTCGAGGAGACGATCGACGCCACCCTGGCGCGCGTGCCCGAGGTGCGCCGTGTCGGGGTGCTGGCATCGGAGGGCACCCTCGAGGCCGGGCTCTACCAGCAGGCGTTCGCAGAACGCGACGTCGGCGTGCTGGTGCCCGAAGGGGAGGATCGCGCGCTGTTCATGGAGTTGATGTACGCCATCAAGGGAGGCGACAAGGGGAACGAGGTGCGCGCCGGGATGCTGCGCCTCGCGAAGGGGCTGCGCGAGGCGGGCGCGGAGGCGCTGATCGCCGGCTGCACCGAGGTGCCGCTCGTCCTCACCCAGGAGGCGCTGGACGACGCGGGGCTGCCCCTCCCCCTCGTCAACTCCACCGACGTCCTGGTCGAGGCGACGGTGAGCATCGCCACGGGACGCCGGCCGCTCCCGCAACGCGGACCGTGAAACGCGGACCGTGAAACGCGGGCCATGAGCCGCATCGTCGTCGCGGAGTTCCTGCCGGAGGCCGCCTTGGCGCTGTTGCGTGACGCTGGCGAGGTCGTGGCCGGCGCCGACCTGCACGCGCGGCGCGCCGACCTGCTGGAGCAGCTCGCGGACGCCGAGGCGCTGCTGGTCCGCAACCAGACGCGGGTCGATGCGGAGCTGCTGGCGGCAGCACCAAGGTTGCGGGTGATCGGGCGCGTGGGGGCGGGGCTCGACAACTTCGACCTGGGAGCGCTGCGCGAGCGCGACATCGTGCTCACGTGCTCGCCGGGGGCGAACGCGGCCAGCGTCGCCGAGTACGTGCTCGGCGCGATCCTCACCGTCTACCGCCGCTTCGGGAGCGTGGCGTCGCAGGCGGCGGCCGGCCTCTGGGACCGCGAGGCGGCCACGGGGAGGGAGGCCTACGGGAAGGTGCTCGGCATCATCGGTCTGGGCGACATCGGCGCACGGGTAGCGGTGCGAGCCAAGGCGTTCGGGATGACCCTGCTGGCCACCGACCCGCACCTCCATCCGGCGAGCTTCGCGGTGCAGGAGCACGGCGTCACGCTGGTCCCGCTCGAGGCACTGCTGGAGCGCTCGGACGTCGTGACCCTGCACCCCCCGCTCACGCCCGGGACCCGCCACCTGATCGGCCCCCGCGAGGTCGCCCTCATGAAGCGCGGGGCCCTGCTGATCAACACCGGCCGCGGAGGCCTCGTCGACGAGGCGGCGCTCGCGGCCGGGCTGCGCGAGGGACGACCCGGCACAGCGGTGCTCGACGTTCGCGACCCGGAACCGCCGACGGCCGACGATCCTCTGCGTGGTCTGCCCAACGTCCTGCTCACGCCCCACGTGGCGGGCGTCACCCACGAGGCGCTGGAACGAGGCGCCTGCCAGGTGGCCCGCGACGTCGTCGGCGCGCTGGCCGGCCGGCGGCCGGCCGGCGCCGTCCCCCTGTAGCGTCCGCCGGCGCGCCCGGGCGGGGACCCCGTAGAGACGTTCCGTGAGGACGTCGATGGCGCTTCTCAGCGTGCTTCGGCCTCCGATGCCCCGTCATGGACGCATTGCGTCCATTTCATTGACTTGGGTGACGCATTTCTCCTATGATGTGCATTGTCTGAAAAGTCATGCACCCGGGAGGATGGGGCTCCGTCCCACGGGCCCTTCGCTTCATGAGAATCGGTACCTACCACCAACTGGACCGCATCGACCAGCAGATCGTGGATCTGCTGCGCACCGACGGGCGTATGCCCTACCGCGAGATCGCGCGCCGTCTCGGCGTGTCCGAGTCGATGGTGCGCAAGCGCGCCAGCAAGCTGCTGGAATCGGGATGGATGCGGATCCTTGCCATCAGCGACCCTCTCAAGCTGGGGGTCCCCATCGTCGCCACCACCTACGCGAGCGTCAGTCCGAACGTGCTGGAGGAGGTCACCGACGAGCTGGCCCGCAACGAGGCCGTCCGCTACCTCGCCATCGGCGTGGGCAGCCGGAACCTCGTCGTCGAGTCGCTCCACGCCTCGGTCGAGGACGTGCACGCGTTCATCCAGAACGAGCTGGGAAGGGAGGGAGTGTACGAGAGCGAGACCATCCACGTCGTGAAGATCAAGAAGAGCGTGTGGGACTGGCCCTTACCGACCGAGTCCGACGACAGCGGCACGCCGCCGAACCCGAAACGGAGAGACCACGCATGAAACGCTTGACCCTGACCCTCGGCCTTCTCGCGACGATGGCCGTCGCCAGCCTGGGCTTCGCCCAGAAGAGCGGCGGTACCCTCATCGCGGCCTGGGCCCAAGATCCCGTCAGCCTCGATCCGCAGATCACCAGCGCCATGTCGAGCCTCCAGGTCCTGGAGAACGTGCTCGACACCCTCGTCGTCCTCGATCCGCAAGGCAAGGTCCAGCCGTCGCTGGCCACGAGCTGGGACGTCTCCTCGGACGGGCTCACCTGGACGTTCCACCTCCGGCACGACGTCAAGTTCAGCAACGGCCGGCCCATGACCGCCAAGGACGTGGTCTACACGTACACCCGGATGCTCGATCCGAAGACGGGCTCCGGCCAGAAGTACCTCCTCGGCAGCACCGAGAGCGTGACGGCACCCGACGACTACACGGTGCAGTTCCACCTCAAGACGCCCAACGTGGCGCTGCTCTCGCACCTGGCAGCCAACAAGGCGGTCGGCATCATCGCCAAGGAGTCGGTCGACAACGGCACCATCAAGACGCAGCCGATCGGCACCGGCCCGTTCATGATCACGGACTTCGAGCCCGGCCAGAAGGTGGTGCTGAAGAAGAACCCGTACTACTGGAAGCAGGGCCTCCCCTACCTCGACGAGGTGGACATCCGCATCATCACCGACGAGTCGGTGCGGCAGACCTCGCTCCTGACGGGTGACATCGACTGGGCCATCAGCGTGCCGGCCCAGAGCCTGGACCAGCTGAGGAACGCCCAGGGCGTGGTCGTCGACAAGACCGCCGCCGGCGCCTACTGGTACATCGGCGTCAACCTCAAGCACAAGCCGTTCGACGACGTGCGCGTACGCCACGCGATCGCCTACGCCATCAACCGCAAGGACATCACCACGGCGATGACCTTCGGCACCGGCGACCCCACGCAGGACCCCATCCCGGCGTCGAGCGCGTGGGCGTACAACTACGCCCCCTACAGCTACGACCCGGCCAAAGCCAAGCAGCTCCTCGCCGAGGCCGGCTACCCCAACGGCTTCCGCATGCAGATCATGCCGACCACCCAGTACCCCGCATCGGTGCGCGGCGCCCAGGTGATCCAGCAGGAACTCCAGGCCATCGGCATCCGCGTCACCATCAAGACGCTCGAGTGGGCGCAGTGGCTGCAGGAGGAGGGCAAGGGCAACTACGACACCTACGTGTGCTCGTGGAACGGCCTCGTCGACCCCTACGACTTCTTCTACGCCCAGCACCGGACCGGGCAGGTCTTCAACTTCACCGGCTACAGCAACCCCAAGGTCGACAAGCTCCTGGACGAGGGCAACGTGACCCAGGGCTTCGTC
>JARRMM010000077.1:0-11645 GCA_037386005.1 Deinococcales bacterium | reverse complement strand
GGGGCGTCGGCGCGGTGGGCGTCGCCGCGGGGGGCGTCGCCGCGGGGGGCGTCGCCGTTGCGGGCCCGTTCTGCAGCACCACCGTGACCGGCATCCCCAACCGCAGCGCATCCGAGGGGTCGTTGACGAACACGCGGACCTCGTACACGAGGCTGGTGCGCAGCTCCTGGGTCTGGATCGTCTTGGGGGTGAACTCCGCCACGGACGAGATGAAGCCGATCCAGCCGTCGAAGCGGTGGTCCGGCACGCCGTCGGCGAGGACGTAGGCCGTCATGCCGGGGCGGATCCTGGGCAGCTCGGTCTCCGACACGTACGCGCGCACCCACTTCGGGTCGTCGACGGCGAGGATGACGACCGGCCTCTGCGGCGATGCGATTTCCCCCGGCTCCATCAGCCTGGAGCGGACGACGCCGTCCACCGGCGCGACGAGGGTGGCATCCGCCAGCTGCTGGCGCAGCAGCGTCAGCTGCGCCTCGCTCGCCTTCAGCTGGGCGGCCGCCTGCGCGACGTCCTCCGGGCGCGGCCCCTTCACCGCCAGGTCGAGCGCGTTCTGAGCGACCACCACCTTGGCGTTCGCCACGTCCAGGGCCGCCTTGGCGCTATCCAGGTCCTGCTGGCTGGCTCCGGAGGCCTGGACCAGCCCGCGCGTGCGCTGGTAGAAGAGCTGGGCGTTGCCGGCGTCGGCCTTGGCGGCCGTCAGGTTCGCCCGGGCCTGGGCGATCTCCTCTGGCAGGCTTCCGTGGCGTAGCCTCTCCACTGCGGCCTGCTGGGCGGCGACTTGAGCTTCGGCCTGCGCCACCTGCGCTTCGAGCCGGGCGGTGTCGAGTCGGGCGAGCGTCTCGCCCTTGTGAACGCGGTCGCCTTCCTGCACGTCTACCGTCGCAATGCGCTCCATGTCGTCGAACGCGAGCGAGACCTGCCGGAAGTCGACGTTGCCGTAGAGCTCGAGCTGCTCGGGTGCGCTGTGTCGCTGCGTCAGCCACCACGCCACGCCGGCCGCGGCCAGGGCGACCACGGCAACGAGGATCATCCAGGGACGAACGTGCACGCTCCGGCGCATGGATCACCTTCGGCCAACGCTCGATGCTAGGCCGCTGTGCGGGCGCCCTCAAGATGCCTTTGTCCCGGCCTGGAGGCGCTGGATGCGGGGCGTGCCGGGTCGGCTTCGGGCCCTAGCCCTCCTTGCGGACGACCACGAGCGTGTGGGTGCCGGCATCGAGCGCCCCCCGCTCGCGGCAGCAGCGGAGCTCCCAGTCCAGGATCGAACGCCAGGTGGCGTCGTCGGGGGCGAGCTCGGCGACCGACTCCGGGCGGCCCGTGGTGAGGAAGCTGCAAGCGGTGGCGAGGTCGAGCGTGCATGCGTGACGTGAGAGCAGCGCCTCGAGCTCTTCCCAGCGGTACATCTTGAGGACGTGGTCGTTGCTCTGGAAGGCCTGGGTGAGCAGGCCGGTCTCGAGGACGCCCGCTACGGTGTGCGCGGCGGTGTCGAGGATGGGCCGCAGGTAGGCGCGCAGCGAGCCGAAGGTGCTCATGACGCTCAGCAGCAGCGGCGCGCCGCGTCGGCTCACGCGCAGCAGCTCGTCGAGAGCGTCGTCCGCACGCTCCATCACGTAGCTGAGGGGGCCGCCGTAGCAGACGACGGCATCGAAGCTGGCGTCGTCGAAGCGCCCGAGGTCCGTGATGTCCCCGAGGACGCGCTCGACGACCGCGGCTTCCAGACCGGCAGCCGCGACATGCCGACGGTGCTGCTCGAGCATCCGTTCCGAGAGGTCGAGGGCCGTGACGCGCGCGCCGAGCCTGGCGGCTTCGATGGTGAAGCGCCCGGGTCCGGCACCGGCGTCGAGCACGTGCATGCCCGGCTCGAGGAAGCGGCGGAGGTAGTGGCTGTGGACGTGGAGGCTGACGGCGTCGTCGGCGCGCCGGCCGAGGCGCTCCCACTCTCGCTCGCCGTAGCGGTCGAAGTAACCCCGGATGACGTCGGGGTCGTACGCCATGCGTGAAAGGTAGCACGGTCCGGCGGCCCCTGCGCTCGTCCGCCGACGCCGTGCCGGGACTGGTGGTTCCTGCGAGAACGTGGCGCGGGCCGACCGCGACGTAGGCTCAGGGTCATGCGTGAGAGCGGGAGAGGCGCCGTACCGTGGTGGTCCTGGGTCCTGGTGGCGGCGGCGGTCGCGGTGCTGGGAGGCGGAGCGGTGTTCTTCGTGGTGACGAAGGAGCACGGCGGCTCCGCCCGCGCGAAGACGGTGCAGATGAGCTCGGTCGACTACCGCAGCGTCGTGGTGGGGCCCGTCTCGTACCTGGACCTCCACCACGACTACCTGCACAAGGTGGTCGTCGTCACGTATGTGTCCTCCGGCTGCGCCGCGTGCCGCTCCGAGGTCCCCGAGCTGGTGAAGACCTACGGCCGGTTCAAGGACCGGGGCGTGCAGTTCATCGGCGTCTCCCTCGAGGCCTCGCGCGCGGCGACCCGGGCCATGATCGCCAAGCTCGGTATCGACTATCCCGTCTACCTCGACAGCGATGGCCAGGCCGCCCGCCAACGCTTCCACGTGCAGGACGTGCCCGCCACCCTGGTGTACCGGAAGGGGCGGCTGCTCAAGCGCTTCGGCGGCGCCCTCTCGGGGTCCGAGCTGTCCGCCTACCTCGCGACGCTGACGGGCACCTCCGATGGCTGAGCGCGTGCGGTGGGGGGAGCGCCGCGCGGCCGTTCGAGGGTGCCGATGAGCGCTGAGAGACCCGACGCCCGCCGTGACCCGGCCCGCCTGGTGACGGGGCAGTACCGCGACGACGCCAACCTGCGGGCGCGCCTGGCCCTGCACGAGCATTTCGGGGCCGGACCGCCGTGGCACCCCTGGGTGTTCGCGAAGCTCCCGGCGCGCGAGGGCCTCGACGTCCTGGAGCTCGGGTGCGGGCCGGCGCGCTTCTGGGAGGCCAACAGCGAAGCCGTTCCTGCGGGCTGGAACGTCACCTTGACCGACGTGTCGCCGGGGATGCTGACGGTCGCCCGGGCGGCGATGGAGGCGGCCGGGCTCGAGGCGAGGGTGCTGCAGCTCGAGGCCACCGAGCTCGAGCGCGACGGACGCTTCGCCGACGGCGCCTTCGACGTCGTGCTCGCGAACCACATGCTCTACCACGTGCCCGACATCGACGCCGCGCTCCGCGGGATCCGGCGGGTGCTGCGTGACGGCGGCAGGTTCTTCGCCGCCACCAACGGCATGCACCACATGGAGGAGCTCAAGCGACTGGCCATCGAGGAGCTCCCGCCGGGCACCGTGGAGCCGGAGCGCCTGGCCTTCGATCTGGAGAACGGCGAGGCCCGGCTTCGCGCCCACTTCGGCTCGTTGCGCCTGCACCGCAACGCGGACGTCCTGCGGGTCACCGACCCGGACGCCGTCGTCGCGTACGTGGCCTCGATGGCGGGGGTCGCCGGCGTGCCGTCGAGCGAGCTGGCGCCCGACCTGGCCCGCGCGCTCGAGACGGTCGCGGCGCGCGTGCACACGGTCCTGGCGGAGCGCGGGGCGTTCGAGGTCCACCGTGTGACGGGCCTCTTCGAGGCGTGGAGAGGTGTACGGCCACGCGAGTGAGGGGCGGGGCCGGGCGGCGTCCTCGAAGCAGGCTACTGGCGCCGGGGTCCCCGTCCCGATATGGTGGTCGGAAGCCGACCAGAACTGGGCGCACGCCGCGATCGCACCCCACCGCGCCCATGCCGACCCGACCGTGGCGTTGGCGCACACCACTCGCCACGCCAGGCCCCTGCGCCGAAGTGAGGTCCTTCGACGGATGAGCACCAACATCGTTCGCACCATCGGCCACGACTTCCTGGGGCGTTCCCCCCTCTGGTACAAGCGGCTGATCCTGGCCTTCCTGGTCCTCAACCCGTTGCTGTTCTTCCTGGGAGGCCCACGCGGCGGCTTCCTGGCCGGCTGGGCGCTGGTGGCGGAGTTCATCTTCACGCTCGTCATGGCGCTCCGCTGCTACCCGCTGCAGGCCGGCGGCCTGCTCGCCCTGGAGGCGGTGATGATCGGGCTGGCGAGCACCGAGGCCGTCTACCGGGAGGCGGTCGCCGACTTCCCCGTGATCCTGCTGCTGATGTTCATGGTGGCAGGCATCTACTTCCTGCGCGACATGCTACTGTTCGTGTTCACCAAGCTGCTGGTCGGGGTCCGCTCGAAGGTGTTGCTTTCGCTGGGGTTCGCCTTCTCGGCCGCCTTCTTGTCGGCCTTCCTCGATGCGCTCACGGTGACGGCCGTGATCATCTCGGTGGCCATCGGCTTCTACGGCGTGTACCACAAGGTGGCCTCGGGGAAGGGCTTCGACGACGAGCACGATCATCACGACGACAGCCTCGTGCACGAGTTCCGCCACGGCGACCTGCAGCGCTTCCGCGCCTTCCTGCGCAGCCTGATGATGCACGCGGCGGTCGGCACCGCCCTGGGCGGGGTCACCACCATGGTGGGCGAGCCGCAGAACCTGCTGGTCGCGCACGTCGCCGGGTGGAACTTCGGGCAGTTCTTCCTGCGCCTGGCGCCGATCTCCATCCCGGTGCTGGTGGTCGGGCTGCTGGCCTGCGTGCTGCTCGAGCGGCTGAAGTGGTTCGGTTACGGGGAACAGCTGCCGGCATCGGTGCGGGAGATCATGGAGGCCTTCGAGCTACGGGAGGTCGAGCGGCGCGACCTCGCCGGCATGTTCCGCATCGTCGTGCAGGGGTTGGTGGCGATCTTCCTGATCGTCGCGCTGGCGTTCCACCTCGCCGAGGTGGGCCTGATCGGGCTCGCGGTGATCATCCTCGCCACCGCCTTCACCGGCGTCACCGAGGAGGGACGCCTCGGCCCCGCCTTCCACGAGGCGCTTCCCTTCACGGCGCTCCTGGTGGTGTTCTTCGCGGTCGTGGCGGTGATCCAGGAGCAGCACCTGTTCCAGCCGCTGATCGACGCCGTGCTGGCGATGCAGGGTCGCGCGCAGGTCGCCACCATGTTCGCGGCCAGCGGCCTGCTCTCGATGATCAGCGACAACGTCTTCGTGGCCACCGTCTACATCACGGGCATCAAGACCGCCCTCGATGCGGGCCTGGTGTCGGCGGCGCAGTTCAACCACCTGGCCGTGGCGATCAACACCGCCACCAACGTGCCCAGTGTCGCCACCCCCAACGGCCAGGTCGCCTTCCTGTTCCTGCTGACCTCGGGCCTGGCGCCGCTGATCCGGCTCGGTTACGGGCGCATGGTGTGGATGGCGCTGCCGTACACGGTGGTGTTGTCCGTCACGGCGCTGGTGGCGTCGTTGGTGGCGCTGTAGGAGGCCGCTGTGCTGCGGCCCCCCGACACGGTGCGCGACGGCGCGTGGGTAAGTCCACGCGAGGACCGCGACGCTCCGCCTCGTGTGCAAAGCGTCGACACCCGGGCCGGGAAGGGAGTCCCATGGCAAGCGTCACACTGAGAGGATTCATCCTTGTCCCGGACGAGGATATGCAATCCGTCCGCCGGGAGCTGCCGGTCCATGTCGAACTGACGAGAGCGGAGCCCGGCTGCCTGGTGTTCGACGTGACACCGAACGAGAACGATCCGAATCACTTCGACGTGTGCGAGGAGTTCGACAGCAGGGCGGCCTTCGAGGCGCACCAGGCAAGGGTCGAGAGCTCCCGTTGGGGGCAGGTCTCCGCACGGGTCGAGCGGCACTACGAGATCCTCGAGTAGGGGTGCGACGCGCCGGCGCGCTGCCGACCTCGTCAGGGCGCGGTCCTCGCCTTGCCCTCGCTCTGCGTCACGTAGCGTCGCTCGCCGGTGCGCTCGTTGAACCAGACCTGTTGGTGGATCCCCGTGGTGGGGTCGATGAAGCTCTCGTTGGTCCGCACGAAGCCCTCGAGGGGGCGGGGATCGCGGCGCCGCAGACGATGCCTGCTGGCCCACAAGGTGGCGGTCACGGCGATGACCGCGATCACGATCTCGAGGCCGAAGTAGGAGGCGACGAAGGTCAGCATGTCTCAGGCTCCGTGGACGACGACGGCCGTCCCGTAGGCGACGAGTTCCGACATGTTCTGGCCCACCTCGCTCGAGTCGAAGCGCATCCCCAACACGGCGTTGGCGCCCATGGCGTGCGCGTTCTGGACGAGCCGGTCGATGGCCGACTTGCGGGCGTCTTCGAGCAACTCGGTGTACTCCTTGATCTCGCCGCCGCCGAGGCTGCGCAGGGCGGCGGTGATGTTGCCTCCCAGGCCGCGACTGCGGACGACGACGCCGAAGGCCTGACCTACGACCCGCTCGATCTCCTGACGCTGGATGGTCTCCGTGGTGACGACGAGCATGGCAATCCGCCTCTCTACGAGCGTGCGCCGCCGTTGGCGGCGGGCACGAGAACGATGTGGACGAGCGGACGTTCGTGCGGACGGCGGCCGTCCTGCCCTCGGTGCGGAACGTCGGGCGTCTTGCGTCCGGCTTGGAGGCTGTATCGATGGACGCCCTCGCGCTCGCCAAGGTGAATCGCGAGGGGGCATCTGCGGGTGGCGGGGTGGTATGCCGGCACCGGCATGGCGTGGCCTCGTGGGGTTTCGAGCATGATCGTCACTCCTCTTCGTCGTCGGCTCGAGCCGTGGGCTCGGGCAGGATGATGGTCGAGAACGTCCGGCGGCGGCGCGTGGGGCCGGGCTCGTTCGCCTGGAAGCGCGTGAACAGGGCACGGATCTGCGTGACGACCTCCTCGAACTCCTGGTCGCTGAGGTGGAGCGGCGCTTGGCTGTATCCCACGCCGTCTGCGACCAGGTCGACGTGGTCTTGCTCGAGGTAGCGCGCGAAGTCATCGAGCAGGCTGGCGGCGAACGTCGTGAAGTAGCGCATGTGGTCGTCGCGGCTCGCCTGGGCGAGGTCGTCGGGCGTGAGGTCGGCCTGGCGCTCGGCCAGGCCGTAGACGCGCTCGACCGTCCCACGGACGCGATGCTCGTCGGCGATGGCCAGGATGCCGCTCTCCAGGAGCTTGTTCAGGTGGCGGTACAGGGAGGGCAGCGGCACGTTCCCGAGCCGATCGGCCATCCCTTGTGCCGTCAGGTGACGGTCACCCGCGAGCAGGCCGATGATCCGCATGCGTACGGGGTGCAGGATCAGGTCGGCTTTGGATTCCGGCATGGTCGGGGGCTCCTTTCATCCATGGCCATTATCGAGAGTGATAATAATACTAGGAACGAGAACCGTCAAGCCCCCGGCGGTGCCGGGCAGGACGTCGAAGGGGCTGCGATGGTGCAGGTCGTTGGGTTGGAGTGCGTGATGATCGCGGGGCTGTCGGGCCAGGTGTCGGGGGGCCGTGAGGGCGCTCCCGGCAATCGGCGGAAGCCATCGCACGCGTTGCGCGGATGCGGCCGTGCTCTGGGAGGACGGCGCGCCGACGTCAGGGCTTGGCTCGTGAATCTGTGTTACATATGGCTGTCCGCCTCCCGGTCACAGGTTCTTGATTCGTGGCCCTCGCGAAGCATCGCTTTCGCTCTGGCGAGTAGAGCGGTGTGGCTGTAGACGACTATCACGAAGGCAACCGTCGGAAGGAGACCCGAATGAAGCGATCCGTCATCCTCACCCCGCTGCTCGCGCTGTGTCTGGCGTTGGGCGCGGCGGGATTTGCGCAGGCACCAGCCAAGCCCGGCAAGGGCGTGACCGTCCGCCCGGCCGTCGCCACCTGGGAATCGGCGAAGCCGCTGGAGGCGATCTTCGCAACCTTGCTCAGCGACCTCGGCTACGACGTGAAGCCGGCCAAGGAGCTGTCCAACTCGCTCTTCTACCAGTCCGTCACGCAGGGTGACGTGGACTTCTGGGCCAATGGCTGGTTCCCGATACACAACGCGCAGGTCCCCAAGGACTTCCACCAGCACGCGGAGATCTTGGGAACCATCGTCGGAGACGGTGCCCTCCAGGGCTACCTCATCGACAAGAAGAGCGCCGAGAAGTACCACATCACGTCGCTCGCCGACTTCAAGCGCCCGGAGGTCCGCAAGGCGTTCGACGCCAACGGCGATGGCAAGGCGGACCTGGTCGGCTGCCCGCCCGGTTGGGAATGCCACGACACCATCCGCTACCAGATCAAGGCCTACGGCCTCACCAAGGACATCAACGTGGTCACGGCTGCCTACGCAGCCGACTTCGCTGACGCGCTGGCGCGCTACAAGAACGGCAAGTCGATCCTCTACTACGGCTGGACGCCGAACTTCACCAACTACCTATTGAAGCCAGGCAAGGACGTCGTGTGGATCAACGTGCCGTCGATCAAGCCCACGCCCCCCCAGAAGCCTTTCGAGAAGACCATGACCCAGTCGGGCATCAAGGGTGCGGTGACGGATCCGCTCAAGATGGGGTTCGCGGCCAACGACATCCAGACCGTTGCCAACAAGGGGTTCGCCGACGCCAATCCGGCGGCGAAGAAGCTCCTCTCCGAGGTCACGGTTCCTCTCAACGACATCTCGCGGATGACGTTGGAGATCAACAACGGCAAGGACACCGCCAAGCAGATCGAGGCGCTGGCCCAGGACTGGATCAAGAGCCACCAGGACGAGGTCGACCAGTGGCTCGCCGCCGCGCGACAAGCGGCCACGCAGGCTGCAGGCAACTGACCGCAAGAGCCCGAGGACCTGGGTAACCGCAATGCCGGGATGCGGGCGGCAGGACTAGCTCATGCCCGCGCCCATGGGTCACGAGGCAGCGAAGCGCGGTGGGCCGAGAAGGGCTCGCCGCGTTCGCTTGGGATCCTGATAGACGTGCGTCCCGGCCGGTCAGTGCGCCCGCCCAGTGTTGCGGTTGTTGTTCTGGAACTTGGGCCAGGCCGAGTTGGCGAGGCCGGTGGCGGTGACGTGGATGGCGTAGAGGGTGCCGCTGGTGGAGGTGACGTAGAGGGTGCCGTCGTTGCCGATGACGGGCGCGCTCTCGAGCGTGAAATCGGTGCTGGTGGGGTCCTGGAAGGTCCACGCCAGGCGCCCGTCGGGGTGGTAGGCGTCGAGGTGGCGCAGCGGCGCGAGGTAGATGGTGCCGTTCTGGGCGATGGCGGCGGCGTGGTCGAGGACTTCGTTGGTGGGGGCGTGCCATTTGAGGGTGCCGTCGGGGTTGAGGGCGTAGAGGCCGTCGCCCATCACGGGCACGTAGACGGTGCCGTTGGGGGCGATCGAGGGGGCGGCGAAGGGCATCCCGCTGGCGTAGGGGTACTCGCGGGGTTCGTTCCCCTTGTGGGTGGGTACCTTCCATTTGAGGGTGCCGTTGGGGTTGATGGCGTAGATGTGCCGGTCGCCGGATCCGAAGACGATGGTGCCGTCCCGGGCGAGCGCGGGGGACGAGTAGAGGTAGGACTGGTAGATGAAGCCGGTCTGGTACTCCCATACGAGGGTGCCGGGCTTGGGGTTGGCGGGCAAGGTCTTGACGACGGTGACGTGCGTAGTGGTCTTCAGTCCGGCGGCCGGCAGGTCGAGCGTCGCGGTGTAGGTGCCGGGCGCGCTGTAGGCGTGTTGCGTGGTCGGACCCTGTGCGCAGTCGGGAACGTTGATGGTGGGCGTGCCGTCGCCCGGGTCCAGCGTGCACGTGACGGGGCCGCTGGTCCCGTCGAGGGTCCAGGCGTAGCTGGGGGGTGTGCCGGCGACAACCGGCTGTGGGTTGGCGCGAAAGGCCGTGAAGGTGGGTTGTGGTGTGCCGTCAGCGCTTGCGAAAGCCGTTGCGGTTATGACCCCGGCCACGATCAGGCGGTAGGTCAACCTCTCGAGAAGCGTCATGCTGTTCCCCCAGGTCTCGAGCGATCCCGCATTGTCAGTTCCTCATGCCTCGTGCGGCCGCTGGCGGCCAAGGGCTGACGATACGCCCGCGGCAGGCTGCGGGCTCGGGACGGTAATGGACCATACGCAGTCGCTTGTGCCGGGGTTGGCGTTGCAGGGCGTTACGGGGCAGACATCGGAGTGCCCTAGCGTTGTACTTCGGGTTCCCCGAGATTGGTGGCGGGGGTACGTGTTGCCCGAGGAACGTGGCGCTGATCGGGACTACGGAACGTGGTTCGAGACAGCAGGTCTACTGTTCCCCCAATGCACCGGTCTCCCCGGATGTCACCTCGGGTCACATGAGGCGCAGTCCGAGTCCTTTTTGCCGCACTGATGTGGGGGGCCCCTCGAACTGTGTCGGCCCGTTTGCTGGTCAAGAGGCCCTCGGGGCGTCTTCTTGCAGAGGAGTACGTCTCTGGCTTTGGAGAACTTCCGTCTGGATACCTATGGCGATAGATGTGCAATGTCCGAAGCCGGTGGCCGGGGGCCGGCCCCCGGGAGATGACACGGGCAGTCGTACCAAGCCCTTCTGCTCGTGGCCCGCCATCCATGGTCCGACTACGGGGGTGGGTGTGGCGCCGAGCGTCATCGACGCGTTCGAGCAGTCGCTGAGCGGGACGGCGCCTGCGGCCGGGCCACTCTCGGCCGTCGCCGCGCAGGGGGTGCTAGGGTGAGCCATTCACGATGGGAGGAGGTTGGACGGAACCTCCGCGAGTCCGCCGTCGGGCCTCCCGGTCGTTTCGAACGACCGGAGCTGCTGCGGTGCTGGGCGCGTGCGGCGGACCTCGACTGCGAAGAGATCGGGACCCGTTCCGGGTAGGACGGTAGGGGGATGAGACCATGCATCCACGCTCGTTGGTCCGGCTCCGCTTCTATCGGTGGCCTGTCTTGGGCCTCGCGGCTGTGGTGGCTCTGGGGACATTGCTCTCGGCCTGTAGTGGCGGCGCGAGTGGTGGTGGGAGTGGCGTCCAGGTTTGCAGCACCAGTGGGCAGGGCTCGCTGACGGTCACCATCGTCCCAGCCGGCGGTGTCTCGCCGCAGGTGCTCGTGACCGGCCCCGGCAACTACCAGAAGATTCTGACTGTTAGCCAGACGCTCCAGAGTCTGAGCGCTGGCACCTACATGGTGGAGACGTTGCGCGTGGCCACGGCGCCGTCCGGCGGATCGCCGGTCGGCAGCGCTTACGGTGCGACGGGCGATCCCGTCGTGAGCGCGTGCGTGAAGGACGGCCAGACGGCCGCCGTCACGCGCACCTACGCGCTGCAGCCGGGCTCGGGGAGGCTGTGGGCCGGCAACGAGATTGGCGGTAGCGTCGTGGCCTACGCCGCGAGCGATCTGGCCGCGGGCGGCACGCACAGCGCGGCGGCCGTCATCGACCTGAGGAACTCCACGTTGAACACGACCTATGGTTTCCAGCTTGCTTTCGGTCCGTCCGGCACCCTGTGGATCGCCGATCCGGTCGGGGGCACCAGCGGAAACGGCCAGGTGCTGCTGTTCTTCCAGGGCAAGCTGGCGGGATCGGGGAGCCCGTCGCCCGATCTGGTGCTGGAAGCGCCAGGGTTCAACGAGTTGAGTCAGCTCGCCTTCGACCTCGACGGTGACCTCTGGATCCTCAACCGCGGCGCGGACCAGATCCTGGAGTACACCGCCGCTCAGGTTCGCAGCTTGTTGTTGGAGGCGGGTGGTGGAACGGTCAGCACGGCGCCGGCCTACGTCTACACCGGTAGCGGTTCGGAGCTACTGGGCCCGCGCGGGCTGGCGTTCGACAGCAGCCACAACCTCTGGGTGGCGGGTGAGGATCCCGGTTGCGGCTGCGAGCGACTGCTGCGCTACGACCAGGCCACCCTCGGGTCCGGGGGCACGTTGACGGCCGCCTTTGGCC
>JARRMM010000076.1:0-21844 GCA_037386005.1 Deinococcales bacterium | reverse complement strand
TCGGTGCGCAGTTCATGCACATCGACAGCCTCGAGGTGAGGCAGTGGCTACAGGAGCGCATGGAGGCCAACCGCAACCGCCTGGCGCTGAGTCGCGAGCGCCAGCTGCGCATCCTGACCAAGCTCACCGACGCGGTGATCTTCGAGGACTTCATCCAGAAGAAGTACGTCGGCGCCAAGAGCTTCTCGCTGGAGGGCGGCGAGACGTTGATCCCGCTGCTGGATCAGGCCATCGAGAAGGCGGGCAGCCAGGGCGTTCGCGAGATCGTGCTGGGCATGGCGCACCGAGGCCGTCTCAACGTGCTGGCCAACATCCTGGGCAAGAACCCTCGCACCATCTTCCGGGAGTTCGAGGACAAGGATCCCGAGATGCACCGCGGCCGCGGCGACGTCAAGTACCACCTCGGCTACAGCAACGACTGGACCACCGAGGCCGGGCAGGCCATCCACCTGTCGCTGGCGTTCAACCCGTCCCACCTGGAGTACGTCGATCCCGTCGTCCTCGGGCGCGTGCGGGCGAAGCAGGACCGGGTGGGGGACAAGCGGCGCGAGTCCGTGCTGCCGATCCTGGTGCACGGCGACGCCGCCTTCATCGGAGAAGGTGTGGTGCAGGAGAGCCTCAACCTGTCGGGCCTGGTGGGCTACCGGGTGGGCGGCGCGCTCCACATCATCGTGAACAACCAGGTCGGGTTCACGACCGGGCCGCGCCAGGGGCGCACCTCGACGTACGCCAGCGACATCGCCAAGATGCTGCAGAGCCCGATCTTCCACGTCAACGGTGAGGACCCCGAGGCCGTGGCGCAGGTGATCGAGCTCGCCATGGACTTCCGGCGCGAGTTCAAGCGCGACGTGGTCGTCGACATGTACTGCTACCGGCGCCAGGGGCACAACGAATCGGACGAGCCCTCGTTCACGCAGCCGGTGATGTACGGCAAGATCAAGCGCCGGGCCAGCGTCCGTGACGGCTACCTCGAGCGGCTCCTGACGCTCGACGAGGTCACCCGCGAGGAGGCCGACCAGATCGCCGCGGCCCGCCGCGAGCATCTCGAGCAGGAGCTATCGGTCGCTCGGAGCGAGGAGTTCAAGCCGCACTACTCGGCGTTCGAAGGCGTGTGGGCGCCGTACAACCGCGAGGTCGACGCCGAGGTCGACGAGCCCGACACCGGCGTCGACGCGGCCGAGCTCGCGACCATCCTGCGCTCGCTGACCGAGGTGCCGGACGACTTCAAGCTCAACAGCAAGATCCGCCGCGCGCTGCAGACACGGGTGGCGATGGCCGACGGGGAGCACTCGCTCGACTGGTCGGCGGCCGAGGCGCTGGCGTTCGGCACGCTGGCGAAGCAAGGGGTCAAGGTCCGGCTCACCGGGCAGGACAGCGAACGCGGCACCTTCAGCCAGCGGCACGCCGTGTTCCACGACGCCGACGACGGGCACGAGTACGTGCCGCTCCAACACGTGGGCGAGCACCCGGAGTTGTTCGAGGTGCACAACAGCCCGCTGTCGGAGTCCGGCGTGCTCGGCTTCGAGTACGGCTACAGCCTCGATACGCCGGAAGCGCTGGTGCTCTGGGAGGCTCAGTTCGGCGACTTCACCAACGCCGCCCAGGTCATCGTCGACCAGTTCATCGCGTCGGCCGAGGACAAGTGGAGGCGCCTCTCGGGGTTGGTCATGCTCCTGCCTCACGGCATGGAGGGGCAGGGGCCCGAGCACTCCAGCGCGCGGCTCGAGCGCTACCTCCAGCTCTGCGCCGAGGACAACCTGCAGGTGGCGTACCCCACCACGCCAGCCCAGATCTTCCATCTGCTCCGGCGCCAGGTCGTGCGCCCGCTGCGCAAGCCCCTCATCGTGATGACGCCCAAGAGCCTGCTGCGGCACCCTCGGGCGGTGTCGCCGCTGTCGGAGCTGGCGTCGGGTCGCTTCCGCCGCATCCTGGGCGACGGGGACGTCGACCCGGCGAAGGTCTCCCGCGTCCTGATGGCGAGCGGCAAGATCGCCTACGACCTGATGGCGGCGCGCGAGGAGCGCGAGCGCGATGACGTGGCCATCCTGCGGGTCGAGCAGCTCTACCCGCTGGCGGCCGACACGGTGGCGGCCGCACTGGAGGGGTTCCCGGAACGGGCGCCGGTGCTCTGGGTCCAGGAGGAGCCCGAGAACATGGGGGCGTGGCGCTTCATGCGGGTACAGTGGGGCGACCGGCTGCTCGGGCGGCGCTTCGTGGGCGTGAGCCGGCCGGCGTCGGCGAGCCCCGCCACGGGCTCCGGAGCCGCGCACAAGCTCGAGCAGGCCGAGGTCATCCGGACCGCATTCGAGATGGACGTCTAGGCCGTACGCGGCCCAGCAGCGTGAGGAGCGATACGCCATGCCTGTAGACCTGAAGGTGCCCTCCGTCGGCGAGTCGATCACCGAGGTGTTCATCGGGAGCTGGCTCAAGCAGCAAGGGGAGGCCGTCGAGAAGGACGAGCCCATCGTCGAGGTCGAGACCGACAAGGCGACGCTCGAGGTGCCGGCATCGGTCTCGGGCGTCCTTAGCGAAGTGCTCAAGCAGGAGGGGGACTCCGCCCAGGTGGGCGAGATCATCGCGCGCATCGAGGCGGGGGCCGCCGCCACGGCCGAGGGGCGAGCCGAGGCCGCGGCCGGCGAAGCCGGCGAGGCGCCCGCTCCGAGCCCCGCGCCCGAGGCGCCGGCGCAGACCGCCGCGCCGACGGGAGCGCCCCGTGAGGGTGCAGCCGCGGGCACGGCGACCGGCACGGCACCCGGCGCCGCGCCCACCGTGATGCCCGCGGCGCAACGGCTGCTGGAGGAGTACGACCTGTCGGCCGACCAGGTCCCGGCCAGCGGCCCCGGGGGTCGCCTGCTCAAGGAAGACGTCCAGCTCTACGTGGCCGACCGCGAGCGCCGGGCGGCCGAACGGGAGCGCGCGCCGGAACCGGCGCCCGGCATCGAGGCGGGTGCCTACGACCGGCAGGAGGAGACGGTGCCGCTGAGCCCGCTCCGTCGCCGCATCGCCGAACGTCTGGTGGAGGCGCAGCACACCGCGGCGCTGTTGACCACCTTCAACGAGGTCGACATGTCGGCCGTGATGGCGCTGCGCAAGGAGCACCGCGACGCGTTCGAGAAGCGCTACGACGTGCGTCTGGGCTTCATGTCGTTCTTCGTCAAGGCCTCGATCGATGCGCTCAAGCGCTTCCCGCAGCTCAACGCCGAGATCCGCGAGGGCAGCATCGTCTACAAGAACTACTACGACATCGGTGTGGCGGTCTCCAGCAAGAAGGGCCTGGTGGTGCCGGTGGTGCGCAACGCCGAGCGCCTGAGCTTCGCCGAGTTGGAGAGCACCATCGCCGACTTCGGGCGGCGCGCCGCCGACAACAAGCTCAACCCGGAGGAGCTCCAGGGCGGGACCTTCACCATCAGCAACGGAGGCGTGTTCGGCTCGCTCATGTCGACGCCGATCGTCAACCCGCCGCAGTCCGGCGTCCTCGGCATGCACGCCATCCAGGAGCGGCCGGTGGCGGTGAACGGCCAGGTCGAGATCCGGCCGATGATGTACCTCGCCCTCACCTACGACCATCGCCTCGTCGACGGACGCGAGGCGGTCACCTTCCTGAAGCGCATCAAGGACGCCATCGAGAGCCCCGCCCGCATGCTGCTGGAGGTCTGAGCGATGCCCAGGCATGACATCGTCATCATCGGGGCCGGGCCGGGAGGCTACGTGGCTGCCATCCGCGGCGCCCAGCTCGGTTTCGACGTCGCCGTCGTCGAGAAGGAGGAAGCGCTCGGCGGGACCTGCGTACGCGTCGGCTGCATCCCCAGCAAGGCGCTGCTGGAGTCGAGCGAGCGCTTCCTCGAGGCGCGCGAGCACCTGGCCGAGCACGGCGTGAGAACGGCCGAGGTGTCGCTCGACCTGGGCACCATGCAGGAGCGCAAGACCAGGGTCGTCAAGCAGAACACCGACGGGGTCGCGTTCCTGTTCAAGAAGAACAAGATCACCCGCTACCACGGCACGGGGTCGCTCGCCGGTGGCGGCAGGGTCACCGTCCGCGGCGAGGACGGCGATACCGAGATCGAGGCGCAGCACATCGTACTGGCGACCGGCTCGGTGCCGGCCTCGCTGCCGGGTGTCACGTTCGACGGGAGCACCGTGGTGAGCAGCACCGAGGCGCTGGACTTCGCGTCGGTGCCGAAGCGGCTGGCCGTCATCGGAGCCGGCTACATCGGGCTCGAGCTCGGCTCGGTGTGGTCGCGCCTGGGTGCTCGGGTCACCGTGCTCGAGTACTTCGACCGCATCCTCCCCGGCATGGACCTCGAGACCGCCAAGGAGGCCCTCAAGGTCTTCAAACGGCAGGGCCTCACGTTCCAGCTGGGAGCGCGGGTGACGGGCGCGAGCGTGTCGGGGCGCGGCGGCAGCCGCAAGGCCACGATCACCGTCGAGGGCGGTGACCCGGTCGAGGCGGAGAAGGTCCTGCTGGCGGTCGGTCGCAAGCCGGCCACCGCCGGGCTCGGGCTCGAGGATGCCGGCGTCGAGCTCGACGACAAGGGACACGTGCGGGTCGAGGAGGGCTTCCGGACCTCGGCCGAGGGCGTCTACGCCATCGGCGACCTGATCGAAGGACCGATGCTCGCCCACAAGGCCGAGGAGGACGGCGTGGCGCTGATGGAGCGCCTGGCCGGCGGCGCCGGCCACGTCGACTACGGGCTGGTGCCCGGCATCGTCTACACCGACCCCGAGATCGCCACCGTGGGGAAGAGCGAGGAGCGCCTCCAGGAGGAGGGGGTGCCCTACCGCAAGGGGGTGTTCCCCTTCACCGCCAACGGCCGCGCCCGTGCGCTGGGGAAGACCGGAGGGCGGGTGAAGATCCTCGCCCACGAGGAGACCGACCGCGTCCTGGGCGTACACATCCTCGGCCCCCGGGCGGGCGACCTGATCGCCGAGGCGGTGGCGGCCATGACCTACGGGGCCAGCGCCGAGGACCTGGCGCGCACCATCCACGCACACCCCACCCTGTCGGAGGCCCTGCACGAGGCGGCCCTCGCGGTCGACGGCCGCGCGCTGCACGTGTGAACGGCCACCGACGACACTGCAAGGCAGCGACCGGAATCGCGTCCACGCCGGAGCTATACTCGGCCCAATGACCGTTGCCGGCATCCGCGACCTTCTCATCAACGACCCCGCCCTCGAGCCCATCGCCGACAAGGTGCTGGAAGGTCGGCGCCTGTCGCTCGAGGAAGGCATGACGCTGTTCCGCACCCGTGACCTGCCGGCCGTGGCCCGGCTGGCCGACCTGGTGCGCCAGCGCCGCGTCGGGGACAAGGCCTACTTCGTCCACTCCTTGCGCCTGTCGCAGACCAACGTCTGCTACGTGGGCTGCACCTTCTGCGGCTTCCAGCGCAGGTTCGACGAAGAGGGCGTCTGGGACATGGACCTGGACGACGTGTGGGCCTACGTCGACGAGCACCACCACCCCGACCTCACCGAGATCCACATCACCGCGGGGCACCACCCCAAGCGGCCCTGGCAGTACTACCTCGACCTCGTCAGCGGGCTCACCGAGCGCTACCCGGGCGTTCAGGTCAAGGCCTGGACGGCGGCCGAGATCCACCACTTCACGCGCATCACGCGTCCGCGCCTGAGCTACCGTGAGGTGTTGCAGCAGCTCAAGGACGCGGGGCTGGTGGCCATGCCCGGGGGCGGGGCGGAGATCTTCGCCGAGCACGTGCGCAGGCGCATCGCCCGTGCCAAGGTGAGCGCCGAGGGCTGGCTCGAGGTGCACCGCACGGCGCATGAGCTCGGCATCCCGACGAACGCCACCATGCTCTACGGCCACGTCGAGTCCCGCGAGGACCGCCTCGATCACATGATCCGGCTGCGCGAGCTGCAGGACGAGGCGCCGGGCTTCTACTCGTTCGTGCCGCTGGCGTTCCAGCCCGACAACAACCCGCTGGCCCGGGAGCTCGGGACGCGCTTCACGACCGGCCTCGACGACCTCCGCAACCTCGCCGTCTCGCGCCTGATGCTCGACAACGTCCCGCACATCAAGGGCTACTGGATCATGATCACGCCGGAGCTGACGCAGGTCACCCTGTCGTCCGGTGTCAGCGACATCGACGGGACCATCAAGGACGAGCGCATCGCGCACGCCTCGGGCGCCGTCACCGAAGCGGGGATGACCGAGCCCGAGCTGGTCCGCCTCATCCAGGACGCCGGCCGCGTGCCGGTGAGGCGCGACGCGCTGTACAACGAGCTCGAGGTGTACGCGTGAGCGCCGTGCGGCGGTTCGGCGTGCGCGCCGGCGGTGCCGGGTGGCGATCGTGAGCGACCGTCGTCACGCTCCGTCGACCGCTCCGACGGGCGCGCCCACGCCGAGGGTCGAGCGACTCGGGATCGTCTCCTACACCAACGTGGCGCCGCTGCACTGGGGGCTCACGCCGTGGGAGGGGCCCCAGACCCGTGCCGCCTTCGTTCGCGGCGTCCCCACCGAGCTCAACGCCGCGCTCATGGCCGGCGACATCGACCTCACCTTGATCTCCTCGATCGAGTTCGTGCGCAATCGCCACCGCCTCAGGGCCTTGCCCGACTTCTCGATCGCCACGCTGGGACCGGTCTACAGCGTGATGCTCTTCCACTGGCGACCCTGGCACGAGCTGCAGGGGGCGCGCATCGCCGTCACCACCCACTCGGCCACCAGCGTGCAGCTCTTGCGTGTGCTGCTCGAGGCCGACGGGCTGGAGGCGGAGCTGGTGCCCGTCGAGCCGGAGCTCGACGCCATGCTGGCGCAGTGCGACGCCGCCCTGCTGATCGGCGACGCCGCCCTCAAGGAGGCGGTCTCCCGGCGCGAGCTGGCCGGCGGGCGTCCGTTGGTGACCGACCTCGGCGAGGCGTGGTACCGCCACACCCGCCTGCCGTTCACGTTCGCGGTGTGGGCCTCACGCGACGACCGGCCTCCCTCGCAGATGCTGGTCGCGCGCTTCCGGGCGGCTCGCGAGGCAGGACTGGGGCGGCTGGCCGAGGTGGCCCAGGTCGAGGCCGACCGCCTGGGCCTGTCGCAGGAGGTGGTGCAACGCTACCTCGCCAACTTCCGGTACTACCTGGAGCTGCCCGATCGCGACGGTCTGTTGGCCTTCGCGCGGGCGAGCGATCCGGGATTCGAGGACGACGAGCTCCGGTTCTGGGACCTCTGAGCGCAACGCCGGACAGGACGCTGCCATGAACGTGTGGCCGGGCCAGCCCTACCCCCTGGGCGCGACCTTCGACGGGGAGGGCGTCAACTTCGCGCTGTACAGCGAGCACGCCACGGGCGTGGAGCTGTGCCTGTTCGACACCGCCTACGATCCCGAGCCCGGCCATACGCTCGAGCTCGCCGACCGGACGGGACCGGTGTTCCACGGCTACCTGCCCGGGCTCAGACCGGGCCAGCGCTACGGCTACCGCGTGCACGGTCCGTTCGAGCCGCACCGCGGCCACCGCTTCAACCCGGCCAAGGTCGTGCTCGACCCCTACGCCCGGGCCATCGGGCGTCCGCTCCGCTGGGACGAGAGCCTCCTGGGCTCGGTCCACGGTCGCAAGGCCGACGGCAGGGAACGGCCGGACCGCCGTGACGACGCCGCCTACGCTCCCCTCGCGGCGGTGGTGGCCGACACCTTCGACTGGCGCGGCGACGTGTCGCCGGAGGTGGCCTTCGAGGACACCGTCATCTACGAGACGCACGTGCGTGGCATGACGATGCGCCACCCCGGCGTCGACGAGGAACTGCGGGGCAGCTACCTGGGCCTGGCGTCCGACGCCGTGGTCGACCACCTGCTCTCGCTCGGTGTGACCACCGTGCAGCTCCTGCCGGTGCACGCCATCGCCGAGGAGGAGCGGCTGCTCCGGCAGGGCCTGTCGAACTACTGGGGCTACCACCCACTGGCGTTCTTCGCACCCGAGCCGCGCTACGCCACCGCGGGCCCGGTCCACGCCGTCGACGAGTTCAAGGCGATGGTGCGCCGCCTCCACCAGGCCGGGCTCGAGGTCGTTGTGGACGTGGTCTACAACCACACCGGCGAGGGCAACCACCTGGGTCCGACGCTGAGCTTCCGGGGCATCGACAACCGCAGCTACTACAAGCTCAACCCCGGCCGGCCGGAGCTGTACGCCGACTACACCGGCACGGGCAACACCTTGGACCCGGGCAACCCCTACGTGCTGCAGCTCATCATGGACAGCCTCCGGAGCTGGGTGCAGAACATGCACGTGGACGGCTTCCGCTTCGACCTGGCATCGGCCCTGGCGCGCGAGCTGCACGACGTCGACATGCTCTCGGCGTTCTTCAGCGTGATCCAGCAGGACCCCGTGCTGTCGCGCACCAAGCTCATCGCCGAGCCCTGGGACGTGGGGCCGGGCGGCTACCAGGTCGGCAACTTCCCCTGGCGCTGGTGCGAGTGGAACGGCCGTTATCGCGACGCCGTGCGCAGCTACTGGCGCGCCGACGACGGCCGCGCCGGCGAGCTGGCGACGCGGGTGAGCGGCTCGGCCGACCTCTACGGCCGCGGCAAGCGCCGTCCCTTCGCCTCCATCAACTTCATCACCGCCCACGACGGCTTCACACTCAAGGACCTGGTCAGCTACGAGCACAAGCACAACGAGGCCAACGGGGAGCGCAACCACGACGGCAACGACCACAGCCTCAGCAGCAACAGCGGGGTGGAGGGCCCCACCGACGACCCGACCGTCCTCGACCGGCGTGACATCCGCCGCCGCAGCCTCGTCGCCACGCTGCTCCTGTCGCAGGGGATCCCGATGCTGCTGGGTGGCGACGAGCTCGGCCGGACCCAGCACGGCAACAACAACGCCTACTGCCAGGACAACGAGCTCAGCTGGTTCGACTGGGAGCTGAACGGCCGGGACGAGGATTTCCTCGCCTTCATGCGCCGCGTCCTGGCCCTGCGTCGGGAGCACGCCGTCTTCCGTCGCAGCACCTTCCTCGACGGCAGCGTCGACCCGGAGTCGGGCTTCAAGGACGTCGCCTGGATCCACCCGAGCGGCCGCGAGATGGTGCCGGAGGACTGGGACGACGGCGACGCCTTCGGCATGCTGCTGTGCGGTGCCGCCGTGCACGAACGGGACCGGCGCGGCGAGCCACGGCGCGACTGCTCGTTCCTGGTGGTGTTCCACGGGCGCAGCGAGGGATGCTTCGTGCTGCCGACGGCGCCGGAGGGGGACGGCTGGGTGCACGTCCTCGACACCGCGGATCCGGACGGGATCGGCGATCGGCTGGAGGCCGAGGCCTCCGTGCGCCTGACGCCGGACGGGCTGAGCGTGTACCAGGCCTGCCTGGCGGGTAGGAGCAGCGCAGCCGCCGAGGTGGTGCCGGAGCTCAGTCCTCCAGGCGGATCCACGCCGTGACGCGACGCGACGCCGCCCTCAAGCCCTCGTAGTCCGACGCCGAGAGCAGCTCGACCGCACTCTCCAGCAACCGGCGCACCTCCCGGTCCGCGACGCGCTGCAGCGCCGGGTCGGAGGTGCTCGCCTGCATCCGCCGCAGCGTCAGCGCCAGGTGGCGGGCCACCATGGGGTCTCCCGCTCCGTGGGCGCGGAGCTCGCCGAACAGGTGCTCGACCAGCTCGCCGATCTCCGGACGCGGCACGATCAGCCGCAGCGCGCCCTCGTCGTCGGTCAGGAAGGTGGAGGGCAGGCGCCGTCGGGCGAGCAGGTTGACCGACTCGGCCATGCGGTCGATGCAGGAGATCGCCGTGAAGGGGTCGTTGATGCCGGGGGACAGCGCGCGGACCGCGACCTCCAGGAGCTGGTCGAAGAGGAAGTAGGGGTCCTGTTGGGGGGTGCGCACGGCGCCCAGCACGTACGAGCCCTCGATCCTGCCGGCGAGCGTCTCGGCCGCCCCCTCGGGGTGGATGTCGGCCAGCGGGCCGTCGAGCATCAGGAAGCTGCCGGGCGGATGGTGGAGGCGGATCACGGCGTCGTGCTCGCGCGCCAGCGCGACCAGGCTGGGTACGTCGATGGCCTGCACGTAGCCCGCGCGCTGCGCCCGGACCGTCACCGCGCCTTCGGAGAAGCCCTCGGGCAGCTCCGGCGGAGGCGCGTTCCCGGGTTCCGCTTCCTCACCCCGGCCGGTCGCCTCCGGGAAGGCCAGGAGCTGCTGAGTGAGGGCGCGGCCCACCCGCGCCAGCACGTAGCTCACCTGGATGCTCTCGGCGGTGTGGTGGATGAAGTAGATCAGCACGAACAGGCTCACCAGCGTCATCGCGAGCGCCACGGCCACCGAGATGTGGGGGACGAAGGCGGCGACGCCGGCCGGCACGTCCGCGCTGCGCACGGTGCGCAGCACCATGAGGCAGTAGAGGAAGGTGCCGACGAAGGTGCCGAGGACGAGCTGGTTGCCGCGGTCGCGCATGAAGTTGCCGACCAGGCGCGGCCCGAACTGCTGCGATGCCAGCGAGAGCCCCACCAGCGTCATGGAGAACACCACGCCGGCCACGGTGATGAGCGAGCCCGCCACGGTGCTGAGCAGCGCGCGCGCCCCGTCGGGCCGGTTCATGCCGCCGAGCGCCGACAGCAGCGGCAGCCGGGCGGAGCCGAGCGACTGGTCCAGGATGAGCGTGGCGACCGACAGCAGCAGCGCGCCGAGCGCCATCAGGCTCGGGAGGAACCAGTAGCTCGAGTGCAGGCGGTCGAGCCAGCCGAGCAGCCGTGTGCGCACGCTCCCCTCCCCTGGGTGGACCGATCGGGGCGACGGCGCCGGGCGGGTCACGGCGTCGTACCGGCCGCCGCGGACCAGGGAGCGGTGGGTCTCGCCGCCGGGGTCCCACCGCGGGCGGCCGTGCCCTCATGCTAGCAGCGCCACCCACGCGCGGCGCCGCACGGGCGGCGCGGCGCGCTCCACCGAGCGGAGCTAGAGGACGTAGCGGCTGAGGTCCTCGTTGTCGACGATGGCCTCGAGCTTGCGACGCACGTAGGCGTCGTCGATGGTGACGGTGCCGAGCTCGGTGCCGAAGGAGACGTCCTCCAGCACGGTCTCGAGCACCGTGTGCAAGCGACGCGCTCCGATGTCCTCGACGTCGCGGTTGACCCGCTCGGCGTACTCGGCGATGGCCACGATGCCCGACTCGTCGAAGCGGATGTGGGTGCCGTCGACGGCCAGCAGCTCCGTGTACTGCTTGGTGAGGGCGTGGCGCGGCTGGGTCAGGATGCGCTGGAAGTCGCCGGCGGAGAGCTCCTCGAGCTCCACCCGGATCGGGAAGCGCCCCTGCAGCTCCGGGATCAGATCGCTGGGCTTGGAGACGTTGAACGCCCCGGCGGCGATGAACAGCATGTGGTCCGTCTTCACCGGTCCCTGACGGGTGTTCACCTGCGTCCCCTCGACCACGGGCAGCAGGTCGCGCTGCACGCCCTCGCCGCTGACGTCGGCGCCGCTGCTCCCCTCGGAGCCGGCGATCTTGTCGATCTCGTCGATGAACACGATGCCCATGTTCTCGGCACGGTAGATGGCCTCGCGCCCTACGGCGTCGTGATCGATCAGCCGGTCGGCCTCCTCGTCCTCGAGGATGCGCCGTGCCTCCCGCACCTGGACGGTGCGCTTCACGCGGCGCTGCGGCATCAGGTTCGACAGCATGTCCTGCAGGTTGAGCCCCATCTCCTCCATGCCCGGCATCATCACGCCGGCGGACCGCTCGTCCCTTCCACCATGGCCGTCGCCGAGCGCACCAACTCGCGCACGATCGACTCCACGTCCCGGCCCACGGAGCCGACCTCGGTGAACTTGGTCGCTTCGACCGGCAGGAACGGCGCTCGTGCCAGGCGCGCAAGGCGCCGCGCGATCTCGGTCTTGCCGACCCCGGTCGGGCCGATCATCAGGATGTTCTTGGGCGTGATCTCGGCTTGCAGCTCCTCGGGAAGGCGCCGCCGCCGGTAGTGGTTGCGCAGCGCCACCGCCACCGAGCGCTTGGCCTTGCTCTGCCCGATGATGTGGCGGTCGAGCTCCTCCACGATCTGGAGCGGAGTGAGCTCGGCGGCGCGCGCCAGGAGCGCGTCGGCGCTCATGCCTGGGCCTCCTGGTCGGGGTCGGCATCGTCCGCGCCGTTGCCCGTCACCAGGACGGTGGCGTTGCCGGAGGTGTAGATGTCGATCTCGGCGGCGATCGCGAGCGCCTTCCGGGCGATGGCTTCGGCGCCCAGATCGGTCTCACGCAGCAGAGCGGTCGCCGCCGCCTGGGCGTAAGGGCCGCCCGAGCCGACGGCGGCGATGGGATCGTCGGGTGCGATCACGTCGCCCACGCCCGAGAGCGTGAGGATCTGCTCCTCGTCGGCCACGATCAGCATCGCCTCCAGATTGCGCAGCGCCCGGTCGGTGCGCCACTCCTTGACGGTGTCGACGGCGGCCTTCAGGAGGTTGCCCTTGGCCGAGTTGAGGTAGCCCTCGAACTTGTCGAGAAGGGTGAAGGCGTCGCTGACGGCGCCGGCGAAGCCGGTGAGGACGCGGCCGTCGGCGAGGGTGCGCACCTTGACGGCCCCTCGCTTGACGACGGTCTCACCGAGCGTGACCTGGCCGTCCCCTGCGATGGCCGTGACGCCGTCGCGGTGGACGGCCACGATGGTGGTGCCGTGCATGCGGTTCATACGCCCCGCAGCCTAGCAGAGCGCCGATGCCGCCCGGGTATCCGCCAGCCCGGGCGAGGCCCCGCGCTCACTGCACGGTGAGCGCCTGCCTCGCCAGCACGCCGGGCGCGCCGTGCCGGCTGGCCGCTCCGGAAGGTGCGGGCAGGAGGGCGCCCTCAGGAGCTGAGGTAGCATGGCGGCATGCTAGCGCACGCCTTCGGTGGGGGTTGGATCGAGCTGATCGTCGGCCCCATGTTCAGCGGCAAGTCCGAGGAGCTCATCCGGCGCGTCAACCGCGCCCTCATCGCGAAGCAACGGGTGCAGGTCTTCAAGCCCGCCATCGACGACCGTTACGCGCCCCAGGCGGTAGCCTCGCACGACGGGCGATCGCTCCACGCCGTCCCGGTGGAGGACACGGCCCACATCCGCCGCCTCCTCGAGGACGACACCCAGGTGGTGGCCGTGGACGAAGGCCAGTTCTTCGACGAAGGCCTGGTGGCGCTGGCGCTGGAGCTCGCCGATGCCGACAAACGCGTGATCGTGGCCGGTCTCGACCTGGACTTCCGGGCGGAACCGTTCGGCCCCATGCCGGCGCTGCTGGCGCAGGCGGAGGTCGTCGAGAAGCTGACGGCCATCTGCTCGTGCGGGCGCGCGGCGACGCGCACGCAACGGCTCATCGGCGGTCATCCGGCCCACGTCGACGATCCCGTGATCCTGGTGGGCGCCTCCGAGCGCTACGAGCCGCGCTGCCGCTCCTGCCACGTGGTGCTGCGCGAGGCGCGGGACACGCCCCTGTTCGACCTGGCGCGCTAGTCGCGCCGGGCTACGGCCGCCGGAGTGGTCTCAGGGCTGGATGCGGCTACCGTCCCGGGGGAAGGCGCGTGCGAAGCGCACGTTCGGGATGCCCAGCAGGAGCGCCGTCAGGCGCTCGGCTCCGGCAGCGAAGCCGCCGTGTGGCGGCATGCCGTGGCGGAAGACGTCGAGGTACCCGCGGAAGGCCTCGGGATCCATGTGGCGCTTGGCCAGCTCGCCGAGCAGCATGTCGTAGTCGTGCACCCTCTGCCCGCCCGAGGTGATCTCGACGCCGCGGAAGAGCAGGTCCACGCCCCGGGTCAGCTCGCCGTCCTCCTCGGGGTAGGTGTAGAACGGCCGCGCCGCCTGCGGGAACTTCGTCACGAAGACGAAGTCGCTGCCGTGCTCCTCGCGCGCCCAGCGGCCCAGCAGCCGTTCGGCCTCCGGGTCGAGATCCTTGCCGCCGGTCTCGTGCCCGTAGCGCTCGGCCACCAGCCTGCGCGCCTCGAGCAGGGGGATGCGTGGGAACGCGCGGTCCGTGCCGGGGGCCTCGGCGCCGAGCAGCTCGAGCTGCGGGCTGCAGCGTTCCGCCACGCGCGCCATCATCGCCTTGAAGAGGCCCTCCTGGAGGTCCATGACGTCGTTCTCGTCCCGGATGAAGCCGAACTCGACGTCGAGCGAGAGGTACTCGGCCAGGTGCCGGCTGGTATGGCTGGGCTCCGCCCGGAACACGGGAGCGACCTCGTAGACCCGTTCGAAGACGGCCACCATGATCTGCTTGTAGAGCTGGGGTGACTGCGCCAGGTACGCACGCTTGCCGTAGTAGTCGACCTCGAAGAGGTTGGCGCCGCTCTCCGCCCCGGCCGCCACGAGCTTGGGGGTGAACACCTCGGTGAAGTCACGCGCGTCCAGGTAGGCCCGGAAGGCGGCGACCAGCTCCGCCTGCACCTTGAGCACGGCCTGCGCCTTGAGGCCACGGACGGTCACGTGACGGTACTCGAGCAGGGTGTCCGGGTTGGCGTGCCACTCCTCCTTGGGGATCTCGACCGGCGGGGGGGCCGATGCCCGGCTGACCACCTCGAGCGCCTCGGCCTGGACCTCCACGCCGCCCGGGGCGCGGTCGTTCGCGACCACGGTGCCGCGCACGCGTACGCAGCTCTCGTGCAGCGGGAGCTCGGTGCGCTCGAAGACGCACTGCACCAGGCCGCTCCGGTCGCGCAGCAGCAGGAACTGGATGCCGCCCAGGTCGCGCCGGTTGTGCACCCAGCCCTGCAGGGTGACGGTCTCGCCCACGCGGGTGGGTAGCGCGCGGGTCAGCGTACGCTCGTCGGTCAAGGTCTCCATGTCTCTCGCTCCTGAACGAAAAACACCCCGAGGGAACCTCGGGGTGTCCAAAGGGCCGAACCGCGGCCTACGCCCCGAGCCACCTCGCGGGGGAATTGTCGTCGGCAAAGCGGCGGGAGGGCTGGCACATCTTGGGCGGTAATCTAGCAGGCGGCCGCGGGCCTGTCAACGGCGGCGCCGGCCCGCCGGCGCCGCCGGCTGCCTGGAACGGCCCGCGGGTCCCGTCTCCGGCGCTCCGGTCCGTCCCACCAGCGTCCGCAGCAGCACGATGTGCGCCCGGTCCTTGGGGCGGCCGAGGCGTTCCTTGAACGCCAGCACTTCCTGCAGAGGCACGCACGGCCAGCCGTCGACGAGCTCGGCGCCGTCGATGAGCGCGTCCACGTCGTCCCCCAGCCAGCCGTCCCAGACCTCGACGTCGGGCCACGGCCTCACGGCCGCGTCGCGCTCGCCTCGCTGTACCGGTGCCAGGCTGCAGGCGCGGTGCCAGCCGTCGCCTCGCGCCAGGACATCGACGTCCGCGGCGTGCTCGACGACCCCACGCAGCAGCAGCGCACCGCTGCCGTGGACCACGTAGGTCCCGCTCGGCAGGCCGAGCGCCCTCAGCCGCTGAACGGCCTCCTCACGGTTCACGGGAGGTCGACGCTCGGCAGTGCCGCCGCGGCGAACACGGCGCGGACCAGTGGGGTGAGGGTGCTCGTCTCGGCGAACTCCTCCGGGGTGAGCCAGGCGAAGGCGTCGTGCTCGTCCGTCGCGACGACATCACCGTCGTCGGCGTCGGCCCGGTAGACGATGACGACCATCGGCTCGCCGGCGCGGCGCGCCTGGTAAGCGGTGACGGGCCGGGGGGCCACGCGTACCCGCAGGCCGCACTCCTCGAGGATCTCGCGCGCGACCGCGTCGGCTGGGTCCTCGCCCAGCCGCAGGCGGCCCGACAGCGTCTCCCACAAGCCGGGCCCGGCGTCGCGCGCCGCCGACCGGCGCATCGCCAGCACGCGCCCGTGTCGGAAGACGGTGGCCGCCACGGCGACCACGTAGTGCTCGGTGACCTCGCCGTCGCTCGTCTCGACCACCTCGGGCTCCTTCCGGGCGCCTCCGGCGCCCCGGTCCAGGCTAGCCTACCGGCGCCCCCGTCGAAACGTGCCCAAGGTCTTGACGATATCGGCGAAGGCCCCTAGACTTCCTCGAACCGCACCGTGGCCTCGGGTCCGCGGGCGGTCGCCCTCACGGGGCCGGCGCGCTCGCACGGCCGGACCCCGGGAAGGATCCTCCATGGTCAAGAAGCAGTTCGTGAAGACCCGCAACGTGGCCAAGGTGACGTTCGAGGTCGATTCCGACGTCGCTGCCGACGAGGTGCAGCTCATCGCCGACTTCACCGACTGGCGCCCGGTCGCCTTCGGCCGGCTCAAGAACGGGCGCTGGAAGCTCGTGCAGGAGCTCGAGCCGGGCCGCAGCTACCAATACCGCTACCGTGTGCTCAAGGACGGGGCGGTCGCCTACCGCAACGACGAGAGCTCCGACGGCCTGGTCGGCAACGACCTCGGCAGTGAGAACGCCGTTCTGAACGTCTGACGCCGGACGCTCCGGGGCGGGTGCTCAGGCGTCGACGGGCTCGGCCGTCTCCGTCTCGACCTTGTCCAGGGCACGCAGCACGTCCTCGAGAAGGTCGTCGGGGTCCTCGATGCCGATCGACAGGCGCACCAGACCGTCGGTGATGCCGTGGCGGGCACGATCTTCGGGCTCGAGCAGCTGATGCGTGGTGCTGGCCGGGTGCGTCGCCAGCGACTCCACGTCTCCGAGCGACACCGCCTGGGCGAAGAGCGTCAGCTCGTCGAGGAAGCGAGCGGCCGCGGGGACGCCGCCCCGCAGCTCGAGCGCCAGCATGCCGCCGAAGCGGTCCATCTGGCGGGCGGCCAGGGCGTGATCCGGATGGTCCTCCAGCCCCGGGTAGTGGACGGTGCTCACCGCCGGGTGGCCGAGGACGCCGCGCACCACCCGCTCGGCGTTGTCGCAGTGGCGCTCCATGCGCACGGCGAGGGTCTTGCAGCCGCGTAGCAGGAGGAAGCTCTCGAACGGTCCGAGCACCGAGCCGACGTGCCGCAGGCCGTGGCTGCGGAGCGCTTCCATCAGCTCACCGGGGCCCGCCACCACGCCGGCGACCACGTCGCCATGGCCGCCCAGGTACTTGGTGGCGGAGTGCACCACCACGTCGATCCCGTGCTCCACCGGCCGGGTCAGGTAGGGCGTGCTGAAGGTGTTGTCCGCGACCGTGAGGATGTCCTTGCCCCGGGCCATCGCCGCCACGTGCCCGAGGTCGTGCAGGCTCATGGTCGGGTTGGTCGGGGTCTCCAGGTAGATCATCCGCGTCGTAGGGCCGATGGCGTCCTGCAGCTCACCGTCGTCGACGTAGCGGTGGTGGATGCCGAGCGGTTCCAGCACGTCGCGCAGCAGCCCCTCGGTGCCGCCGTAGAGCGGCCCCAGCGCCAGCACTTCGTCGCCCGGCCTCAGCGCGGTCAACAGCAGGGCGCTGATCGCGCCCATGCCGGATCCGAAAGCGATGGCGTCCTCGGTGCCCTCCAGCGAGGCGACCTTCTCCTCGAAGGCGCGGGTGGTCGGGTTGCCGATGCGGCTGTAGACGTACCCCTGTGCATCGCCGGCGAACAGGGCCGCGCCGCGGGCGTGGTTGCCGTAGCTGAACGTGGAGGTCTGGTAGATGGGGGTGGCGTGGGCGCCGGTGCCTGGATCGGGCCGCTGCCCGTGATGCACCGCACGTGTCGCGAAGCGATGACGCCGATCATTCCTCATGGATGCGCTCCTCGCTTCCATTGAAGCAAGACGGTGCACCCTGCCCGGCGCGCGGGCCGCGTGCCGGTACACGGGGAGTCGGCCAACAGCGCCGCCAGGCCCGTGTGCCAGCGCTGGCAGGTGTGCGGCGCGGGACGCTCGGGGGCCGTCCCGTGGCGGTCGGCGCTAGAGCTCCTCCAGCCACAGCGTCTGCCAGGGGGCCAGGACCAGGGCCTCGCCGGGGGCGACGTCCCGGCCGTGCATCAGGTCGCGGCCGTGCCGTGGGCGGGCGGCCGAGCCGACGCTCGTCAGCCGGTCGCTGAGATTGTGGAGGCACCAGACGCTTCCGCTGGGGCCCTCCCGACGCAACCCGAAGACGCCGGCCTCGGTCGGGAGGACCTCCTGGGGCGCGCCCGGGGCGAACGCGGGGTGGTGGCGGCGCGCGATCAGCAGCTGGCGGAGCGCTTCCAGGACGCGCGCTCGACGGCTCCCAGGGTCGGCGAGCTCGGCGCTCAGGCTGGCGAAGTCGAGCTTCGCCCGGTTGATGCTTCGTGCGCGACCGGTGCGAGCGACCTCCTCCGGCGCGCCCCGCGAGCCGAGCAGGCTGTGGGCGTACAGGGCGGGGACACCGGCCAGCGCCAGCATGACGGCGTGTGCCGTGGCGAATCGGGTCACGCTCGTCTGGATCGGCTCACCTGCCGGCGTGAGGGCATCGAAGAGGTTGACGTTGAGCTCGTACGGCCGCTCACCTTCCGGGGTGGAGCGGCTCGACACATGTCCCCCGCGCTCGGTCGTGGTCCGCACCATGGCCTCGACGGCATCGTCGGAGAGGAGCCCTTCGACGGCCCGCAGGCCGATGCCGTCGTGCGAGGCCAGGAAGTTGAAGAAGGTCGTCTGACGCGACGGGGTGGTGAGGCGCGCGGCCCACGCCCGCAGGGCACCGGCGTCGCCGGCGAGCGCGCTGTGGAGGACCAGAGGGGGCAGTGCGAAGTTGTACACCATCTGGGCCTCGTCGGTGCCGTCGCCGAAGTAGGAGACGTTCTCCCGGTGGGGCACGTTGGTCTCCGTCAGCAGCACCACCCAGGGCGCGGCCGCCTCGAGCACGCCCCGCAGCACCTTGAGCACCGCGTGCGTCTGCGGCAGGCTGGCGCACGACGTGCCCAGCTCCTTCCACAGGTAGGTGACGGCGTCGAGGCGGAGCATCGAGGCGCCGCGCGACACGTAGTGGAGCAGCACCCGCGCGACCTCGAGCAGGACGTCGGGATGGTGGTAGTTCAGGTCCACCTGGTCGGCGCTGAAGGTGGTCCACAGCTCCCGGCGGCGGCCTTCGGCATCGGTGAAGGGCGTTGCCAGCGGCGTGGTGCGCGGGCGGACCACGCCGCTCAGGTCGGCGAGCGGCGGCACCTCCAGGAAGAAGGAGGCGTAGCGCGGGTCGCCGTCGAGGTAGGACCGGAGGTAGGCGCTCGCGGCCGACACGTGGTTGATGACGGCGTCGAACATCAGCCGGTGCGAGGCCGCCAGGGCCTCGACGTCGGCCCACGACCCGTGCTCCGGATCGACCGCGTCGTAGTCGACGACGCTGAAGCCGTCGTCCGACGACGAAGGGAAGAAGGGGAGCAGGTGCACGCCCGAGACCGTCCCCGCCAGCGGGCCCCGCAGCAGCCGCCCCAAGGTGCGGAGCGGAGCCTCACCCGGCGCCTGCACCTGGTCGGGGTAGGTGATCAGCAGGGCGTCGTCCGGCCCGAGCCGCTGTTCTGGAGGCACAGCGGGGTGCGGGTGCGCGGCTCGGAAGGCGGCGGCCTCGTCCTGGAGCACCACCGTCAGGGCGGCCCCGGCCTCCTCGCCGTAGAGGGCACGCAGGTGCTGGTGCACCGATGGGGCGAGCCGGCCGGAGCTCACGTCGGCAGCCGAAGGGGGAGGGGCTCCAGCATCTCCAGGGCCAGCGCCGCGCTCCACGAGAAGTCGCTGGCGCCGGCCGGGCTGCCGTCGCGCGGGTCGTAGTACTCGTAGAAGCCGGAGCGACGCATCAGCGCGACGCTGTCGAGGCGGACGCGTTCGCCCAGATCGCGGTAGCCGTAGCGCTCGAGGCCCTCCATGATCATCCAGTTGATCAGGATCCACACCGGCCCGCGCCAGTACCGCCGCGGCTCGTAGAAGTAGTTGTTCTTGGCCTGCGACGGCACCAGGAAACGGCTGCGCACGTCCGGAGCGTACTCGTCGGGGTTCTCGAGGTGGGCGCCCACCAGCACCTCCGCCTGGGCGCGATCGGCGAGGCCGGCGTAGAGCGCGAGGAAGGTCGCCACCCCGTTCTCGCGCACGTGCTGGTGGTGGCGCGCGTCGTACGCGAAGTACAGCCCCTCCTCGTCGTCCCAGAGCTTGTTGTTGAAGGCACGGCGGAGCCGGAAGCGCCAGCGCTCGAGCTCGGCGGTGGGCTCGCCGATCTCGTCGGCCAGCGCGATCATGTCCTCGTGTGCCTGGTAGACCACCGCGTTGAACAGGGTGTCCTGCACCAGGAAGGGCGAGCGTGCGTACATCGTCTCGGGGTCGTAGCCCCAGCGCCGGAACTGGTCGATCAGGTAGACGAAGCGCTCGTAGTCGGCGTGGACGGGCCGCTCCTCCGCGGCCACGTGGTCGCTGTCGCGGCGCTGGTAGACGGGCATCTGCGACCGGGCCGGGGTGACCTGCATCAACGGCTGCACGAAGCGGGCGGCGTTGTCGGTCCCCGACTCCCAGGGGTGCACGATCGCCACCAGGCCGGTGCCCTCGGGGTCGCGCGCGCGGTGGAGCCAGCGGTGCCAACGCAGCAGCTTCGGGTACACCTCGCGCACGAACGCCAGCGAGGCCTCGCGGTCGGCGGCACGTCGATGCATGCGCCGCACGCAGGTGGCGAGAAGGGGGGGTTGGACCAGGCCGGAGGTGCGCACGCCCGGCGGCGCCGCCACGCTCTGCTCGATCTGCCAGAAGTCCGGTCCCGGGAAGTAGTCCGACGAGCCGTTGTGGTACACGACGTGCGGGAGCATCCCGTCGAGCCACTGCCCCCGCAGCAGCGAGCGCACCTCCTTGCGGGCGCGCTCGGCGTCGAAGTGCGCCAGCCCCATCGCCACCAATGCCGCGTCCCAGTTCCACTGGTGGGGGTACTGGTGGAGTCCGGGCTTGACGAAGTCGCCCACGTCGTTGGCGGTGAGGGTGTGACGAGCGCGCTCCAGGAAGTCCCGGAGCTCCTCGTCGTCGGGGAAGGGCGCGTCCAGCGTGGTCGGCGCTTCCACGCCGGTACTCTACCCCATGCTGCCGCCCCTGCAAGCCGCCCGAGCTCAACCCTTGACGCCGCCGGCGGTGAGGCCGCCGATGAGGTAGCGCTCGAACCAGAAGAACAGCAGCATGATCGGCACCGTCACGATGACCGCCCCGGCCATGAGGAACTGACGTGGCACCTCCTGCGAGTTGAGGCTCACCATGCCGCGCGACAGCGTGAAGATGGACGGGGAGTCGAGGAACATGAAGGCGAAGAGGAACTCGTTCCAGGCGATCATGAACACGTACAGGCCGACCGAGGCCAGGGCGGGTAGCGAGAGGGGCAAGGTGATCCGCCAGATGACCGCGAGCCGGCTGCACCCGTCGATGAGGCCCGCTTCCTCCAGGTCCTTGGGGAGCGTCTGGAAGTAGCTGCGTAGCATGTAGAGCGCGACGGGCAGGGTGGTGGCGGGGTAGACGATGAGCAGCCCCGGCAGCGTGTCGCGCAGCCCCAGCTGCGTGAACACGGCGTAGAGCGGGATCACCAGCACGATGGCCGGGAACATGTAGATGAGCAGGATCGAGCGCGAGAGCAGCTCACGGCCGCGGAAGCGCAGGCGTGTGACGGCGTACGCCCCGAGGACCGAGAGCGTGAGCGTCACCGCCACCGTCACCAGGGCCACGAAGGTGCTGTTGAGGATGAAGCGCGCGAAGTGGAAGGTGGTGAGCACCTCGCGGTAGCCGACCAGCAGATCGCCCAGCGGCTGCCGCAGGTCCACCCCCAGGAAGGTGGGTCGGGCCAGCATCTCGGCCCGGCTCTTCAGGGAGGAGGCCACCATGAAGTAGAAGGGGAAGGCCACCACCGTCCCGAAGAAGGTGAAGCCGATGGCGCGCAGCACGCGGAGCAGCAGGACCTCGATCTCGGTCCGCCGGAGCCGGCCGAGGCGGACGTCGCGCAGCCCGTAGCGCGTGAGGTGCGCCGCCAGGACCATGGCCACGAAGGTCGCCGCCGCGCCCCAGACGGGGTGGGACCCTCCGACTCCCAGGGGGCGCCCACGGCTGAGCGCCAGCCACAGGGCCGCGGCGGCCACGCCCGTCACCGCTACCGCCAG
>JARRMM010000075.1:14727-25330 GCA_037386005.1 Deinococcales bacterium | reverse complement strand
GGAGCTTGCGGGCAAAAAGGGCAAATGCCCTGCATGCCAGAAGATCGTCGTCGCTCCTGCCATCGAACACCGGCCGGAAAAGCCCGAGGCAAGCCGGAAAGAAGACGTTCAGGATGCCGAGATCTTTGGCGGTGAATCCGAAGAGCTCCTTGCAAAACTGGAGGAGCGCCCAAGGGGTCCGAGCACAGGCCGGTTCAAGATTGCCCTGAAAGAAATAATTGACAAGGTCCCCAGAAAAGCAGGTGCACGGAACAGGAAGCTCGTCACCACACCGAAGTTGCCGCCGCCCCCGCGCAGAGCCCAGAAGAGGTCGGGGTGCTCGTCGGCGCTCGCGGTGACGAAGCTGCCGTCGGCCAGGACGACGTCGGCGCTGAGAAGGTTGTCCAGGGTAAGGCCGCACCCGCGCGACAGATAGCCGATCCCTCCACCCAGCGTCAACCCGGCCACGCCGGTGGTGGAGATGAAGCCGCACGGGACGGCCAGGCCGAACGGGTGGGTGGCAGCCGGCCCCCACGCGGACGGTCCGTGCCTGCGGGTCGACGCGGATCCCCCGGAGCCTGGAAAGGTCGATGACGAGTCCGCCGTCGAGCGTGCCGAGGCCCGCGACGTTGTGACCGCCCCCACGAACGGCGGTGGGGACACCGGCGTCGCGTGCGGCATCGACGCAGGCCATGACGTCGGCGGCGTCGGCAACTCGTGCGATGGCGCCCGGGCTGCGGTGGATCATGGCGTTGTAGATGGGGCGGGCCTCTTCGTAGCCGTCGTCGGCAGACGTGAGGACGTCGCCGCGGAGCGCGGCGCGTAGAGCCTCCACGAAAGCGTCGGACACCAGCGGTGCCCGCGGGACGGGCCGGTCGGGACGGACTCCTAGACGCTCCTGCATGCTCTCTCCTCCTCAGCGCCTGTAGGGGAGGCGCCGATATGCGGGGCACACGGATCTCGATGTCGTACGAGCGTAGGTGCCGGGGCGTTCGGCGAGCGTTCGTGCGCCGAGGAAGGGGCCAGCAGACTGTGGGCGCCTATGCGGAGAGGCGTGTGAGCATCCGTTCGGCGCGGCGTCGGTCACGGTCGTCGCTCCGCGGCGTGGATCCCGCCAGCACGCGGGCGAGGGCTTCGCGGGCATCGTGCCGATGGCCTCGGCCGGCCAGGGCGTGGGCCAGGCTCACGGCGCTCCGGGCCGCCAAGGGGCGAGCTCGAAGCTTCGAGGCCAGGTCGACGGCATGGCGCAGGCCGCACACGCGATCCTCGTGGGAGGGCTCGAGCAGGGACTTCAGGCGGGCGATCTCCGGGGCCCACCACCGTTCCTCCGTGGCGTGGACCCGTTCCTCGGCCTCTGCGAGGGTGCGTCGAGCCTTCGCGCTCAGGCCGGCGCGCGCCAGCGCGATGGCGAGAACACTCAGGTAGTACGGTCGCCGCACGGCCGCACCCTCCTGCTCCAGCCCGTCGATCGCCTCGTGCATCTGTTCCAGGCGTGGTTCGTTTGGCGCACCCGGCTCGGCCCAGGCCGCGAGCAGCCGACCCCAATGGACGTAGTAGGCGAAGCCGTGCTTCTCGCAGATCTCCGTTGCGGCCGTCGCATGCGTCAGGCAGGCGCGCCGGTCACGTCGAGCTCGTTGGCAAGCTGCACCGCCCGCCGACTCGACACGTGCGCCCGGTCATGGAGGCCGGCCAGCCACTGGGCGTGGGCTTGCCAGGCTGCCGTGAACACGGCCAGATCGGCACCGAACACCGAGAGGCTGGCCCGAGCAGTCACGGGGTCGTAGCTGCGCTCCGCCTTCGCGAACTGCTCCAACGCCCCCGGGAGGTCCCCGCGGGTGAGGAGGAGTCCGGCCATGGCGTGGTCGCCCTCCGCCTGCCGCTCGGGCACGTCGCGCGCCAGAGCCTGGAGTTGCTCGGAGAGCTCGAGAGCCCGCGCCAGGTCGCCGCTGACGAAACGCGTCGTTTGCAGACTGCGCAGGGCGTGGTAGAGCGCCCCCATGTCGTGATGACGGCGAGCGATATCGGCCGAGCGTTCGGCCGCCGTCGCGAGGACGGGCGCGGTGTAGCCCCCCAAGGAGCGGGCGGGGATGATCCTCGCGAGCTGGAGCTCGAGCTCCCGGCGTTCGCGCTCCTCCGAGGCCGGCAACCCGTCCAACAACGAGAGCGCCCGGTCGAGGAGTCTCAGCGCCTCCTGATGCGAGTACAACCTCGCCGCCTCCTGCGCAGCATTGCGGTATGCGGCCACCGCGCGCCAGATCTCTCCGCCCAGCTCATAGTGCTGCGCCAGTCGCGCGCTCACCGGCCCCGTGTCGCCCGCATGGACGAGTTCCAACGCGCGGGCCACGCGGCGGTGGAGGAGACTCCTCCTGGCCGGGTCGATCGTCTCGTAGGCGGCGTCTCGGAGGATGTCGTGGCTGAAGTCGTACCCAGCCGAGGTGTTCTCGAGCACGATGCGGCGGCGCCACAACTCGTCGAGGGAGGCCACCAGGATCTCCTCGGTGAGGTCGGAGGCCAGTCGCAGGGTCTCGAAGCGGAACGCCCGCCCGATGGTCGCCGCGACCTCTGCCAACTGGAGGGCGTTGCGGCTGAGCTGCCGCAACCTCGCAGCGAGGACCGCGCGGACTCGTGGGGGGACCTGCTCGTGCGAGGCCGGGGCCGCCAGCTTGGCGTCGGCCGCGACGTTCACCCGCACGGATTCCACCACGAACAGCGGCACCCCTTCGCTGACGCGCTGGAGCCGCGCCAGGGCATCCCCCTCGACCGGGGTGCCGGCCACCTGGCGAGCCAGGCTGGCCGTGTCGGTCTCGTTCAAGGGACCGAGCTCGACGTCGCGCAGGAGCCCCTCGGCGCGCAGCCTCAGCAGCAAGCGCTCCAACGGCAGGTTCCCGGGAAGCTCCTCGGTGCGTGCCGTCGCGACGACGAGCAAGGCGGCGGTTTCGTCCAGGTGCGTGAGCAGATGGAGCGTGTCGAGCGAGTCGGGGTCGGCCCACTGCAGATCGTCGGCCACCAGCAGCACCGGCGGTGGCGCCGATAGCACGGCCCGCGCAACGGCCTCCAGGAGCCGCCTGCGTTGCCACGACGCGGGCACGGTATCGGCCGGTTCCGACCGCTCCGGTGCGGGCGCGTCGAGTTCCGGCGCGAGACGCGCCACCTCGCTACGCCACGCGGGGGGCAGCTCCTGCAGACGCTCGGTCACCACCGCGTTGCGCAGCCATGCCACCGCGAGCCCGTAGCTGAAGCGGCGCTCGGCGGCGTAGGCGCGCCCATGCACGACCGATGCACCCTGTTGCTGGCAGATGCGCACGAACTCTTCGACGAGGCGCGTCTTGCCGATACCGGCCTCGCCGAGCACCATGGCCACCTGCGGGCCACGGTCGCGAGCGTGCCGCCAGGCGTCCGCCAGGTGGCTCAGGGCTTCGCCCCGACCGATCAGCGGCACGGCCTCGCGCGTTTCCATCGGCGTTGCGGGCGAACCGGGCCCGGTGTCCGCCTCGAGCAAGGCCTCGTAGGCGTCGCGCGTGGCCTGGCTGGGCGCCAGGTCCAGCTCCCGCTGCAGCACGCCCGCGCAGCGGTGGAAGGCGTTGATCGCGGCCGCGCGGTTGCCGGCACGCTGGTGCAGGTGCAGGAGGCGGCGGTAGGCGGTTTCGTCGAGTGGATCGATGCGGATGCGGCGCTCGGCGTAGTCCACGGCGCTCGCCATGTCGCCGGCGGCTTCGCACAGATCCACCAGGCGCTTGACGGCGGCCAGCGCGCGCGCTCGCAGCCGCTGACGTTCGCGTTCGGCCCAGTCGTCGTAGAGGGCAGGGAGGAGGTCGCCTCGGTAGAGCTCCGCGGCGCGTGCGAGGGCGCGACGCTCGGCCGGGCGGGCACCACGCTCCTTCGCGACGTCGGCGTCCGACAGGGCGTCCTCGAACGCGGCGACGTCGGTGATGGCGAGATCGCCGACCTTCCAGGACAGCACCTCCGCGCCGAGATCGATGACCTCATCCACTTGGGGCAACTCGTTGCGAAGGTGGTGGAACTCGCGACGGAGGTTGGTCCGTGCCTGGCTCTCCTCGGAGTCGGGCCAGAACAGATACGCCAGCTGTCTGCGATCGATGCCGGCCCGGCATTGGAGCGCCAGATGTGCGAGCAGCGCGCGGCGCCGGTTGGAGGTCAGCCCGGCGACAGGTTCACCACCGTGGAGGATACGGAGGTGACCCAGCAGTTCGATGCGCAGCTGCGGCTCGGTCACGCTTGCCCCCGTACGCGCGTGGAGGTCGAGATTGCAGGTCGCGGCGCCGTGCGCGTAGTCCGTCGTTCAGGTGGTCTCAGCATGGGGGAGTCCAGCATGGGGGAGTCCACCGGTCGTGTCAAGCGTGCCCTCGGCGGCCGTCCTGAACGCACGACGCCGGTGACGGCCGATGGCCGCGTGCCCCGGCGGCTCGTTATGATGCCGCGGGTCGGCCCGACCGACCCTGGAGGATCATGCCGTCACCTGAAGCCGTAGTGGAAGTGCGCGACCTGGTGAAGCGCTACGGGGACGTCCGCGCCGTCGACGGCGTCAGTTTCGAGGTGCGCCGCGGGGAGTTCTTCGGCATGCTCGGCCCCAACGGCGCGGGCAAGTCGACCGCCATGCGCATGATCTACCAGGTCACGCCGCGCACCTCGGGGGAGCTCCAGGTGCTGGGCATGGCGGCCGGCGAGCGCGCGCGCAGTATCAAGGAGCGGCTCGGGGTGGTACCCCAGATGGACAACCTCGACGAGGAGCTGCGGGTGATCGACAACCTGCTGATCTACGCCCGCTTCAACGGCATCGGCAGGGTGCGGGCGCGGCAGCGCGCCGAGGAGCTGCTCGCCTTCGCCGACCTGGGGGATAAGCGCCGCGCCATGGTCGACGAGCTCTCCGGAGGCATGAAGCGCCGGCTGACGCTGGCGCGCGGGCTCATGAACGATCCGGAGATCGTAGTGCTGGACGAGCCGACCACCGGTCTCGACCCGCAGGTCAGGCTCAACCTGTGGACGAAGCTCGAGGAGCTGAATGCCCAGGGCAAGACGTTGATGATGAGCACGCACTACATGGACGAGGCCGAGCGGCTGTGCGACCGCCTGGTGATCATGGACCGCGGCCGCATCATCGCCGAGGGTGCGCCGCAGGAGCTGATCCGCACGCACCTGCCCCCGTTCGTGGTGGAGGCGCGCGCCGAGATGGGGGAGGGGCGCGGTCTCGAGGGCGCCGCCACCCGCCTGGGGCTCGCCGCCGTCCGCAGCGGCGACCGGGTCAGCGTGTTCGTCGGCGACCCCGACGCCGCGCTGGCGAGCCTGAGGGAGCAGGGGTGGCGCCTGGAACGGGCCTTCGTGCGGCCCGCCAACCTCGAGGACGTCTTCCTCAAGCTCACGGGACGGGCGTTGAGGGAGTGACGGCGTGAGGCGCTGGATCGACCTTCGCAGCGCGGCCCGCGTGTGGCAACGCAACCTCTGGGTCTACCGCGACCGCTGGTACTACGGTCTGCTGCCCAACTTCTTCGAGCCGCTGTTCTACCTGCTCGGGCTCGGCGTCGGCCTCGGCTACTACGTCAGCAGCGGCGGGCAGTTCGGGCAGGACTACCTCACCTACATCGCGCCCGGCCTGGTCGCCGCCTCGGCCATGAACGGCGCCTCCTTCGAGACGACCTACAACGTCTTCGTGAAGCTCCACTTCGGGCGTCTCTACGACGCCATGGTCACCACCAGGGTCAACATGGAGGACGTTGCGATGGGGGAGTGGTGGTGGGCGGTCACGCGCTCGCTCATCTACGGCGGCATCTTCCTGCTGATCACGCTGTTCTTCGACACGCCCCTGACCTGGCGGCTGCTCCTCGCCGTTCCCGCCGTCGCCCTGGTGGGCTACTGCTTCAGCGCCATCGGGCTGGCCTTCACATCGGTCATCCACATCATCGACGTCTTCTCCTACTACTTCACGCTCTTCATCACCCCGTCGTTCCTCTTCTCGGGCATCTTCTTCCCGGTGCAGGAGCGCTTCCCGGCAGCGCTAGTGTGGGTGGCCCAGGCGACCCCGCTCTATCGGGCGGTGCAGCTGGTGCGGGGCATCGTCAACGGGCAGTGGCAGGGCGTGGGCTTCGACGTGGCCTACCTGCTGGTGGTCGGCACGGTGCTGGGCGTGTTCGCGGTGTGGCGCATGGAGCGCCGCGTGATCCGCTGAGCGTCCTTCAGGCTTCCGGCCGAAGGCCCTTCAGGAACTGCGCGGTCTGCTCGGCCTGGTACACGACCTCCCCCTCCTGCTCGAAGCGGAACAGGTAGCGGCTCACCAGCCGCGCCGGCCCCAGGCGGCTGCGCACCTCACGCGAGTGCAGGACGACGGGCGGTCCCACCCGCGCCAGCCGCTTGAAGTCGGCGCGGTGGATGCGGTTGCCGTAGCCCACCCAGCCCGCGTCCCAGCGGCACCCGTGCACGAAGTAGGCGTGCAGCGAGCCGAGGTTGGCCGTGACCATCACCAGCTCGGGGCCGGAGACGTGGCGCGGGTGAAGGGCCGGGTTGCCGCGCTGCAGCGAGCCGTAGGGGAGGTGCCGGGTCGTGTCCATCACGGCCTCGACCTCGTTGGCCTCGGCGTCGATGCGGCGTACCTCGTCGATGAGGAAGGCAGTGCGGTCGTAGAAGTAGGTGTCGAGGAACCGGGTCATCTCGGCGTCCGCGAACGGTCCCCCCACCTCGTCCGGTGTGCGTGCCATGCCCTATTCTGAGCAGCCGGTGCGGGGCGCCGCCGTGCGCGCCCCGACACAGCTCATCGCGAGGGACGCGTCCACCTACGCCGGCGTGAGGGGGACGTGGATGGTGATGACGCTCCCGCGTCCCGCTTCGCTGGCCGCGGCGATGGTGCCTCCGTGCGCCTCGACGAGCGAGCGCGCGATGGGCAGGCCCAGGCCGGAGCCGGCGCTGCCCTCCGAGCGGGCGGCGTCCGCCCGGTAGAAGCGCTCGAAGATGTGGGGGAGGGCCTCGGCGGGGATGCCGGCGCCATCATCCGCAACGCTCAACACCACCGTGTCCGCCTCGCGCCGCGCCGCGAGCTCCACGCGCCCGCCGGGCGAGCTGTGCTGGAGCGCGTTGCCCACCAGGTTCGCCAGCACCTGCCGCATCCGGTTGGGATCGACGCTGAGCCGGAGCTCGGGGTCCTGCACGTCGACGTCCAGCTCCACGCCCGCCTGCTCGGCCATCGGCAGGAAGGCCTGGCGAGCGGTCTGCAGCAGGTCGCTGGCGACCACCGCCTCGCGCTGCAAGCGCAGCTGCCCGGCGTCCGCCATCGACAACGTGCGCAGGTCCTCGACCAGGTGCTGCAGTTGCCGGGCCTCGCCGTACATGGTGTCGACCGTCTCCGGCGTGGCGTCGAGCACGCCGTCGCGGATCCCCTCCAGGTAGCCGGTGAGCACCGAGAGGGGGGTGCGCAGGTCGTGCGCGATGTCCGCCGTCATCTGCTCACGCAGCCGCTGTCCACGGGCCACGTCGGCGCTCATGTCGTTGAACGCCCGCGCCATCTCGCCCAGCTCGTCCTGGGAGCGGATCGGCACCGACTGCTCCAGCGCGCCGCCGCGCATCTTGCCGATGGCGCCGGTGAGGTCGCGGATGGGGCGGGTGAGGAAGCGGGTGGCCACCACGCCCACGAGCAGAGCCAGCGCCGCCGCGGCGATGGCGGCGTAGAAGATGGCCTGACCGGTGCGGTGGAGGAAGATGCGCTCGAGCGTCCGCAGCTCCGGTGGCGCGTCGTAGGTGACGGTCCCGATGCGCGTGCCGTCGAGGGCGACCGGGGTGCCCCGCGCGAGCACCCGCGCGGGGATCGTCTGGCCGAGATGCCAGCGGTGGTTACCGATGACGGTGACGCCCTGCGTGTTGGCGAGCGCGAACGGGTTGCGCCGCTCGAACCGTTCGTTGCCCGTGAGGGCGGGCTCGTTCCGTTGGATCGCAGGGTCGCCGTTCCCGCTCGGCTCCGAGCTTCCGGGCGCCCCGTTGGCGGCCTGCAAGCGCCCCAGGCCACCGAGTTCGGTGTCACCCGTGGTCCCCGGCGGCGGCGGCGGGGCGCCGGCTCCGGGCGCCGGAGGGTGCGGGTGGTCGCCGGCTCCCGGGACGCCGAGGATGCGGTAGATCTCCCGTTGCAGCGCGTCCTCGGCGCCGGACCAACTGCCGTTCCGCTGGTAGTAGGCGGTGGCGGCGTCGATGAAGGCGCTGCGGGTCTGCTCGAGCCGGAAGGTGTTGAACTGGCTGTGGGTGATCCAGCGTGCGCTGACGCCGACCAGACCGACCCCCAGCACGCTGGTCGCGACGATGATCAGCGTGAGCTTGGTGCGGATCGACCGCACGCCTACGCCTCGGGCCTGAAGCGGTAGCCGACGCCGAACACCGTCTCCACGTAGCGCGGGTGCCGCGGATCGCGCTCGAGCTTCTTGCGGAGGTTGCGGACATGGGCGTCGATGGTGCGTTCGACGCGTTCCGGCGACTCGCCCGGCAGATGGTCGATGAGGTCGACGCGGCTGAAGACGCGGCCGGGCGCGGCCATCATGGTGGCGAGCAGATCGAACTCCGAGGGGGTCAGGTCGATGTAGTGACCGTCGACACGGACCGTGTGCCGGACGTGGTCGAGCTCCACCTCACCGACCTTCAGCCGCTCCTCCGAGCGCTCACGCTGCTCGTAGCGGCGGAGCACCGCCCGGACCCGCGCGTTGAGCTCGGCCATGCCGAAGGGCTTGGTGACGTAGTCGTCGGCGCCGAGCTCGAGGCCGGCGACCTTGTCCGCCTCCTCGACACGGGCCGTGAGGAGGATGATGGGGGTGTCGGACTCGCGCCGGTAGGTGCGGATGAACTCGAGCCCGTCCATCTCGGGCATCATCACGTCGAGCAAGATGAGGTCGGGCTTGGCGTGCCGGGCAGTGAACAGGGCGTTGCGACCGTTGTCGGCGACCACGGTGCGGTAGCCCTGCTTGCCGAGATACTCCTGCAGCAGGCGCGTGAGACTGAGCTTGTCGTCGACGATGAGGATCGTCTTGGTCATGATCGGCACCCGCCGTCCCGTCGCACTCCATCACGATGCTACGGCCGCTTTGTTGGCGAGATGTGCAGCTGGGATGCACGCCATGCGAGGGTCGGGTGCAGCGGCGCCAGGTGCCGCCGAGCGTACGATGACGGGCATGGACGCCTCGCAGGATCCCGCGCGCGCCCGCGCCGAGCAGCTCGACCGCGAGGACGCGCTCGCGCCGTACCGCGAGACCTTCGTGCTGGACGACGCACCGCGCATCTACCTCGACGGCAACTCGCTCGGACGCCTCCCCCGGGGCACTCGCGAGCGGCTGGCGACGGTCGTCGAGCAGGAGTGGGGGCGCGACCTGATCGCGAGCTGGGGGCGCGGCTGGGTCGACGCCCCGCGGCGCATCGGCGAGCGGATCGCGCCCCTCATCGGCGCGGGACCCGGGCAGGTGGTGGTGAGCGACAGCACCACCGTCAATCTCTACAAGCTGGCCGGAGCCGCCCTCGCCGCCCGGCCCGGCCGACCGAAGGTGGTCTCGGACGCCATGAACTTCCCGTCGGACCTGTACACGCTCGAGAGCGCGGTGCGCAGCGCCGGTGGCTCCGCGGCCCTGCAGGTGGTGCCCGGTGCCGGGGACGGCGTGCGCCCCGACCTGGACGCCTTGCTGGGCGCCATCGACGAGACCACGGCGTTGGTCGTGCTGTCCCACGTCAGCTTCAAGAGCGGCTACCTGCACGACGCCGGCGTCGTGGGGGCGCGAGCGCGTGAGGTGGGCGCGTGGGTGCTGTGGGACCTGAGTCATTCGGTCGGCGTCGTTCCCATCGAGCTCGACGCGTGGGAGGCCGAGCTGGCGGTGGGGTGCACCTACAAGTACCTGAACGGCGGCCCCGGCGCGCCCGCCTTCCTGTACGTGAGGCGCGACCTCCAAGAGCGCCTGCGTTCGCCGGTCGAGGGGTGGTTCGGCCGCAGGGCGCCGTTCGGCTTCGACCTCGGCTACGAGCCCGCGGACGGGGTCGGCCGCTTCCTGGTGGGCACCCCGCCGATGCTCTCGTTGCTGGCGATCGAGGCCGGCCTGGAGCCGCTGGAGCAGGCAGGGCTGGCGGCGGTCCGCGCCAAGTCCGAGGCGCTGACCGCCTTCCTGATCGAGCTGGCCGACGCACGTCTGCTCCCACTCGGGTTCGCCCTCGGCACCCCCCGCGACCCGGCCCGGCGCGGCTCCCACGTGAGCCTGCGCCACCCCGACGGCTACCGCATCAACCGGGCGCTGATCGACGCCGACGTCGTGCCGGACTTCCGTGAGCCCGACACCATCCGGCTCGGGCTGGCGCCGCTCTACACGCGGTTCGTCGACGTGTGGGAGGCCGTGGACCGGCTCGTCGCGCTCGTCGAGTCGGGCGCGCACCGCGACTACGACGACGCCCGGGCCGCGGTGACCTGAGCGCATCCCCGATCGGTGTCCCGCCGGGCGCGGGACTCTGCTTGTTCGGGCGGGACCGTGCCGATACACTCCGTGTGGAGTCGGAGGGGGTCTCGCCCCAGGGGCAGGTGCAGCGCCGTCGGTCGAGAGGGGCGACCGGGCGGCCGGAGGTGTGCGTGGGGTCGCAACAGCTCGCCACCATCGAGCGCGGCGTGGCG
>JARRMM010000075.1:0-14701 GCA_037386005.1 Deinococcales bacterium | reverse complement strand
GCGTACCGGTACGTAGCCGCCCTGCGCGATGCGGGGATGATCTGGGACCTACCGGCCGGGCGTGTCGGGCTGGGGCCGCGATCGGTGCAGCTCGAGCTCGGCTTCAGGAAGGCGCTCGACGAGTGGTCGCCGTGCCAGGGCGTCATGCGCGAGCTGGCGGAGGTGACCGGCGAGACGGTGGCGCTCCTCGTCCCGCTGGGCCACGAGGCCGTCTGCGTCGACACCGTAGAGAGCGCGCAACCGTTGCGCTACTCGCTGGCCAAGGGGATGACCAAGCCGATGCTGAGGGGAGCGCCGGCCAAGGCGATGCTGCCCTTCCTGACCCCCGAGTTCCTGAACGAGCTGCTCCGTGCCGAAGAGGGACCCGCCGCCGTGGACCGCGACACCATCCTCGCCGAGCTGCCCGGCATCCGCGCGCAGGGCTACGCGGTGAGCCGTGAGGAGGTCGACCGTGGCGTGTGGGCGGTCGGCGTCCCGGTGCTCAACGACGCGGGTGGGCTGGAGGGCGCCCTCAGCCTCCTGGCTCCGCTGGTGCGGGTCGAAGGGCGCGAGGCGTTTCTGGTGAACGCCACCGTGGAGGCTGCGGCGCAGATCCCGACCATCCCCGGTCGGGGCGCGGGCGGGGTCCTTTGAGGACCTCGACGTGTCCGGTAGCGGAGCCGCGCTCGGCCGGGGAAGGGGCCGTTCCGGGTCATCCTGGGAGGGTCGCTGGCGCGTGCCCGCAGCGCTTCGCCGGGGTGGGCCGGCGAGCCGAGCATCGGCCGCGAAGGAGGCCATGATGGACCTGCACGGGGTGAACCCGATCCTGCCGACGCCGTTCACGGACGGGGGCGAGCTCGACCAGGCGAGCCTGGAGCGCCTCATCGACTTCCAGCTCGAGGCCGGGGTCGATGGCGTGGCGATCCTGGGCTTCCTGGGAGAGGCGCACAAGCTCGCCGGGGCGGAGCGGCGCACCGTCATCGAGACGGTGGTGCAGCGCGCCGGCGGCGCCATCCCGGTCTGGGTGGGGGTGCGGGCGTTGGGCACGGCGGGAGCGATCGAGCAGGCACGCGCCGCACAGCAGCTCGGCGCCTCCGCCGTGTTCGTGGCTCCCATCGCCCCGCAGAACGACCAGGCGCTGTACGAGCACTTCCGGGCGGTGGCGCGGGCGGTGGACGTGCCCTTGATCCTCCACGACTACCCCGCCTCGTTCGGCATCAGCCTCTCCCCGGAGCTGATCGCGCGCCTGGCGAACGACGGGTACGCACCCTACATCAAGCTCGAGGACCCGCCGGTATTGACCAAGCTGTCGCGCGTCCGCGAGCTCACCGAGGGGCGCATCGGGGTGTTCGGCGGCCTCGGCGGGGAGTACTTCCTGGAGGAGCTGCAGCGCGGCGCGTTGGGGATCATGACCGGCTTCGCCTTCCCCGAGGTGCTGGTGGCGATCTACCGGCAGTTCACCGGCGGGGACGAGGCCGCCGCGGCCCGTACCTTCGACCGTTACATGCCGCTGATCCGCTACGAGTTCCAGCCCAAGATCGGGCTGGCGTTCCGGAAGCACGTCTATCACCGGCGCGGCGTGTTCAGTAGCACCCACATCCGCCCGCCCGGCATGACGCTCGACGCCGTCAGCCGCGAGGAGCTCGAGGGCCTCATCGCACGGGTGGGGTTGAGGCTCGAACCCGGCGTCCACGAGATCCGATGACGGGCCGGCTGCCCGTCGACGAGGCGCGCATCCGCCGGCGCATCGAACGCCTCGCGGCGATGACCGACCCGGAACGCCCCTACACCCGCCGGGCCTTCACCGATCTCTACCGGCAGGCCCGCGCCTGGCTCGCCGATGAGTTCCGCTCGGCCGGCCTCGCGCCCGAGCTCGACGCCGGCGGCAACCTGGTGGGGCGCCGTCCGGGACGACGGGAGGGAGCGCGCGCGCTCGCGTCCGGCTCGCACATCGACACGGTCGCCGGCGGGGGCCGCTACGACGGCATCGCCGGGGTGGTGGTGGCGCTGGAGGCCGCCCAGGTGTTGCACGAGCACGGTGTCGAGCTCGACCATCCGCTGTTCGTCTACGACTTCCTCTCGGAGGAGCCGAGCGACTACGGCGCTTCCTGTGTGGGCAGCAGCGCGCTGGTGGGCACCCTCACGCCCGCCATGCTGGCGGCCGAGGGGCCGGAGGGCGAGTCGCTGGCGGCGGCGATGGCGCGCGTGGGCGCCGACCCCGGCGCACTCGGCGCGCCGCTGCCCGACGCGGGCCGACTCGCGGCCTTCCTCGAGCTCCACATCGAGCAGGGGCCCGTGCTGGAGCGAGAAGGCGTTCCGGTCGGCGTGGTGGACGGCATCGTCGCCATCCACCGGATGGTGCTGACGCTGCGTGGCCGGGCGGGGCACGCCGGAACCACCCCGATGCCGCTCAGGCGCGACGCGCTGGTGGGCGCCTCGGCCGTGGTGCAGGACGTGTGGGAGCGGGCGCGGGCGCAGGGCGAGGACGGCGGCTTCGTCGCCACGGTCGGACGCCTGGAGGTCGTGCCGAACGGCGCCAACGTGGTGCCGGGCGAAGTGCGCATGGTGCTGGAGGCGCGGTCGCTCGACGAGGCCGAGGTGGCCGCGTTCCTGGATGCGACCATCGAGCGGGCGCGCGCCACCGCCGCCGAGCTGGGGCTCGAGCTCGAGGCGGAGGTGGTCAGCACCGCTCCGGCGGTCCGCAGCGATCCGCGCCTGTTGGCAGCACTGGAGGCATCGTGTGAAGGGCGCGGCCTGGGCTACCGGCGGATGTCCAGCGGCGCGCGCGCGAGACGGAGGAGCGTCATGGATCTGGGACTGCAAGGACGCAAGGCACTGGTGCTGGCGGGCACGTCCGGCCTGGGGCTCGGCACGGCCAGGGTGCTTGCTGCGGAGGGCGCCGACGTGGCGCACTGCGGCCGCGATGCCGGGCGCGCCGAGGAGGCCGCGCGCGACGTGGCGGAGGCGACCGGACGGCACGTGCTGGGCCTGCAGGCGGACGTGCGCCAGGCGGCCGACCTCGATCGGCTGGTGCGCGAGGTCGCCGAGCGGCTGGGCGGCCTGGACATCCTGGTCACCAACGCTGGTGGGCCGCGGCCCGGGACCTTCGAGACCCTGGACGACGCCGCCTGGGGCGAGGCCGTGGAACTCACCCTGATGAGCGTGGTGCGGACCGTGCGGGCGGCGCTCCCCTACCTCAAGCGCTCCGAGGCGGGAGCGGTGCTGGCGTTGGCGAGCTCCAGCGTGAAGGCGCCCATCCCCAACCTCACCCTCTCGAACGTGCTGCGGCCGGCGGTGCAGGCGCTCGTCAAGACGCTGTCCATCGAGCTGGCCGAGGACGGCATCCGCGTCAACTGCCTGTCGCCGGGCCGCGTGCTGACGCCGCGCATCCTGCAGCTCGACGAGGCCCGCGCGAAGCGCGAGAAGACCACCGTGGAGGCGGTGCGGGAGGCCTCGGTGGCCGCCATCCCGCTGGCTCGCCTCGGCGACGTGGAGGAGTTCGGCCGGGTGGCGGCGTTCCTGGTGAGCGAGGCGGCGTCGTACATGACCGGCACGTCGGTGCTCGTCGACGGTGGGATGGTGCGCTGCCTGTAGGGGGCGTAGGGGAGGACCGCCGGCCCGGGGCTTGGGCGCACGAGACCTCGGCGGAGCCGCGTTGGGGTCGCTCCGGGCGACCTCCGGCGCTCCGCCTGGCGTGCCCTCGCGGATGGTAGCTTGGGCCCGGTGGACGCCTTCGCGAGGCGCAACACCCAGGGCGGTCCCCGCCCACCCGATCCTCCGGAGGACGCCATGACGAAGCCCACCTACGACGCAGTCACTGACTGGAAGGCCCTCGCCGCGGAGGTCGCCGACGAGGTCGTGGCCTGGCGCCGACACCTGCATAGCCACCCGGAGCTCTCCTTCGAGGAGCACGAGACCGCCGACTACGTGGCCGGGAAGCTCGAGGCCTTCGGGGGTTTCGAGCTGTCGCGGCCCACGCCCACCAGCGTGGTGGCGACGCTGCGTGGCGGCCGACCCGGGCCGGTGGTGGCGGTGCGGGCCGACATGGACGCGCTGCCCATCGACGAGCAGAGCGGCGTGCCGTTCGCCTCGGAGCGGCCCGGCGTGATGCACGCCTGCGGCCACGACGGCCACACCGCGATCCTGCTGGGCGTGGCGCGCATCCTGAGCGAGCGGCGCGAGCAGGTGAGGGGGGAGCTGCGGTTCCTGTTCCAGCATGCCGAGGAGCTCTTCCCTGGCGGCGCCCAGCAGCTCGTGGACGTCGGCGTGCTGGACGACGTGGACGCCGTGCTGGGGCTGCACCTGATGGCGCCCATCCAGAGCGGGGCGCTGATGCTGCGCTCGGGCCCCGCCATGGCCGCACCGGACACCTTCGACATCACCGTGGTGGGCAAGGGAGGGCACGCCGCCATGCCTGAGACCGCGGTGGATCCGGTCGTCATCGGAGCGCAGATCGTCACCAACCTGCAGCAGCTGGTGTCGCGCGTGGACGATCCGCTCGAGCCCCTGGTGGTGTCGGTCACCCGCTTCCATGCCGGCACGGCCGACAACGTCATCCCCGAGCGCGCCGAGCTCGGCGGCACCGTGCGCAGCTTCGATGCCGCCCTGCGCGAACGCATGCCCGAGCTCATGGAGCGCGTGGTCAAGGGTGTCACGGAGGCGCACGGCGCCGAGTACACCTTCGACTACCACTTCGGCTACCGAGCGCTCGTCAACGACGAGGCCGTGACCGAACGCCTGCGCGGCGCTTTCCAGGCCGCCTTCGGTGCCGAGCGGGTCGCCACGCCGCCGCCGATCATGGGTGGCGAGGACTTCTCCGCCTACCTGGCAGTCAAGCCCGGCACCTTCTTCTTCGTGGGCGCCAAGCCTGCGGGCGTGGAGGTCGCCTACCCGCACCATCATCCGCGCTTCGCGATCGACGAGGACGCGCTCCCGGTCGGGGTGGAGGCGTTCCTCGTGGCGATCGAGGCGGTGAGCGAGGGCCGGCCGGACTAGCATCCGCGCGGCTCGTCCCAGCCCCCGCGCGTGCGCAGAGCGTCGCTGCATGAGAGATTCCACGTCGGGCCGGAACAGCCGTCGCTAGGCTGGGGGTCAACCCGGCTGGCCCGCCGCGCCCATCCGTGGGCGGCAGCGAGGGCCGAGAGGGAGATCGAGGGGAACCCGCATGAGCCACGCGACCGCCGATACGGATCACGCCAAGACGGAAGGGCCGACGACAGCTCGCAGCCACACCCCGGCTTCCGGACGACGCGCCTGGGTGGCGACCGACGGCACCCAGGTCCCGAAGAAGGCCGACCGAACCCGGCGATTCCTGGCCCTCGTGCTCGACGGCCTCATCGCAGGCGCCCTCAGCATCATCCCGTGGCTCGGCAGCCTGCTCGCAGCCGCCTACATGCTCCTGCGCGACGGCTTCGATGTGACGTTCATGGACCGCCGCTCGATCGGGAAGCGCCTCCTTCGCCTGCGCCCGGTACGCGACGACGGCTCTCCCGTCACCTGGCGCGTGTCGGTGCGGCGCAACTGGCCGCTCGCGCTCACGTCGCTGGCGCTCTTCCTGGGCCTGGTCCCGGTGCTGGGCTTCGCGATCCGGCCGGTGGGCACGGCCGTAGGCATCATCCTGGTGATCTTCGAGGGCTATCTCGTCGTCACGGACGAGACCGGTATCCGTCTCGGCGATCACCTGGCGGGAACGCGGGTGATCGAGAGTGACACCTGACGCGGTGCGACCGGCCTCGCGGCAGGGGCCCAAGGCGCGCTTGCAGTAGGATCGCCTGGTGTCTCCCACCGACCCCTCGGAGTGGAGCGTGGATCGCGTGGCGGCGGAGCTGCGAACGCTGTCTCCCGCCTACGCCCCCACCCCGCTCCTCGACCTGCCGCGCCTCGCGGCGCGGCTGGGCGTGGCGCAGGTGCTCGTGAAGGACGAGGGGCGCCGGGCGCTGGGCAGCTTCAAGTCGCTCGGGGGCACCTACGCCGGACTCAGGGCGCTCGCCCGCGCCACGGGCGAGGACATCGCAGCCATCGTGTCCCAGCGTCGGACGAACCTTCCCACGCTCATCTGCGCCAGCGACGGCAACCACGGCCTGGCGGTGGCCGAGGCGGCAAGGCTCGCGGGCGGGCCCGCGCGCATCTACCTGCATGGCGGCGTGCCGCAGGAGCGGGCCGAACGCATCGCCGCGCTCGGGGCCGAGGTCATGCGGGTCGCGGGCACCTACGACGACGCCGTCGCTGCCGCTGCGGACGCAGCCCGGAGCGGGAGCGGCGTGCTGGTGCCCGACACCAGCGACGATCCGGCCGACCCCGTGGTCCGCGACGTGATGGCGGGGTACGCCGTGATGGCGGCGGAGATCCGCCGGCAGGTCCAGGCCGCCGGTCATCGCGCGCCCACCCACCTTTTCGTTCAGGCGGGTGTCGGCGGGCTCGCGGCGGCGATGGCCGACGAGCTGGGGGATTGGCTGGCGGCCCCCGGAATCCTGGTCGTCGTCGAGCCCGCGGCGGCGCGCTGTGTCGGGGCTGCCCTCGATGCCGGTCGGCCCATCCAGCTCGACGGCGACCTGCTGACCGCGGCGGCGATGCTGTCGTGCGGGAGGGCCAGTGCCGCGGCCCTGGTTGTGCTCCTGCGCCGCGGAGCACGCGCCGTGAGCGTCGGTGAGGGCGTGCTGCGCGAGGCGCCCCGGCTCCTGCTCGAAACGGACGGTCCGCCGAGTACGCCCTCGGGTGCGGCAGGTCTGGCCGGCGTCAGGGCGGTGTGTGCGCGTGGCGGGCAGGCCGCGGCGTTGCAGTTGGGCGACGACAGCCGGCTGCTCGTCGTCGTCACGGAGGGCGCGGCTCGCTGAGGCGGCCGTTGCCGCGGCGCCCGTTCTACGGCTTGTTCAGGAACCTGAGGTAGAAGGCCGCTGCCACCAGGACGATGCCGATGTTCACGATCAGCCGTTCCCAGATGTGGTGCCTGAAGAACAGCACATCGACGCCCACGACCACCACGACCAGCAGTACGACGAACAGCACCACAGACGGGCTTCTAGGCATGTCGCCTCCGTCCACCATACGCCTGCGGTCCGCTCGCGCCCGTTGCCGGTGACGGCGTGGTCGATCCGCCAGCTGCTCACGCGCTCGTGCCTCGATGCCGTGCATCGGTTGGTGGGCGATGACGGGTTCGAACCGCCGACCTACCGCTTGTAAGGCGGCCGCTCTTCCACTGAGCTAATCGCCCACGCTCGATGCCTGCGGCGCCGTCGCCGGCGGCCGGGGGCATTATGCCACGGCGCTGCCCGGCTGGGCACGACGGGGCTCTTCGTCTGCGGCTTCGTGGTGACTGCCGGGGGCACGCTGGCGCGCATCGCCCGCGAGGCCGAGGCCATCGCCAGGACGATCGTCTCGCGGCCTGGTGGCTCGCGGCGTGGCGCTCAACCGGGGGGCGCGGCCGGGAGCGACCCCCGCAACGAGGCGTAGGCCACGCCGGAGGCCGCCACGGCCAGGCCGGCGAACGCCAGCATCACGACCCGGAAGCCGTGCACGAAGGCGGCGTCGACCGCGCGCCGCAGTCGGACCGCCTGGTCCACTGTCAGGCCGGACGGCGGCGCGAGCGCTGCGAGGTCGGTGCGCTCGGCGCGCACCGTCTGGACGGCCTGCGCCGGTAGGCCGAGCGCCGGCAGGCGCGCCTCGAGGTGGGCGCCGAAGAGCCCGACCATCACCGCGCCGAAGGCGCCGATGGCCAGCAAGCCCGCGACGCGCGACACCGCGTTGTTGATGCCGGAGGCGGTCGCGGCCCGGGCTTCCGGCACCGACGCCATCACCGTCGTGGTCAGCGGCGCGACGCTCACCGCCATGCCGATCCCCTGCGCCAGCACGGCGGGGAAGACGGCGCTCCAGTAGGAGCCGCTCCCGCCGGAGCGTGCGTAGAGCAGGAAGGCCAGGGCCACGACCAGCGGCCCCACCACCAACGGTGGTCGCGCGCCCACGCGAGCGACCAGTCCGCCCGACCAGCGCGAGAGCAGGAACATCGACACCACGAACGGCAGCAGAGCGGCCCCGGCGGCGGTGGCAGTGTACCCCTGCACCTCGATGAGGTTCATCGGCAGGAAGAACAGCAGGCCCGACAGGGCGGCGTACAGGAACAGGGTCAGCACGTTGGCGCCGGCGAACGGCCGCGAGGCGAACAGCTCAAGCGGGACCATGGGGCGCCGCAAGCGCCGCTCGATGACGAGGAACGCTCCCAGCACGGCCACGCCTCCGACCAGCGCGGCCAGCACCGAGGGCGCGCCGAAGCCACGCTTCGAGGACTCGATCAGCGCGTACACCACCCCGCCGAGCCCCAGCACGGCGGTGAGGGCGCCGGCGACGTCCAGCCTGCGGACTTCGGCCTGGCCCGGCGTCGCCGGCATCCGCAGCCACGTCACCGCCAGCACCGCCAGCGCCAGCGGAACGTTGAGGAAGAAGACCCCGCGCCACGAGAGGGTGTCGATCAGGTAACCGCCCAGGACCGGTCCGGTAGCGGAGGCGATCGCCGAGAAGCCGGACCACAGGCCGATGGCCTGGCCCCGTTCCTCGCGGGGGTAGGCGCCGTTGATGAGCGCCAGGCTGCCGGGGGTGAGGAGCGCCCCGCCGATCCCCTGCGCTGCGCGGCTGGCGATGAGCATCCCGGTGTTGGCCGACAAGCCGCAGGCGATCGAGGCGAGGGTGAACACGCCGACGCCCACGGCGAACACGCGCCGCCGTCCCAGCAGGTCGCCCAGCGCCCCACCGAGCAGCAGCAAGGACGCCAGGAACAAGGTGTAGGCGTTGATGACCCACTGCACGTCGACGACCGACGCGCCGAGGGAGTGCTGCAGCGCGGGCAGCGCCACGTTGACCGTCGAGTTGTCGAGGAACACCATGCTCGAGCCCAGCGTCGCCGCCGCCAGCACCCAGCGACGGGTGGCGGCGGGCGGGAAGGTGGGGCCCGGCGGGTCCTCCGTCGTCAACGTAGCGGCAGCACGCGCACGTCGATGTCCGTGTCACGCAGGGCGTCAGCTACGATCCTAGGATCGAAGTCGCCCTGGTGGTAGGGCACCGCCACCTTGGGGTGGATGAGGCGGAAGCACTCGGCGGCGTCCTGCGGCGTCATCGTGTAGGGCAGGTTGATCGGCAGGAAGGAGACGTCCACCGGGCCGAGCTCCCGCATCTCGGGCACGCATTCCGTGTCCGCACCGATGTGGAGCACGAAGTCGCCGGCCTTCACCAGGTAGCCGTTGCCGGCCCCCTTCGGATGGTACGGCTGGCCGTTGGTGCGCTTCTGCTCGATGTTGTAGGCGGGAACCGCCTTCACGTCGAGGCCCGCCACCGTGGCCGACTCCCCGTTGCGGAGCACGATGGCGTCCTCCCCCAGACGCTCGGCGCTGGCCGGGTCGAGCAGGAAGCGCGTTCCCGGCTTGCGGACGGCGGCGATGGCGGTCTCATCGTAGTGGTCGGGATGGTCGTGGGTGATCCAGATCCAGTCCGCCTTGGGCTGCTGCGTGTAGTCGGCGACCTGGCTGTACGGATCGACCTGGATGACCAGGCCCGCCACGTCGAGGCGCAGCGAGCCGTGTCCGAGCGGGGTGATCTCGAACGGGCCGAGCGAGGTCTGGAAGCGCAACACGTCCTGAGCCCCCGCGGCGCCGCCTCCCAGCAGCGCAGCGGTGAGCACGAGAGCCAGTCTGGACATCGTCCCTCCTCCTCCGGCACGGCGCCGGGACCGGGGCGATTCGGATCGTGGAGCCGTGCGAGTCGTGCCCTCTCACGCTAATCGATACCGCGGTCGCCCGTCCTCCACACACGACACCGCGTCTGTGGAGAAGCGTGCGGCGGCGCTCAGGCCATGGCGCCGACCTGCGTGTAGCGTCCGGGCGTGCCGCGCAGCAGACCCCACAGGACCCGCGCGTCGCGCAGGGCCTTGTCGGCCACGTCGGTATCGTCCGTGTCGAGGGCTTCCTCGACGGTCTTGCGGAGCGAGAAGAGCTCCATCGCGAACACCTGCTCGAGACCCTTGGCCGTGGCCAGGTCCTCCACATCCCCCAACGCGTTCGTCAACTTCGTCCGGATGGTGAAGGGGATCGCGTCGTCCATCGTGACGGCACGGTAGCGGGGAGCGCCTGACGGAACGCTTACCCGGCCCGATCGTCGTGTGACGTGGCGACCCAACGTCGGGACGGTTATCGCGCCCCGGCCCGGTACTTGCCGGGCCGGGGCGCGGGCGCTTCTCGCTCGGGTCGCTCAGGGCGCCGCCGTGAACGTGCTGAAGTCGGACTGCGTCCAGAAGACGCCTGCGCCGGGTGCGTCGGTAGATCCCGTACCGTAGGGAACGGTGCCGGAACCTGAAGCGAACAGCGTCTGGAGCTGAATCCAGCCGTCCAACGCGCCCGGCCGTGCGAAGTCGTCGATGGAGGCGAACGGCCCCATCGTCTGCACCTGGTACCCGTAGGTCAGACCGCCCGTGAGCGGCATGCCCACCGCGGACGTGTCGGGGAGCGGGATGGAGGTTCGCGTTGTGACGATGTACACGGTCGGGTCGCTCGAGCTCGGAGCCAGGAGCTCGGCGAGGTACACGGCGGACGGCAATGCCGTCCAGCTGAACGTGGTGCCGGGCTTGACGTTCGTGGCGGACGACGCAGGCGCCGTCGGCACGGCGGGCGCAGGAAGGGTGATGGTGGCGGTCGTGCCGGGGCCGGAGGCGTCACGCCAGGCCTGCGTGACACGGCCCGCGGCGTTGCTGGCCTTGGCGGTGATGCCGTAGGCGATGCCGCTGTGGACCGGCACGTTCAGGCCCGTGAAGCTCGTGCTGGGGGTGTTCGGCGGGATGCCGAGCAGGGCTCCGGTGGGTGCTCCCATCCGGACGACGACGCCGTCGGCGTCCAGCGTGTAGCCGGAAGGGATGCTGACGTGGCCGCCCATGGCGCCGGTGGAGACGCTGCCGAGGGAGATGGACTCGCCCGACACCGGTACGCCGTCGGCGAGCGACACGTTTGCGCTGCCGTAGCCGGTGTAGCTCGTGGGTGGGCCGCCGCCTGTGGGCACTTGTCCCGTGAGCGCATAGAGCGTCGTGTCCCGCGAGGCACTCCCGCCCCACCCGATGGCTATGGGGCCGAACGTCGGACCGCTGCTGGGTGAGAGCATGGTGCCCCCCTTGGCGAAGCCCGCTCCACCCGGGAGGATCACACCCACCTCGTTGGCGCCGAGCGTCGTTCCGATCGACCCGGACACGTTGGCGGTGTCCATCTGGCCAGGCAGGAACAGCGCCAGGGTCGGGTCGCTGCGCGTCAGTCCGACCCAGACCATCACGAGGTTCCAGGACGGGATACCCACCACGGCGTCGTACGGCGCGTGGACGCCGGTGATCGTGAAGGTTCCGTCGCTCGCGACAGGTACATCGGTCCCGTCGATGGCGACGGTGGCGTTGACGCCGGAGTACGCGACGCCGACCGGGGTGGAAAGCCCATCCGTGACCGTGCCCTTGACCGTGATGGTGGTGTTGGCCGGACCCGAGCAGGCCGTGAGGCTCAGCGCGACCGCGAGCCCGAGGGCGGCGAGGCCGAGTCGTCGTGGCACGAGCGGACGGAGGAGAACGGACCGGGTGTCGCGCCGACGGATCGCAGGCATACGCACCTCCAAGGGCCGACGGACGGCCCCTCATGCGAGACCCCCCGTGCGGTCGGGAGTGGCACGATGCCGTTGCCTCTATGGTAGCTGCCCGACGTCCAGTCAGATTCTACCGCGCTGCGACGACCCGCGTCGCGAGTTGTGCCCTCCGCCATCGATGCGATACGCGTCCTGGCCGCCGGCCCAGGGATCTGCCGCTATGCAAGAGATCGATGTGGCTACGTGGCTCCCAGGGCGAAAGACGGTCTCCATAGGGTCGTTCCTATCGTCGGCACGCCTTGCGCATGACGTCATGTCCGGGGCGAGGGCCTGTGTTGGCATGGCGAACGATCCTCGTGGTTCGCGCACGCCCGATGGCTCGCCACACTCGACGCGCCTGTGAAGCTCGAGCACGGGTCGCGTTGTCGAGTGCGGAAAGCGTGGCGTCGCCGCGCTGGGAGCAGCGGCGTGCTGCGTGCCTTGAGCCTGGCACGCAGGGAGGTGCGGGGATCTTCGGGTGCCCGCCGCCGCAGCGCTCCTTGAGAGTCTCGTGAGATCGCGGGGATGTGATGGGGTGTTCCAGTGCGTTGGCGTCGTTGTGACGTTGGAGGATAGGGGGACGTTGTGAGAGCGTTTCGTTGGCTGGCGTTTTCGGTGACTGGGCTGGTGCTGGTGGGATTGACGGCGTGTTCGACGGGGAGCACGACCGGTGGCGCGTCGGGGGGTGGCACGACGGTTACGGTCACCGTGGCGGGGACGGTGCAGTGGCTGGCGGCGCAGGACGGCTCGGCTGCGTGGGAAGCGCTGTCGGGCCCGACCTTCACGGTGACGGATCCTGCCGGCAAGTACGGCGTGGCGTGGGAGTGCACGTCGCCATCCACCAGCAAGGCGTATGTGACGGTGCTTCAGGCGACAACGGCGGAAGGCACGGGAGTGACGGCATCCTGTCAAGCCGTGCCCAATACCACGTACAGCATGACGGGCACGGTATCCGGGATTCCGAGTGGGGGGTCGGCCTTCGTCGCGTTCGGCCCTCGATTCACCGTCTTGACGCCCTACACGGGGACGAGCGTCAGCTACACGCTGACCGGCATCCCGGCTGGCGTGCATACGGCCGTGGTGTACGGGCTAGATGGAAGTGGCGCGCCCGCGACCATGGTCGTGCTCCGCGATGTGACCGTGAACGGCGACGTGACGTGGAGCCCGGACTTGAGTGCCGGAACGGTGTTCACGCTGAAGACGCTGAGTCTGACGGGCACGCCGAGCGGGGAGAATCCGGGCTTGGCCGTAGGGTTGACCAATCCTGTCGGGGGCTTCACCTACCTTGCGCAAGCCAGCGGGACGAGCCTGTCATATCCTGTGGTGCCCACGTCCCTGGCGCGAACCACGGACTCCTACCTGCTGGCTGGCGGCGGATCCAACGCAAGTGCCAGCCAATTCGTTGACGTGAAGTCCCAAGGTGTCACGAGCGGAACAGGCCTGCAGTTGCCGCCGGCACTCTCGACAGGGGCAGGCATCACCCTGGCCGGGAGCACGGCAACCGCCAACTGGGGCAGCGTGTCGATCGGCGCGACCGGAGGGCTCGCCTTCTTCACAGCTTCGGTGGCGCCTGGCGCGTTTGCCAGCCCCACCTGGACGGCGGAGCTGACCGGCGGATGGTTGGGAAGCGCGAGCAGCTACACCTTCCCAGACGTCTCCTCGACGGCGGGCTGGAACGCGAGTTGGGACTTCCCCATCGGGCAGACGAACACGGAGGCGACGGTGACGGCCTACGACGCCAGCCTGAGCCTTTCGCAGTTGGCCGCCTTCAACCGGACGCAGGACTACGCGAGCCTTCCGGACGGTACTCGGTTGGAGGGCTCACAACTCAGTGCGTACGGAACCTATTGATCCCTAGCGGCCGAAGGCAAGCCCGCGCCGTCTCCCGTAGGCAGCGCGGGGCTAGGAGCGGGGCACGAAGGGATCCGATGGTCGCTAGCCTTGTCCGGTATCCTTCGCAAGCCTGCGGTCCCGGTGCTCATGCAGGGAGGGGGGCGATGCGCCACCCATCGGGCGATGCGCCACCCATCCGGCCGAGGCCACGGACAGGGCCAATCGATGCCCACGCCCCTTCGATCGTGCGGCGGTCGCCTGCGGGCGAGGTTGTCGAGCCATCGCGTCGTCCCGTCCCTCCCTTCTGGTGACCCCTACGGGACTCGAACCCGTGCCGCCACCCTAGAAGGGGCTTCCGGTAGCATCCTCCGAAGTTCATTGGTGTCCCGACTGCGCGCCTGGGACGAGAATACCGTTGTCCCCTAATTCCGCTGAGGTTCAAGGCTGTTCGCTCGCCAAGCCGTCAATCGGCCGTCAACGTAGAAGGCGGTGCGGTGATGGGGGCGAGCGGGGCCGCACTCGTTGGGGGCCAGGCGTCCCCGGAGCGAACAGAAGCATCAGGAGCAGCACGGCGTCGACCAAGGGCACGAAAGAGAGCAGGAGCCACCAGGCGCTTCTGTTCTGGTCATGGAGTCGCCGGCCGCCGTAGTCTGCCAATGGCAGGAGCCCGACATGGACTCCGAAGAAGTCGAGTCCGGCGGTCGCGCTGTTGGATAGGCCGTTCGTGTAGCCATTCGCGGCCGCAAATGCGGCCACACCAAAGACGACTACCGGCAAGATCGCGTCCCAAATCAGCAGGTATACGAAGCATCGAAGTCTTCCGATGCGGCCGTCGAACCTGAGCGGGCTGAAGCTCCCCTAGCTGCCCTCCGAAGCGGTGCGTTCCCTCATGCCACGCCCTGCCAGAACCATGGTGCCCCGCCACATACGAAACACACACTCCTAGCCTGATATGCGGACAGGTACGAGGCTGGCAACTGACGCCTGATCGGGGGGTTTGCCCCTTTCGTTCGAAGTCGAGCGGGGTGAGGTACTCCAGGCTGGAGTGGCGGCCCTGGCGGTTGTAGAAGACCTCGAGGTAGTCGAAGATGGCGAGCCGATGGCTCTTGGGTCAGCTCTGCCGGTCCAGCAGTTCGGTTTGCAGGCTGGCCAAGAAGCTCTCGGCCATGGCGTTGTCCAGGGCGCTGCCGACTGTGCCCATCGAACCGAGCACTTCGGCCCTGTGCAGGTGCTTCCCGAAGCTCAGTGCGGTGTATTG
>JARRMM010000074.1:0-20561 GCA_037386005.1 Deinococcales bacterium | reverse complement strand
CGCGCCTACTGCTTCTTGTCGAGCCCCAGGATCTGGCGGGTGTCCCGCACGACGGCGTAGTCCTGGCTGTCGGCCGGGACCATGTAGTCGATCCGGTAGAGGTTCTCCAGGAGCTTGTTGTCCGGCGCCTTGATGGCGGCGATGGCGGCCGCGATCTGGTAGGTGAGGGCCGGGTGGGCGGAAGCGAAGTCCTTCGAGACGCTGAAGGTGTCGCCGGGGATGGGGCGCGTGTAGAAGATGGCCGTCAGGGCGCTGGCCTGGTCGGGCTTGAGGAACTGCGTCCAGGCGCCCGACTTGTTCTGGTCGTCGTTGGCGAAGACGGCGGCGGCGTCGACCGAGCCGTTGTAGACGGCCAGCACGGCGGCGTCGTGGCCGCCGGCGAAGGTCTGCTTGGAGAAGAAGTCGTCCGGGTTGATGCCCGCCTGGATGAGGGCGGCGCGGGGGAAGGTGTAGCCGGCGGCCGAGTTGGGGTCGACCCAGGCGATCGACTTGCCCTCCAGATCGGCGAGCTTCTGGATGCCGCTGTCCTTGCGCACCACGATGGCGGACCAGTAGTAGGGGTTGCCGAAGCGCACCGACTTGAGCAGGACCTGGGCCCCGATCTCGCGGTTGGCGATCACGAAGCCGTCGGGCGGGAAGAAGGCGAAGTCGAGGTTGCCCGAGCCCATGGCCTCGATGAGACCGCGGTAGTCGGTCGGCATGTAGACCTTCACCTCGACCGCGCCACCGAACTGCTTCTCGAGGTAGCTGGCGATGGCGTTGGCGGCGGCGGACAGCTGATCCGAGTTCTGGGTGGGGTTGAACCCGATGCGGACGGTGAGCGGCTGCTGGGCGGCAGCCGTCACGAACGCTCCCACGAGCAGTAGGGCGGCCAGAGCTCGGCCGAGGCGCTTCAACACGATTCCCTCCTAAGGGTCGCTGGATTGTGGGGCCGCTGGGAAGGCAGCCCGCCCAAAGCTACCACCTCGACGTCGTGGGCGGGGCGGGTTGGCTGGCAGGATCAGGACCCCGGGGTTCGCGTCCGGGCTCCCGGCCGGAGCGGGGCCAGGACGCGCTCATCTACCGCGGCGCCGACGGCCGCGCGCGGGCGTATTTCGCGTGTCCCGTACACAAGGTCGCCCTGTACGGGTCCTCATCGAATCCTTATACTGAGCGTGGCTCGAGACAGCAGAACCCAGGATCAGGAGGTTGTATGAAGCGCCGTGATTTCCTCAAGAAAGCTGGCGTCGTGGCAGCAGGGGCGAGCCTGTCCCCCTTGATGTTCGCGAACGCCCAAAGGGCCAAGATGCAGTGGAGCATGGTCACGTCGTGGCCGCGCTCCCTTGACAACCTGTTCGGTGGTGCCCAGAGCGTCGCCGACCGGGTCAAGGCCATGACGAACGGCGACGTCACCATCCAGGTGTACGAGGCGGGGGCGCAGGTCGGAGGGCTCGAGGTCTTCGACGCCGTCTCCAGCGGCGCCTTCGAGATGGGTCATACGGCCTCCTACTACTACATCGGCAAGGACCCGTCGCACGCGTTCTTCACCACCGTCCCGTTCGGCCTCACGCCGAAGCAGATCAACTCGTGGATCGAGTCCGGTGGCGGCCAAGCGCTCTGGGACGAGCTCAGCGGCAACAGCAACCTGAAGCCGCTGCTGGCCGGCAACACCGGCCAGCAGATGGCGGGCTGGTTCAACAAGGAGATCAAGAGCCCGGCCGACCTCCAGGGCCTGTCGTTCCGCACCGCGGGCCTCGGCGCGCGGGTGTACTCCGCGGCTGGCGTCAACGTGCAGACGCTGGCCGGCGGCGAGATCTTCCTGGCGCTGCAGCGCGGCGTGCTCGACGCGGCCGAGTGGGTGGGCCCGCACGACGACGAGATCCTGGGCCTCAACAAGGCCGCCAAGTACTACTACGGCCCGGGCTGGCAGGAGCCGGGCGCGGCCTTCTGCCTCTACGTCAACCTGGACACCTGGAAGGGCATGCCCGACGACGTCCAGCAGGTCGTGCGCAACGCCACCCAGGCGGTCAACATCCAGATGCTGTCGGACTACACGGACAAGGACCCGGCGGCCTTCAAGCGGCTGGTGGCCGCCGGGGCGCAGCCCAAGGTCTTCCCGGACGAGGTGCTGAAGGTCCTGTACGACAACTGGGTCAAGATCAACGACGGTCTGCGCAACAGCAACGCCATGTACAAGAAGATCTCGGACTCCATGATGCCGTTCATGGAGCAGGTCCGTGGCTTCGACGAGATCAACCAGTACGCGTACCAGAACTTCATCTACAAGAACACCTGAGCGGATCCGCACGACCGAACGAGCCACGAAGCTGGCGCGCCCCGAATCGATGGGCGCGCCAGCTTCGCTCGTGCACAGGTGGATCCCGGCGTGGACCGCGGGCGGCCGAGGCCCCCACGGCGGTCCCGGGACCGCCCGCGTGGACCCAGGGCCGCGGGAGCCCCCGGGCCCAGGCCGGTCGATCGCCTGCGTCCGTGAGCCTCCCGGTTCAGGTCGGCTGCGAGAAGCTTCGGTGGGTCAGTGTCCGGCGGCCAGCGACGGCAGCAGGTTCACGATGCCCGGGGCAAGCGCGATGATCACCACGGCGACCATCTGGATGATGACGAACGGGATGATGCCGCGGTAGATGTCCACCGTCCGCACGTTGGGGGGCGCCACCCCCTTCAGGTAGAACAGCGCGAAGCCGAACGGCGGCGTCAGGAACGACGCCTGCAGGTTCATGGCGATGAGCACGCCGAACCACACCATCAGGTCGGGGCCGAACATGCGGAGCGCGATGGGCGCGATGAGCGGCACGACGATGAAGGTGATCTCGATGAAGTCGATGAAGAAGCCCAGCAGGAAGATCGCCAGCATCGTGAAGAACACGAAGCCGAACTCGCCCCAGGGCAGGTTGGTCAGGAAGTTGTCGACCGCGATGTCGCCGTGCAACGCCCGGAACACCATCGAGAAGGCCGTGGCCCCCACCAGGATCATGAACACCATGCTGGTGAGCTTGAGCGTCTGATCCATGGTGCTGACGAGGTTCTTGAGGGTGAGCCGGCGGTTGATGATGGCCAGCAGCATGGCCCCGACCGCGCCCATGGCGCCCGCTTCGGTCGGCGTGGCGATCCCGAAGAAGATGGTGCCGAGCACCAGCAGGATCAGGAAGAGGGGCGGGATCAGGTTGACGACGACCTTGAGGGCCAGCTTTCCGGGCGGGATGTCGCGCGCTTCCTTGGGGAGCGCGGGCGCCTCGTGCGGTCGGAAGATCGCCACGACCGCCACCCACACCATGAACAGGCCGGCCAGCACGAAGCCCGGGATGAACGAACCGAGGAAGAGGTCGCCCACGGAGACCCCGAGCTGGTCGCCCAGGATGACGAGCACGATGCTCGGCGGGATGATCTGACCGAGGGTCCCCGACGCCGCCACGACTCCGGTGGCGAGCGGTCTCGAGTAGCCGTACTTGAGCATCACCGGGAGCGCCAGCACGCCCATCGTCACCACCGAGGCGCCGACGACACCGGTGGAGGCCGCCAGCAGCGCCCCCACGGCCACCACGGAGATCGCGAGCCCGCCGCGCAGGCTGCCGAAGAGGATGCCCATGGTCTCCAGCAGCTCCTCGGCCAGCCCCGATTTCTCGAGCATGACGCCCATGAAGACGAAGAACGGCACCGCCACCAGCGTGTAGTTGTCCATGATGTTGCCGAAGATGCGCTGGGGCAGGATGTTGAGGCGAGCCACGTTGAAGATCGGGTGCCAGGGGAGGCTGAAGCCCAGGAACTTCTCGGTGAAGTCGCTGCCGATGAAGGTGAACAGCACCGCCGTGCCGCCCAGGCTGAACGCCACCGGGTAGCCGACCAGGAGCAGCACCACGGCGGCGGCGAACATCCACAGGCCCAGCATCAGGCACGCACCGCGCTCTCGTCTTCCACGTCGTCGCCCTCCGTGGCGTACATGCTGCCGGAGTCCTTGCGCCCCGACAGGTAGGCGATGTTCTTGATGATCTCGCTGATGCCCTGCGCGATCAGGAGGGCGAAGGCGATGATGATGACGGTCTTGATGGGGTAGCGTGCCAGCCCGCCGGGGTTGGGGCTCATCTCGTGTGCGCGCCAGCTGCTCGCCACGTAGCGGTGGCTGAAGTAGATGCCCATCATGCTGAACGGCACCAGGAACAGCACCGTCGCGAGGATGTCGATCCACGCCTTGATGCGGGCGCGCAGGTTGGAGAACACCACGTCGACGCGGACGTGGCCGTCGGTCCGGAAGACGTAGGCCGCGCCGAGGAGGAACACCAGGTCGTAGGCGTAGGTCTGCAGCTCGAGGTAGGTGTTGCCGCTGGCCTTCTCGGCGATGGCGTCACCGAAGACCGCAGCAACCACGCTGTAGCCGTAGCGGGTGAGGACGTTGTACACACCCACCAACACCATGAACAGCGTGAGCCACCACATCACCTTGCCGATCACCGTCGTGAACGCGTCGATGCCTCTGGCCACCGCAAGGAAGAACTTCAAGGTCGCGCTCCTTCGAGGATCCCCATTGTCCCGTGCTCGTCTGACCGCATGGTATTCGCATTCTCGGGGGAGCGTCAACGAACCCGGGCGTGTTGGACACAAGCGTTCCGCCTGCCCGGACGCGTTGTAGGCGGCGGAAGCGAGGGACCGTGCCCGGAGCCTCAGCGGCTGGAGCCCTGCAGGTAGCGCCGCACGTCCCGGTTGTGCGCCTGCAGGCTGGTGTTGGGCCGGAAGATCATCTTGCCGCCGACCTCGGCGTGGAGGAAGTAGAGGTAGCGCTGTCCCTGGGCGTCGGTGCGCACCGGGTCGAGCACCGCCTGCAAGGCGGCGTTGCCGGGGCTGTCGATGGGCCCCTTCGGCAGGCCCGCCCGGGTGTAGGTGTTCCAGGGATTGTCCCTCTGCAGGTCGCCAGCCTTGAGCCGCGGCAGCGGAAGGCCGAGGCCGTAGGCGACGGTCGGATCGGACTGCAGCGGCATCCCGATGTCGAGACGGTTCAGGAACACACCCGCGATGATCGGCATCTCGCCCGTGTTGGCTGCCTCGGCCTGGACCATGCTGGCCAGGGTGACCCAGGCGTGGACGGTCATGCCCCTGGAGCGGAGCTGCTGCTCGGTGGACGCGTCGAGCTCCTGGCGGAAGCGCTGCAGCATGAGCTCGATCACCTCCTTGGGGGTGCTCCTGACGGGGATGTCGTAGCCGGCGGGGAAGAGGTACCCTTCGAGGCTGTCGCCTGCCGGGACGAAGCCGGGGCGCAGGTCACCCGGGTGCTTCACCAGCGCCAGGAAGCTCTGGGCCGTGCCGAGGCCCGCCGCTTGCAGGGCATTGGCGATGCGCTGCGCCCGCCATCCCTCGGGGATGACGACGTGGACCGTCCGGGGCCGCCCTCCCTTCTTGAGGGCGGCTGCGATCTGGGCGGCGCTCATCGACGGGCTCAGGTCGTAGAGCCCCTCGCCGATGCTCCGGTCGAGGCCGCGGGCCCGGAGGTAGAGCTCGAAGATGCGGGCGTTGCGTACCAGATCGTGGCGCTCCAACGCGGCCGCCACCTCCTTCCCGCCCCAGCCCGGCTTCACGTCGAACGTCACCTGCGACGGCGTGGCGCTCACCGGCGTGAGCTCGTAGGCCACGAAGAGCGCGGCCGCCGCCAGCACGAGCAGCACCCCGAGGGCGCTCAGCACCCAGCGGCGGGCACGACGCCAACCGGGCGCCTTGGGCGGCGGTTCACCCGATCGGGGTCCGTCCGCCCGAGGGCCGCCGGCGCCCGCGAAGGCCGGTTCGGAACGGCCGGCCTGGGAGCGGTCGGCGGCGCCTTGTGGGGCCGCATCCGGCGATGCCGGTGCGTCCGGCCTGCGCCGGTCCTGCTCGTCCGCCACGGCCTCAGCGCTCCTCGTCGGCGTCGTCGAGAACGGGTCCGGTTGCGCCCTCCGGGTCGGGCGTTGCGTCACGGCCTTCGCCAGCGTGCGCCAGGTAGCTCTCCAGGATCAGGACCGCCGACGCTTCGTCGACCGCTCCCTTCGACCGCCGGCGGCCGCGGGGCAGGTCTGCCTCGCGCAGGCGCCGCTCCGAGAGCGCGGTGGTGAAGCGTTCGTCCTCGAACACCACCTCGAGTCCCGCCTCCCGCAGCCGGTCGGCGAAGTCGCGCACCAGACGGGTCTGGCCGGACTCCTGGCCGCGCGTGGGGCGGGGCAGCCCGACCACGATGGTGCTCGCCCCCTCGGCCTCCGCCAGCGCACGCACCGCCTCGATGTCGGCGGTCCCGCCGCGGCGCTCGATGGCGCCGCGCCCGAAGGCCAGCGTCGAGCCGCGTTCGCCGCGTGCGACCCCGATCCGTGCGCGTCCCACGTCGAGTCCCAGCACCACGCTTCTCACGCTACCCTCCGGTCGTGGGCGTTCGGTGTGCGGAACCCGGCGGGTTCCCGGCGAGCCAGCGCTCCAGGGTCACGGCCACGGCGTCCGACTCGTTGCTGCCGATGACCAGATCGGCCGCCCGGCGCGCGGGCGGTGAGGCGTTGGCCACGGCCACACCCAGCCCGGCCCAGGCCAGCATCTCGACGTCGTTGCGCTGGTCGCCGAAGGCGGCTACCTGACTGCGGTCGATGCCGAGCGCCTCGCACAGCTCCTGGAGGGCACCGCGCTTGTCCACGCGTGGGTCGAGCAGCTCGAGCATGGCGGGCGAGCTCCACGTCCGGTAGAGGGCCAGGTCGTCGAGCGCATCCGCCAGCTCGGCGGCGTCGACCGAGCCGTGCCGCGCGAAGAGCTTGACCGCGCCCTGGCCCAGGAAGCGTTCGATGTCGCCGACTCCGGTGGGCTCCTCGGGGCCGAGCCGGGCCTCGGAGCTGCGCAGGCTGTAGAGAGCGTCGTCCAGGTACCAGCCGTGGTCGGTCTCGAGGCCCGCCATCACGCCGGGGAAGGCGGCGCGCAGCCGTGCCAGGGCGATGCGGGCGACCTCGGCGTCGAGGTGGTGGCGCACCCGGACCGCGCGCCGCTTCGGGTCGTAGAGCGCGGCCCCGTTGAAGCACACGAAGGGGTGGTGGAGCCCCAGCTCCTCCGCGTAGGCGACGGCGCTGCGGGGCGGTCGACCGGTGCACACCACCACGTGGACACCACGGGCGTCGAGCGCGCGTACGGCGGCGCGTGCCCGCGGCGTGAGTCGCTTGTCGTTCGTCAGGAGCGTGCCGTCGAGGTCGAGCGCGACCAGGCGCGGCAGCGCGCCTTCGGCGGGCCGGACGCTCATGGGACCCTTCAGCCGCCGAGCACGTCGGGTACGGCGGCCAGCGCGCGAGCGAGGGCCGAGGGGTCCTTCACGCCGGCCTGCGCCATGTCGGGCCGGCCGCCGCCGCCTCCGCCCACAGCGCGGGCGACCTCCCGGATGAGGTTGCCGGCGTGCGCGCCGCGCTCGCGTGCCTCGGGGCTCACCTTGGCCACGAGCATCGAGCCGCTCCCGACGACGACCAGATCCGCGCCGCTCTTGCCCAGCAGGGCGTCGGCGGCGTTGCGCAGGGCTGCGGCATCGAGGTCCTCCAGGGCGGCGGTGGCGTAGCGGAAGCCACCCGCCTCCTTCAGCTCCGAAGTGGCCGCCGCGCCGGAGGTCTGCGCCGCCGCCAGGCGGTCGCGGAGCTGGGCCACCTCCCGGTGCGCCTGCTTGAGGTCGGACTGGAGCCGCGTCACGCGGTCCTCCAGCTCGGCGGGGTTGCCGCCGAGCGCGCCGGCGAGGCGCCGCTGCAGGCTGCGGTGCTCCTGCTGCACCGCGAGGGCGGCCATGCCCACGCTCGCCTCGATGCGGCGCACCCCTGCCGACACCGCCTCCTCCGACCTGATGAGCAGGCTGCCGATCTCCCCGGTGCGGCGCACGTGGGTACCCCCACACAGTTCGATCGACACGGCCGACTGGCCCGGCTGGCCGGCGGCCTGATGGGCGCCCATGGTGACCATACGAACGTCCTGACCGTACTTCTCACCGAAGAGCATCATCGCACCGGCACTGCGCGCCTCGGCGATGGGGACGACGCGCCAGGTGACCTCGAAGTCGGCCTGGATCCAGCGGTTCACCAGTGTCTCGACCTGCTCGATCTCCTCGGGGGAGAGCGCCTGGCCGTGCGAGAAGTCGAAGCGGAGCCGATCGGGCGCCACGAGCGATCCGGCCTGCGCCACGTGCGTGCCGAGCACGCTCCGTAGCGCGGCGTGCAGCAGGTGCGTGGCGCTGTGGTGTTTCTCGGTCTCCCGGCGCGCCGGGTCGACGCGGGCGTGGAGCCGCTGGCCGCTGCGGAGCCGGCCGCGCACCACGCGGACGTGGTGCAGGATGAAGCCCTGGCTGCTCCGCGTGGCCGTGCGGACCACGGCGCCGCCGCCGTCCCACTCGAGCTTGCCGCTGTCGCCGATCTGGCCGCCGCCCTCGGCGTAGAAGGGGGTGGAATCCAGGATCACCACGCCCGTCTCGCCCTCGCCCAGGCCATCGACCTCCTCCTCGTCGGCCAGCACGGCCTCCGCGGTGGCGTCGGCCGCCAGCTCGGCGTAGCCGAGGAACTCGGTCTCATCGACGCGTTCGGCCAGAACCCCGAGGGCGTCGCGGCTGGCGGCGAAGAGCTCGGCTGCTTGCCGCCGCGCTCCGCAGCCATCTCCTGCGTCAGGTCGAGCGGGAAGCCGTAGGTCTGCCACAGGTCGAAGGCGGTGGCTCCGTCCAGGGTGCGGCCCTCGAGCTCGTCGAGGATCTGCGCCACTCGCTCCATCCCCGACTCCAGCGTGCGCAGGAACTGCTCCTCTTCGGTCTTGAGGATGCCCTGCACGCGCTCGCGGCCGTCGACGAGCTCGGGATACGCTTCGCCCATCGCCGCCACCACCTGGTCGACCAGACCGTGGAGCACGGGCTCGTGGAGGCCGAGCAGCCAGGCGTGGCGCGAGGCGCGCCGCAGCAGCATCTTGACCACGTACCCCGGCCCGTCGTTGGCGGGGAGCACGCCGTCGGCGATGGCGAACACGACCGCCCGCAGGTGGTCGGCGATGACGCGGTGGGAGACGCTCTCGACGCCGGCGTAGGGAACGCCCGACAGCTCGCTGACGCGGCGGATGGTGGGCTGGAACAGCTCCGTGGCGTAGGCGTCCTCGACGCCCGTCATGACCGCGGCCAGCCGCTCGAAGCCGAGGCCGGTGTCGATGTTCTTCTGGGGAAGCGGTTCGAGTGCGCCACCCTCGCGGCGGTCGAACTGCGTGAACACCAGGTTCCAGACCTCGACGAAGCGGTCGCCGGAGCCGGTGTTGGGGCCGTCCTCGTCGTCCGAGCCGAACTCCGGCCCGCGGTCGTAGAAGACCTCGGAGCACGGTCCACAGGGGCCGTTCGGGCCCTCGCTGACGGCGTTGGCGGGCCAGAAGTTCTCGTCCTCGCCCCAGCGGGAGATGCGCTCGGCGGGCACCCCCACGTGGCGGGTCCACACCTCGAAGGCCTCGTCGTCGTCCTCGTAGATCGTGACGTGGAGGCGCTCGGGCTCGAGCCCGAGCCATTCCGGCGCGGTCATGAACTCCCACGCCCAGCTCGCCGCCTCCTTCTTGAAGTAGTCCCCGAAGGAGAAGTTGCCCATCATCTCGAAGAACGAGTGGTGCCGCAGCGTGCGCCCCACGTTCTCGATGTCGTTGATGCGCAGGCACTTCTGCGCCGTCGTCACGCGGTGGTGGACGCCATCGACGCCAGCGAACTTGGGGGTGGCGCCCAGGAAGTAGGGCTTGAACTGCACCATGCCGGCGCTGGTGAACATGAGCGTAGGGTCGTCGCTCTTCAAAGGCGCCGACGGGTACACGAGGTGGTCCTTCCCCTCGAAGAAGCGCAGGTACTTCGCCCGCAGCTCGTTGATCTGTTGGATGCCGTCTGCCACGTTGGAGCCTCCCGCTCGCACTGAGGCAGCATTATACCCGCCCAGCAAGGATCCTCCGGGTCGGTGCGGGCACGAGCGCGGGCGCCAGGGGCGCGCTCTGCGGGCGTAGGATGGAGGGCATGCTTCGCGGCCTCGTCGACACGCCCGAGCGGCGGGTGTTGTTCGCCGCGGGGACGCTCCTGTTCCTGGCCATCGGCGCGATGCAGGCGATGTACGGCCCGGCCTTCCCGGCCTTCCTCGCGCGCTACCACGTCGGCGTAGGGCAGGTGGGGGCCGTGGTGAGCGCGCACTTCCTCGGCTCGTTCGTGACCATCGCCGCCAGCGGCGTGCTGCTGGTCCGCTTCGGCTACCGGCGGCTGCTCCTGGCAGGCACCGCCGGGCTCACGCTCGGGGCCGCCGGCGTCGCCCTCAGCCCCTCCTGGGGTCTCACGCTGGCGGCCGCCCTGCTGGGCGGCCTCGGCTTCGGGCTGGTCGACGTGGCCACCAACCTGTTGTTCGCCCGCTGGTACGGCGCCCGCGCGACCGGGGCGCTCAACCTGCTCAACGCGGCGTTCGGCCTCGGCGCGGTGCTCGGGCCCGTGGCGGTGGGCTTGCTGGCACCGCGGGTGGCCCCCGCGTTCCTGCTGGTCGCCTTCCTGACCGTGATCGCGGCCGCCTTCTGCGCCAGGGCCCCGATGCCCGAGCCGTTGGCGGTCCCGGCCGGGGCGCTGCGGGCGGCCCGTGCGCCGCTGCTCGGCTTCATGGTGCTCTACTTCCTCTACGTCTCCTCGGAGGTGGGCGTGGCGAGCTGGGAGCCCACCTACCTGGCGCCCCTGCTCGGTCAGGCCCACGCCGCCTTCTTCACCGGCCTCTACTGGGGCTCGTTGACGTTCGGGCGTTTCGTGGCAGCGTTGCTGGGTGAGCGCTTCCGCCCCGCCGACATGGTGCTCGGCGCGTCGCTCCTGGCGCTGGGCGCAGCCTGGCTGGCCAACGCCACGCAGGTCGCGCCGCTGGCCTACGCGCTGGTGGGCTTCGCCTTCGCGCCCATCTTCCCCACGGCGCTGGCGTGGTTGCAGCAGGTGTTCCCCCAGCGCTCCGAGCAGATCACGCCCGTCGTCATCGCGGTGGCCAGCCTCGGCCCCGTGCTCACCGCGCCCGCCATCGGGTGGGCGGTGGCCTGGTCGGGGACGGCGCGGATCCCGATGGTGCTCGGCTCCCTGGTGCTGGCGCTGTGCCTGGTGATCGCCATGATGTGGCGGGCGATGCGCGGCGGTGCCGGCGACGGGGGGTCGGCACGTCCGTCGCGCTCGGGTGGCGAGGGGGCGCGGTAGGCCGGTCGGGCACGCGCCGGGCGCCCGGGGCCCGGTAGGCTGGTGGGCGCCGATCCGGGCGCGGGGACCGCGCCGGATGCAGAGGAGGAGGACCATGGCCCAGGACCTGCTGCAGACCGTACTCGACGAGCTGAAGGCCGCCTACCGGGCTCAGAAGGCGCTCGGTGACGGCGCCTTGCGGCAGCTCGAGGACGCTGACGTGCTCCTCAGGCCGGACCCCGACAGCAACAGCGTCGCGGTGCTCGCCAAGCACCTGCGCGGGAACATGCTGTCGCGCTGGACCGACTTCCTTTCGAGCGACGGGGAGAAGCCCGAGCGCCGGCGCGACGACGAGTTCGAGGTCGACGCGGCCACCGCCGACGAGGTCCGGAGCTGGTGGGAGGAGGGGTGGAGCGTCGCGCTGGCCGAGCTCGAACGGCTCCAGCCCGACGACCTGGCCCGAGAGGTCCGCATCCGCGGCGAGCCCCACAGCGTGCCGCGTGCGCTCCTCCGGCAGCTCACCCACACGGCGCAGCACGTCGGTCAGATCGTGCTGCTGGCCAAGCACGCGCGGGGGGAGCGCTGGGTCACGTTGTCGATCCCCAAGAACGGCACGGCCGCCTTCAACCGGGGCATGGGGTTCGAGCCCGACCCGCCGCGGTAACGCCTCGGGGCGCCTCGGTCACGCCTTCTCGACGTGCAGGCGCTCCCGCAGCTCCTCCAGGAAAGCGGTCTCGTTCTGGGACAGGCGGCGGCCGAAGAGCCCGCTGCGCGAGGCCTCGGCGACGCGTTCGGCCAGCTCCAGCAAGAAGCGCTTGAACTCCAGGCCTTCGTCGTCGTCGCGGACGATGGCGCCGACCTCCGCGATGCGGGCCAGCAGCTTCTCGCGAGTCACCTCGTCCAGGTCGACGCTGCGCTCCTCGGCGTGGCTGAAGAGGTCCTGGACCAGCGCGTTGTCACGGTAGCGGCGCCGGGCGTCGTAGAGGTAGCGGCCCGCCGCGAGGATCTCGCGGAAGTAGCCGATGGGACCGGTGCGTTCGGCAGCCACCGCCGCGATCAGGACCTCGGCGGCGGCGTCCAACAGGAGGGCGCGTTGTTCGCCCGTGTATTCGCTCATCGCTTGGGCTCTCCTCGGTGCCCGGCCTTGCCCCCTCGGCGAGAGCGAGGGGCCCCTCGGTGAGGCGGGGATATCCAGCCTACCGTACGCGGCGATGCCCGGTGGGGCAAGGCCCTGCGGGTACGCGATTTCACGGGGTCCCCGCCCCGCTCCGGGAACAATGGAGGATCGAAGCCGTCGGACTCCCGCGTGGGGCAGCCGAGACTGTCCCCGAACCGCCCGGCACGGACCGGACCGAGGCGGGCGCCCGGCAGCTGTCGCGTTGGGGGACAGGACGATGAACCTGGTACTGGTGCTCCTTGCCCTGCCGTTGCTGACGGCCGTGGTCACCTTGCCGGCGGTGGGATGGGCGGTCGCGCGGCGGCGTGAGCCGGGGTGGGTCGCGTTCGTCCTGTTCGCGGTCACGGCGGTGGCCTGGGCGCTCGCGGTGCTGGTCTCCTGGAGCGCTTCCGCCGGTACCCAGCTGGAGCTGGCAATGCGCGTGGCGCTGACCGCGGCGGCGCTGGCGCCCGCCCTGGCGTTGCTGGCCGCGCTGCGGCTGGCGGGCCGCAGGCCCGGCGTCGGCGTGGTGCTGCTGCTGCCGGCACTCGCCGCGGCCACGCTGGTGTGGAGTGGAGCCGCCACGCCCTGGTTGTGGCGGGAGCTGGTGCCCGTGAGCCTGGCCGGGTTGCGCGGGCTGGCCCTCGTGCCCGGCCCGGCGTTCTGGGCCTGGTGGGTCGGAGGCAACTTCGCGATCGGGGCCGGCATCGTGCTCGTCCTCAGCGTCGGCGCTCCCGGCGAGCGCTCCACCGACCGCGCGGGGACCGGCCTCCTCGCGCTCTCCCCGGTGCCCCCCGCGGCCCTGGCGATCCTCGCTCTGATGCCGTTCGGAAGCGTGCCGGCGCTCGACCTCGCCCCGGTGGGCCTGGGGATCAGCGGCCTGCTGCTCGCCTGGGGGCTGGAGCGACGCTGGGCCGTGCTCCGCGGCCCGGTGGAGTACCGCGACGTCTTCGCCGGTCTGGGCGACGGCCTGATCATGGTGGACGAGCACGGCGTGGTGCTCGATGTGAACCTGGCGGCCGAGCGGGCCCTGGGACTCGCCGCGGAGGCGGTGCTGGGGCGACCGCTGTCGGCGATCCGTCGCGACTTCGCGGTGATGGGGAGAGAGTCGATCGAGATCCCTCCGGTGGACGAGGGGCCGGTGTACGAGGCCCGCAACCACCCGTTGGCCGGTGCGGGCGGCTGCTCATCATCCGCGACGTCACCTCGCGGCGAGCCGGCGCCGACGCGCTGCTGAGACGCGCCGAGGTGCTGGCCGCCACCGAAGCCGCGAGCCGCGAGTTCCTCGAAGAGCCCGACTGGGCTGCCGCCGTCGACGGCATGCTGACCCGACTCGGTAGGGCCATCGGCGCCGCCCGCGCCGCGCTGCTGGAGTTCGAAGTGGCGCGGCCCGGTGTCACCGATGGCGTGGAGCGCAGGGTCGACGTCCCTCTGGTGCGGCGCTGGGAGAGCGCCGAGGCGGCGGCCTGGGTGGAGGGGCGGCCCCCGTACGGAACGAAGCTGCTCGAGTGGGCCTCGTCGCCACCCGGCTTCGCCGGGCACGTGGACGAGGCGCCTGCGCACGACCGCGATGCGCTGCACGCTCTCGGCGTGGGCTACGTAGCCCTGCTCCCCGTCCTTGCCGGTGACGGCGTCACGCGCGTGCTGGCCTTCGAGTGGACGGCGCCGGTGCCGCGCTGGCTCCCGCTGGTCGTCGACACGCTGCGCGCTGCGCCCGCGACGTTGGAGGCCGCGGTGCGGCGACGCAGCGGGGAGCTGGCGAGCGAGCGCTCGCGCCGGTACCAGGCCTCGCTGCTGGAGGTGACGCGCGAGCTGCTGGCGCAGGAAGTGACGCCGTCGTTCTACCAGACGCTGCTCGAGCGAGCGGTCGAGGTGATCCCCGGGGCGCAGGCAGGCTGCGTGCTGGTGCGCGGCTCGGACGGCCGCTTCGCGCTGACGGCGGGGACCGGTGCCGAGGTCGCCGCGCTGGCCGGCGCCCGCTTCGTGGAGCGCGACCTCCAGCACGATGGGGGCGCGGGCGTCGGTCCGCGGCTGCTGAAGGGCGACGCCCTGGACCGCGGGGTGGAGGGGGAGCGCGGCCGGGCCACGCGCGAGGCCGGCGCCGGTCCGGGCCCCGCCGTGTCGCTGGCCGTGCCGGTGGTGCTGCGGGGCCGTCTGGAGGCGTCGCTGCGGCTGGACAACCTGGAGGCCGAGGGCGGCTTCCCGCCCGAGGCCGTCGGCATGGCCGAGGCGTTCGGGCTCCAGGTCGCCGCGCTGTTGCAGCGCCTCCGCCTCGAGGAGCGGCGCGATCTGGCGGCCCGTATGAACGCCCTCATCGCCGATATCGAGCGGCTGCTCCTCGCCGGCGGCGACCTGGCGGACTTCTTCCCGGTGCTGGCGCGCCTCGTGCTCGACGTCCCGGGGATGGGCTTCGACCGCATGGCGGTGCTCCGGCAAGGGGACGACGGGGTCGCGGTCGACGCCTACGACCCCGAGGGCGCGCACGACGAGGGCCTGGAGGCGGCGATGCACGACGCCGGCTGGGCCGGTGGCGGCCGTGGCCCGCTGGCCGCGCAGGGTCGCGACGTCCGGCCACGCTTCCAGGAGGAGGCGAGAGAGGGCGAGCCGGTGGCCGCCTACGCGGCGCAGCCGCTGATGCTGCGCGGCCAGCCGTGGGGCGTCATCGTGTTCTGCTCCGGAGGACCTCGCGCCTTCGACGGTCACGTGCGCGACACGCTCGCCCAGCTCGCCGGCAGCATCGAGCTGGCGCTGGTCAGGCAGGAGGACGCGGCCCAGCGGGAGTGGCAGCTCGCCAAGCTCGAAGCGGTGGTGAGCACCAGCGAGACGCTGCGCGGCGCCACGCGGCGGCGCGACGTGCTCCTCGGCTCGCTCCAGGCCGTGCTCGAGATGACGCGGGCCGACGTGTGCGACCTGTTCCTCATCGATGCCGAAGCGGATGCGCTGCGTCTGGTCGGCAGCCGGGCCGGGCGGGGGCAGGCGGCCCATCCGGTCGGCGAGCTGATCGTGCCGCGCGGGCCCGGCCTGGCGTGGCGGGTCGTCGAGGGGGGCCGGACGGTCGGCGCCCGGGACGCCGCGGGCCTGGCCGAGGTGGAGATCCCGGCCCGAGCAGCGCGACCGGTCGCCTACCTCGGCACACCGCTGCGCAACGGCGACGGTGACGTCGTGGGGGTGGTGAGCGCCCTGGTGCACGCGGGAGGGAGGGCCTTCGAGCGCGAGGATGCGGGGTTCCTCGAGGCGATCGCCCTGGCCTGCGGCAACGCCCTCGACCGCCTGGCGCTGGTCGAGCAGAGCCGTGCGCAGGCGGGCGAGTACCGTTCGCTGTTCGAGGCCGCCCAGCGGCAGGCCGCCGAGCTCACGCTGCTCGACCGGGTGCGCGGCGCGGTGGCCAGCGAGCTCGACCTCCAGGCGGTGTTCGCCAGGGCGGCCGAGGCGACGGTGGAGGTGCTGGGGTACCGGCGCGTGGGCGTGTTCTCGCGCTCCGGCGATGACCTGGTGCTGCAGCATCAGCTCGGCTACGACGGGGACGACGAACGCGAGGCGCTGGACGGTGGCGGCGTCGCCCGGGTGGCCCGCCGGGTCGCCGAGACCGGCGAGCCGTTGTTGATCGGCGGGGGCTCGAGCCGGGCGCCGGGCGATGCCACCGAGTCGCCCTGGCAGGCGGCGGTCCCGCTGGTGGCCGGCGAGGGCGTGGTGGGCGTGCTGGTGGCGGAGGGTCGCGCCGCCGGTTCGGGCGAGGAGGATCTGCGATTGCTCCGCGCCCTCGGCGAGCAGCTCGGCGTGGCGGCCGAGCGCGGCCGGCTCTACGACGCGGTGCGGCACAGCGAGCAGCGCTTCCGGCTGCTGGCCGAGCACATGCAGGATCTGGTGTGCCTGCACGACCGCGACGGGCGGTACGAGTACGTCAGCCCCTCGTCGGTCACGGTGCTCGGGTACGGTCCCGAGGAGCTGGTGGGGCGCGACCCCTACGAGCTGATCCACGAGGAGGACCGCCAGCGCGTGCGCGAGAGCGCGCATCAGCGTCTGTTCGAGGGGCAGGCGTCGGTCCAGGTCGGCTACCGCATCCGGCACGCCGACGGCCACCACATCTGGCTGGAGACGATGGCCCAGCCCGTGCGCGACGAGCGCGGCGAGGTGGTCAACCTGGTGACGTCGTCGCGCGACATCACCGAGCGCAAGCGCATCGAGGAACGGCTCGTGCAGGGGGCGCTGTTCGACGAGCTCACCGGGTTGCCGAACCGGGTGTTGCTGCTCGACCGGCTGCGCCAGGCGCTGTCGCGCTCGGCCCGCAACGAGGCCTGGCGCTTCGCGCTGCTGTTCCTGGACCTCGACCGCTTCAAGGTGGTCAACGACAGCCTGGGCCACAACGCCGGCGACGAGCTGCTGAAGTCGCTCGGCACCCGGCTGAAGTCCTGCGTGCGCGGCTCCGACACGGTGGCGCGGCTCGGCGGCGATGAGTTCTGCGTGCTGATCGAGGACGTCGACGGACCCGACCACGCCACGGCGACCGCTGCCCGGATCCAGAGCGCCTTGACGGAGCCGTTCACGTTGCACGGCAACGACATCTTCACGAGCGCCTCGATCGGCATCGCCTTCTCCGCGCCGCAGTACCGCGACCCCCAGGAGCTCCTGCGCGACGCCGATATCGCCATGTACCGGGCGAAGGCGGCCGGCAAGGCGCGCTTCGCGGTGTTCGACGAGCGCATGCACGCCCGTGCCCTGGGGCAGATGCAGCTCGAGACGAGCTTGCACCGCGCCCCCGAGCGCAACGAGTTCTTCCTCGAGTACCAGCCCGTGTACCAGCTCGGGCAGCGCCGCCTGGTAGGGGTCGAGGCGCTGCTGAGGTGGCGCCACCCGGAGCGGGGGCTGGTGCCTCCTTCGGAGTTCGTCCCCCTGGCCGAGGAGTCGGGGCAGATCGTCGCCATCGACCGCTGGGTGCTGCGCCAGGCCACGCAGCAGTTGGCGCGCTGGCACCAGGCGCTCGGGAGCGCCGCGGCGCTCCCGGTGCTGAGCGTCAACGTGTCGGCGCGGAACCTGGCCCTCCAGGACGTCGATGCCATCCTGCGGTCCACGCTGGAAGAGGTCGGCCTCCCCGCGTCGTGCCTGAAGCTGGAGATCGGCGAGGGCGCGCTGATGAGCTACCCGGAGGCGGCGGTCGAGTCGCTGACCCGCCTTCACGAGCTGGGGGTGCTGGTCCAGGTGGACGACTTCGGCACGGGCTTCTCCTCGCTCAAGCACCTGCAGAGGTTGCCGATCGATTCGCTCAAGATCGACCGCTCGTTCGTCCGTCGGATCGACGTCGAGGCGGCCAACCGCGAGGTCGTCGGCACGATCGTGGGGCTGGCCCGTAACCTCGGCATCGATGTCGTGGCCGAGGGGATCGAGCGCGACGAGGAGCTCGAGGCGCTGATCGCGATGGGGTGCGGCTACGGCCAGGGCTACCTGTTCGCGCCGCCGCTGCCGCCGGACGAGGTGACGCGCCGGCTCCACGCGCAGCGCGCACTGTAGGGGCTCCGGCCGCCGTCGGCGCCGGCGCCCTTGCGGGAGCCCAGGGGCTGTGCTACGGTTGCCGCAACCGGTTGCGAAAGGAGCTTCCGCACCACACCGGGGTCCGGCGTTCGGGCCTGGCTGGGGTGGGGGAGGCGTAGGGTCATCCGTGAGGCGCAAGCTCACCTTGAAGGACCTCTCCGATCGGCTGGGGCTCGCCCGTTCGACGGTGTCGCGTGCACTGAGGGACGATCCCCAGATCGCGGTGGCGACGCGTGCGAGGGTGCGGGAGCTGGCCGACGCGCTCGGCTACCACCCCAACGCAGCCGCTCGTGCGCTCACGCAACGGACGCCACACGCGGTGGGTCTGATGCTCCCCCGCAGCTCGCAGCTGGTCTTCGCCAACCCGTACTTCAGCGAGCTCTTGCTGGGCGTCACCAGCCGCGCCGAGGAGGCGGGGTTTCCGGTGCTCCTGTCGACCGCGCCGCACCCCGACTTCACCGTCTGGCTGCGGGAGGGGCGCGTCGATGGCTTGCTGGTGCTGGGCTCGAGCGTCACCGATGCCGACGTGGCAGGCCTCAACCGCCTCATCGCGGCGCGCTATCCGGTGGTGTCGATCCACGCCGGCCCGCGCGCCTTGCAGGTGGTCAGCATCGGCAGCAACGAGCGAGCGGGGGTCTGGCAGGCGCTGGCACACCTGCAGCAGCTGGGCCTGCGCCGCGTGGCGTTCCTCAGCGGCCCACGGGGATCGCGCTACGCCGAGCGGCGCATCCGTGCCTACCGGTCGGGGGTCGAGACCTTCGGTCTGGCATCCGACCGTGCCCTGCTCGTCCCCACCGACGACACGCGGGAGGGCGGCGCGGAAGCGTGCGCTCGGCTGCTCGCCTCGGAAACGCCGCTCGATGCCGTCCTGGCCGATAACGACCTGGTCGCGCTGGGCGCCCTCTCGAGCCTGCGCCAAGCGGGGCGGCGCGTGCCCGGGGACGTCTCCGTGGTCGGTTTCGACGACACCCCGCTGGCCGAGGTGGTCAGCCCCGCCTTGACGTCGGTCCGCCAGCCCACGCGCCGCCTGGGCGAGATGGCGTTCGACGCATTGCTCAGCCTGATGGCCGGTGGCTCGGCTCAGTCGGTCCGACTCGCCACCAGGCTCATCGTCCGTGAGAGCACAGGTCCAGCCTGTCACGTGGGAGGTGCCACCTGATCGACGTCGCGCCCGCCCTTCTCCGCCCCATCCGACCATGGAGGTCCTCATGAAACGATTCGCCCGTATCCTCTTCGCCCTGGCGTTCGTCGCGCTGCTCGCGACCGGCGCCGCCCAGGTCAACCTCAAGGTGTTCATCGGCGGACAGCAACGCCCCGACGTGATCGGTCCGATGCTCGACAAGTTCAACGCCGAGAACCCCGGCATCCACGCCACCTACGAGGTGGGGGGCGCCACCAGCGACGTTCAGCAGCAGTACCTGAGCACGGTCCTCACCAGCAAGTCGTCGGCCATCGACGTCATGCTCATCGACGTGGTCCGCCCGGCGCAGTACGCCGCCTCGGGGTGGGCTCAGCCGCTCGACAGCTTCTTCGCCAGTCCCGACGCCGAGAAGACCTACCTCGCGTCGTTCCTCCCCGGGCCGGTCAACGCGGACACCGTGAACGGCAAGCTCTACGCCATCCCGGCCTTCACCGACGCCCAGTTCCTGTACTACCGCAAGGACCTGCTCGCCAAGTACGGCTTCCAGCCGCCCAAGACCTGGGAGGAGCTGAAGAACCAGGCGCTCACCATCATGAAGGGCGAGAACAACCCCCAGCTGCAGGGATTCAACTACCAGGGCGCCGCCATCGAGGGCACCAACTGCACCTTCCTCGAGGCACTGTGGTCGGCGGGTGGCAACTGGCGTGACGCCAACGGCAACATCACCATCGACACGCCGGCGGGCAAGCAGGCGCTCGACTGGTACAACGAGACCCTGTCCTCGGGCATCACCATCCCCAACATCGCCGAGGTCGCCACCGACACCTCGCGCAAGATGTTCCAGTCGGGCGACGTCGTGTTCATGCTGAACTGGGGCTACGCCTGGGCGCACTTCCAAGCCGACGCCGATAGCGCCGTCAAGGGCAAGGTCGGCGTAGCGCCGCTTCCCGCCTTCCCGGGCCACGCCTCCGCGACCTGCGTCGGCGGCTGGCAGTGGGCGATGAACCCCTACAGCGCGCACAAGCAGGACGCCTTCAAGCTCATGCAGTACCTCGCCAGCGAGGAGAGCCAGCGCACCCTGGCCGTGAAGGCCAGCAACATCCCGGCCCGCAAGTCGCTCTACAAGGATCCCGCGGTGCTGCAGGCGGCCCCCCAGTACGCCGACTTCTACGACGTCATCATCAACGCCCGGCCGCGCCCCGTGACGCCGCTCTACCCGGACGTCAGCGACCTCATCCGCACCACCATGAACGCCTTCTTCGCGCGTTCCATGACTGCCGATCAGGCGCTGCAGAAGATGCAGACCGGCCTGCAGGACATCCTCTCGCAGTAGGCTCGACGAAGGCGTCGATCCAGGGGTGGGGCGTCACGCGCGCCCCACCCGATCTTGCCTCCTCTATCTTCCATGGCCCGAACCGTTCCCACCATCCCCTATCGGAAGCCCGGCTTCTGGCGCAGGCTGCGTACCGGCAACCTGTCCGACGGGCAACTCGCGGTGCTGCTGCTGCTGCCGGCCTTGCTGACGCTGGCCGCGGTGATGCTCTATCCCATGGTCACGGTCCTGTGGCAGTACTGCACTTCAACCGGCTCAACCAGCC
>JARRMM010000073.1:0-23190 GCA_037386005.1 Deinococcales bacterium | reverse complement strand
GCAACCGGCCGGGGACGCGCCTTCGCTTGAGCCGGCCGCGCGGCGGGGCTACAATCGAGGGAGCCTTTAAGCCGGCCCCGTGAGGCCGGGAAGGAGCGCAACGTGCACGCACGACCCAACCCACCGTCCACCGACGCCACCGCCCCGCGCGGTGGCGTTGTTTCGTGCCCCCAGGGAACGCGGCCGCTCGCCGCCACGCCGAGGGCGACGTACCGCCGCGCATGGGCGCGGCGACCCCGAGGGAGGACCGGACCGCGATGCGACTGAAGGCGCGACTGATGAACGACGAGGAGGTCGGACGGGCGCTCCGGCGCATCGCGCACGAGATCATCGAGCGCAACAAGGGTGCCGAGAACCTGGCCCTGGTCGGCATCCACACCCGAGGCGTCCCCATCGCCGAGCGGCTCGCCGCCCTCATCGGCGAGTTCGAAGGGCTCACCCCCGAGGTCGGCAAGCTCGACATCACCCTCTACCGCGACGACCTGACCGAGATCGCGCTGCAGCCGGTGGTCAAGAAGACCGAGGTGCCCTTCGACGTGCACGGCAAGCGCATCGTGCTGTGCGATGACGTGCTGTTCACGGGACGCACCGCGCGGGCCGCGCTCGACGCCCTGATCGACATGGGGCGCCCGGCGGTCATCCAGTACGCCGTGCTGGTCGATCGCGGCCACCGCGAGCTGCCGATCCGCGCCGACTACGTCGGCAAGAACGTGCCCACCAGCCATCACGAGGTCGTGAAGGTCAAGATCGCCTCCGTCGACGACGCCGACTCCGTCGAGCTGCACGAGCTGGAGTCGTGATGGCGACGGTACAGATCGACATCCCCGAGCACACCCGCCACCGCAAGCGCAACCTGCTCGACTTCGCCGACTGGTCGGAGGCCGAGGTCGGGGCGCTCTTCGACACCGCGGACGTCATGGCGCAGGTGCTCACCCGGACCATCAAGAAGGTGCCCGCCCTGCAGGGGTTCACGGTGGGGACGCTGTTCTTCGAGGACAGCGCGGGCGCAGAGCGCCGACGTCATCAGCTTCGCGGCAGGCGGCTCGAGCCTCTCCAAGGGCGAGAGCCTCAAGGACACCCTCCGTACCATCGACCAGATGCAGGCCGACCTCTACGTCGTCCGCCACCCCGCCGCCGGCGTGCCGCACCAGCTCGCGCGCTGGACCGACGCCTCCATCGTCAACGCCGGCGACGGCCGCCGTGCCCACCCCACCCAGGCCCTGCTCGACGCCTACACCTTCCGCAACCGCTTCCTGGGCTTCGACGGCTTCGCCGGCAAGCGTCTCGTCATCGTCGGCGACGTGGTGCACTCGCGCGTGGCGCGCTCCAACGTGGAGCTGTGGCGCAAGCTCGGCGGCGAGGTGGTGCTGTGCGGCCCGCCGCCGCTGCTGCCGCCCGAGGTGGCGCCCGGCGTGCGGCACACCCACCGTCTCGCCGGGGCCGTCGAGGGGGCGCACGTCGTCATGGCGCTGCGCCTGCAACGCGAGCGCATGACCTCCGGCCTGCTGCCGTCGATCGCCGAGTACGTCGCCCGCTACCAGATCACCGAGGAGGTCCTGCGCATGGCGCACGACGACGCCCTGGTCATGCATCCGGGGCCGATCAACCGCGACGTCGAGATCGCCAGCGACGTCGCCGACGGTCCTCGCAGCGTCATCGAGGCCCAGGTGGCGAGCGGCGTGCCGATCCGCATGGCGGTGCTGTACACGCTGCTGGTGGGCAAGCGATGAGCCGCCTCGTCATCCGGAACGCGCACCTGCTGGACGGGGCCGGCGATCACGGCACCGGCGGCGTGCGCCTCGAGGACGGCCGCATCGCCGCCGTGGGCACGGGCGCCGACCAGGGCGCCGAGGCGGAGACCACCATCGACGCGGGCGGCGCCCTGCTCACCCCCGCCTTCCTCGACCTGCACGCCCACCTGCGCGAGCCGGGGCAGGAGGTCAAGGAGGACCTGGCCAGCGGTCTGGCGGCGGCGGCCGCCGGCGGCTTCGGCACGGTGGTCAGCATGGCGAACACCACGCCCACCGTCGACGAGCCGGGGCTGGTGGCCGAGCTGGTCCAGAAGGCCGGGCAGCTCGGCCAGGCGCGGCTGCGGCCCGCCGCCGCGCTCAGCCACGGCCTGCGCGGCGAGACGCTGACCGACTTCGCGGCCCTGCAGCAGGCCGGCGCGGTGATGATCACCGACGACGGCATCCCGGTCGCGAACGGCCGCCTCATGCGCAGTGCCTGCGAGTACGCCGCCGAGCTGGGCCTGGTGATCCAGACCCACTCGGAGGACCCCACCCTGCGCGGCGACGGGGTCATGAACGAGGGCGAGGTGAGCCAGGAGCTCGGCCTCCCCGGCAACCCGGACGCGGCCGAGGCGGCCATGGTCTTCCGCGACTGCGAGATCGCGCGCCTCACCGGCGCCCGCGTACACATCGCCCACGTCACCTCGAAGCGCGCCCTGCAGGTCGTCGAACACTTCAAGGCGCTGGGCGCGCCCGTGACCTGCGAGGTCACGCCACACCACCTGACGCTCACCGACGCGGCGCTGAGGAGCTTCGACCCGGTCTTCAAGGTGGCACCGCCGCTCCGGACCGAGGTCGACGTGGCGTACCTCCGCGACGCGCTGCGGCGCGGCGTGGTGGACAGCATCGGCACCGACCACGCCCCGCACACCCGGGCCGAGAAGGAGCGTGACCTGATGAGCGCGCCCTTCGGGCTGCCCAACATCGAGGTCGCCTTCCCGCTGCTCTACACCCGGCTGGTGGAGACGGGCGAGCTGGAGCTCCCCGCCCTGCTCGCGCTTCTGCAGGACGGCCCGGCGAGGGTGATGGGCTGGAGCTCCCCGCGCCTGGAAGTGGGCGCGCCCGCCGACCTGGTGCTGCTCGACCTCGAGACCGAGCGCGCCGTGGACCCGCGGCGCTTCCGCAGCAAGGCGCGCTTCAGCCCGTGGGCGGGGGAGCGCCTGCGCGGCTGGCCGACCCTGACGGTGGTGGGAGGCAACGTCGCGTACCGGCTGGAGGCGGAAGCGGCGGCCTAGGCGGGGCGAAGGTGGGGCGGGCGCCGGCAGCGCCCGTCTGTCGAGGCCGACGGCACGCTTGCGAGCGCGGCACCCCGGCCGGTGCCAACCATCGAACAGCGCCGCGCGGCCCGGGCGGCTAGAATGCAGGCGTGACACCGAGCTTCGATGCCGCCCTCTACGCGGGCTGGCAGAGCCCGCCGCCCCCGCCCCGCGGCCTGGACGCCTATCCTCACCGCGAGCTGGGCAAGGGGGAGCTGCTGTACTGCTCGGGCGACCGTGCCGACACGGTCTACCGTGTGGTGCACGGGCTGGTGAAGCTCAGCATCGACATCCCCTCCGGCAAGGAGCGGATCGTCGGCGTCGCCGGCCCCGGCGACCTCATCGGCGCCCTGGCGCCCGGCCAGGCGTCCCTGCGCGAGAGCGCCGAGGCGCTCAGCGCCAGCGTGGTGGTGACGGTGGTCCCTCGGGAGGACGCAGCCGCCTTCGAGCCCGCCCTCTTCCGCGCCGCGGGCGACCAGCTCACCCGCGTCACCGACGCCCTCGAGGACGGCGAGCTGCCGGTCGGCGCGCGCCTGGCGCGGGCCCTGCTGCGGCTGGGCGAGCGCTTCGGGCAGGTGGCGGCCGACGGCTCGGTCCGCATCACGCTCCCGCTCACGCACGAGAACCTGGCCGCCATGATCGGGGCTGCGCGCGAGACCACCACGGCCGCGCTCGGCGAGCTCCGCCACCTCGGCCTGCTCGAGGGGACGCGCGGCACCTACCGCTTCCGCCCCGAACCGCTGTTCGACTTCGCGCAACGCAGCGCACTGGCCTGAGCCTACGCACGAAGGACGCCGGTGTGACGGGTTCGACCGTCGGCCGCACGCCGGTCGTAGAGGCGTGCCCCGCGAGCCGCACGGCAGGCGCGGCCCGACGCTACCTTCGCGGCCCGTCTTCCCGCGCTAGATTCCGCCGCGGCCCAGCAGCCGCGGCAGGTCGTCGCCCAGCTTGACGATGTCGCCCTGCCCGTAGATGTAGCGGATCTGCGAGTGGCGCCCCACCACCTCGACCACCGCGGTGTGGTCGCTCGGCGGTCCGTCGGTGCTGTAGCCGATCATGAACGTCTTGGCGGCTGTCGCGATCTGGCTCTTGCTCCCCGTCAGCCCCAGGAAGCTGGGGTCGAAGCGCTTGACCCAGGGGCCGATCACGCTCGGCGTGTCGTGCGACGGGTCGACGGTGACCATCGCCACCTTGAGGTCGGAAGGCGCGCCGGCATCGTGGTAGGCCTTCGCCAGCTTCTGCATGGTGAGCGGGCAGGTGTCGGCGCAGCGGGTGTAGCCGAAGTAGATCAGCAGCACGTCGCCCTGGAACTGCGAGAGCGATACCGGCTTCCCCTGGCCGTCGACCAGGTGGACGTCGGCGACGTCGACCGGGTGCTTCAGCGCCTGGCCGGCGAGCGGTGGCGCCGGGTGGAGCAGCAGCCCCAGGCCGTAGGCCACGACCCCGGCCGCCAGCAACCCGACGATCCACAGGACGGTCCGCGCCGTGCGACTCCTCCGCGTCATGCGGGCCAGCATAGCCTACGCGGCAACGCAGCCGCAGGGCAGACACAGGACAGCGCCCGCACCCTGCCGCGCACGCGCTCGACCGTGCCCCAGGACGGCGAGCTGCCGGTCCGCGCGCGCCTGGCTGCGGCGCGCCTATCCCTGCCCGACGACCTCGAAGAAGGCGTCCACCACGGCGGGATCGAAGTGGCGGCCCGACTCGTTGCGGATGTAACTGAGCGCCCGCTCGCGCGGCCACGCCGGGCGGTAGGGGCGGTCGCTGGTGAGGGCGTCGAAGACGTCGACCACGGCGAAGATGCGGGCCGACAGGGGGATGTCCTCGCCGGCCAGGCCGCGCGGGTAGCCGCCGCCATCCCAGCGCTCGTGGTGACAGTAGGGGATGTCGAGGGCGGGCCGCAGGAAGTCGATCGGGGAGAGCAGCTCGTAGGCGTAGATGGTGTGTCGTTTCATGAGCTCGTACTCCTCGTCGGTGAGCTCCTCGTGCTTGAGCAGGATGTGGTCGGGGATGCCCATCTTGCCGATGTCGTGCAGCAGGGCGCCGCGTTGCAGGTGGACGAGCTCGGCCTGCGGCACGCCGAGTCGCTTCGCCAGCCGCACCGCCATGTCGGTGACGCGCTTGCTGTGCCCCGCCGTCTCCTCGTCCTTGAGGTCGAGCGCGAACGCCCAGCCCTCGATGGTGCGGTCGTAGGCGCGTTGCAGCTCGACGTTGCTGCGCTCGAGCGAGCGCAGCAGCTGCGAGTTCTCGATGGCGATGGCGCCCTGGTCGGCGTAGGTCTCCAGGAACTCGAGCCACTCGTCGCCGGGCTCGAGCCGCTCGACCGCGTACAGCTCGATCACCCCCTGCAGCTGCCCCTTGGCGAGCATCGGCACCGCCAGGTAGCTGGCGAACCCCTCCTGCGCCGCCGGCTCCACCGCCGCGCCCCACGTCTCCTCGGCGGCCAGGTCGGGCAGGTAGACGGTGCGCTGCTCCAGCGCCGCGCGCCCCGCCGGCCCGTCACCCAGCGCGGTGCGCCGCTCCCCGTCGATCGCGTCGTCGAAGCCGCGCCCCAGGAACGGGCTCAGCTCGCCGGCGGCGGCGTCGAACAGCAGCACCGCCACCGCGTCGACCCGCAGGTCGGCGAGGAGCTGGTCCATGAAGATGTCGAGCACCAGCCGCACGTCGACGCTGTTGGTGATCGCCATGTCGATGCGCCTCAGCGACTGCAGGTGGGCCAGGCGGCGACGCAGCTCGGCGTTGAGGTCGGAGATCTTCTCCATCGCGCGGACGCGGTCGGTGATCTCCCGGAAGTTGAGCACGATGGCGCCCACGTCGGCGTCGCGCTCCAGGTTGGTGACCGTCCCCTCGAGCCAGCGCCAGGCGCCGGCGGCGTCCCGCAGCCGGAAGCGCACCGCCTCGCTCGAGCCCGCCTGCGCCTCCACCAGGTCGAGGGCGTCCAGGAACGCATCCCGGTCGTCCTCGTGGATGAGGTCCTGGCGGTCGTGCCCGACCAGCTCCTCGGAGGCGTAGCCAAGAAGCCGCAGCACGGCGCCGCTGACCAGCCGCAGCCTCCGGTCGGCGGCGATGAGCACGACCCCCTCCATGCTCTTCTCGAACAGCGCGCGGTAGTAGGCCTCGCTCTCGCGCAGCCGGGCCTCCGCCTCGAGGCGCTCGGTGACGTCGCGAACGTTGAGGACCAGGCCCTCCACGTCGGGGTCGTCGAGCCGGTTGGAGCCCACCGCCTCGAGCCAGCGCCAGCCCTCGGGGGTGCGCAAGCGGAAGGTGGCGGTCTGGGCCTCCCCCTCCTGGACCAGCTGCGCCAGCGCCTCCTCGGTCGCGCGTCGGTCGCGCGGGTGCACCGCCGCGCGCAGGTCGATCCCCTCGCCGGGGGAGGCCTCGAAGCCGAGGCGCGAGGCCGATGGCGACAGGTAGAGCACCTGCCCGCCCGCGTCGAGCAGCACGATGATGTCGTTGCTGTTCTGGATGAGCGCGCGGAAGCGCCGCTCGCTGCGCGCCAGCGTCCGCTCGGCGGTCCGCTTGAGGGTGACGTCGCTCAGCAGCGCCAGCGCGCGCCCGTCGGGCAGCGGCTTGAGCACCAGCTCGGCGGGCACCCGCCCCCCGTCGAGCCGCTGCAGCTCCACCTCGGCCCGCAGCGGGTCGCCCGCCGCGGTGGCCAGCAGGGCGGGCGTGAGGGCGTCCCCCGGCGGCAGCAGCCGGCTCACGGCGAGCCCCTCGAGGCGGGTGGTGCCCGCCCCCAGCAGCACGCGGGCGCGCGGGTTGTAGTCGGTGATGCGACGCTCGTCGTCGAGCAGCAGCACGGCGTCCGAGCCGAGCTCGAGCAGGGCACCGGCCAGGCCGTCCTCGGCGCCGCCGGCCGCCAGCGCGCCGGGATCGTCGTGTGCGCTCACCAGCAGCACCTTGCGCTCGCCGTCGGTGATCGGCCGGGCGTCGACCCGCACCGTCAGCACCGAGCCGTCTCCGCGCCGGTGGATGGCGGGCCCGCTCACCGCGGCGGCGAGCACGTGCGGGTCGGCGGTGGCGGCGGTGAGGCGGGGCGCCCCGGCCACCCACATCTCTGGGAGCGTGCGGGCCAGGAAGGCCGCACGCTCGAGCCGGTAACGCTCCAGCGCCGCCACGTTCACGTCCACGAGCCGCAGACTCGGCACGTCGACCACCCACATCGGTTGGGGATGGTGACGGAACAGGGCGTCGGCGCTCAGCTCGGGGGGCAGCCGCGCCGGTTCGGCACACACGGGGGATCGACCTCCTAGCCGTCGAGGACGGCCGGCCACCGTTCCCCCCACGCCTTCACGACGCCGTCGTCCGATGGCTCAGGATACGCGCGGCGAGCTCGCGCGGCCTGCCGACAATGCCACTCGCCCGCGGGCGTGCGGCCCCTCGGTCAGTCGCCGCCCGGCTCGCTGCCCCCCAGGCGCGATTGCATGGCGTCGAGCTGCGCCGCCACCAGCTGGGCCACGTCCAGCACCTCGGGCGCGCCCTCCGCCGAGGCGCTGTCCGAGCTAGAGAGCATCACCTTGCAGAAGGGGCAGGCCGCCGCCACCACCTCGGCGCCGGTCGCCCGGGCCTGGGTGAAGCGCAGCTCCGAGACGCGCATGCGTCCCTCCTCCTCTTCCTTCCAGAACTGCGCGCCGCCCGCGCCGCAGCACAGCGCATCGTTGCGGCTCTTCTCCATCTCGCGCAGCTCGCCGCCGCCCGCCGTGAGGACGGCGCGCGGCGCGTCGTACACCCCGTTGTGGCGGCCGAGGTAGCAGGGGTCGTGGTAGGTGACGCTGGCGCCCAGGTTCACGGGCGGCAGGCGCCCCTCGGCGACGAGGCGCTCGATCAGCTGGGTGTGGTGCACCACGTCGTAGTCCCCGCCGAGCTGCGGGTAGTCGTTGAACAGCGCGTTGAAGCAGTGCGGGCAGGTGGTCAGCACGAGCTTCTTGGTACCCTCCTCGAGCGCCTCCGAGGCCAGCGTCTCGTTGAGCACCGCCACGTTCTCGGTAGCGAGCTGGTAGTAGAGGTACTCGTTGCCCGCGCGCCGGGCCGGGTCGCCGGTGCACTTCTCGCCCTTGCCCAGCACCGCGTAGTTCACGCCCGCCTGCTCGAGGATGCGTACCATGGCGCGGGTGGTCTTCTGCGCCGCCGGGTCGTAGGAGCCGGCGCAGCCGACCCAGAACAGCACCTCGAAGTCGGGCTTCTCCTCGACGGTGGGCACGTCGAGCCCCTCGGCCCAGTCCATGCGCTTGTCCTGCCCGATCCCCCAGGGGTTGCCGGTGCGCTCCATGCCGCGGAAGGCGGTCTGCAGCTCCGAGGGGAACTCCCCCTGCATCAGCACCTGGTCGCGGCGGATGTCGACGATGTCGATCATCTGCTCGCACCCCACCGGGCACACCTCCATGCAGGCGCCGCAGGTGGTGCACGCCCACAGCGCCTCCGGCGGGATCGCGAACTCGGTCAGCGGCCGCGGGCTGGCCTCTCCCGCGGCGAAGGCCGCGCCCACCTGGTTGAGCTCGTAGCGCTTGTTGATCTCCAGCGCCGCCGGGCTGAGCGCCTTGCCGGTCTGGTTGGCCGGGCAGACGTTGGCGCAGCGGTTGCACTGGATGCAGGCGTACGGGTCCAGCAGCTGCGGGAAGCGCAGGTGCTCGAGGCTGGCAGCCCCGAACTGCTCCAGCGACTCGTCCTCGAAGTCGATCGGCTCCAGCGCCCCGGTCGACAGCTTGCCCCCGCCCTCACGCCGGCGCTCGAAGGCGAAGTTGAACGGCGCCACGATCAGGTGCAGGTGCTTGGAGCGCGGGAAGTACGGCAGGAACGCCAGGATCAACCCCAGTGCCGCCCACCAGCCGAGGTGCCAGCCCCAGATGCGACCGGGGCCGAACCCCACCCACGACGCCAGCGTGCTCGCCACCGGCTGCCACGCGTCCGCGTGCCCCTCCGAGGCCAGCAGGAAGGTCTCGCCGAAGAGCCGGAAGCCCACGTGCAACAGGATGAACACGCCCACGATGAGGCTGTCGCGGCGGATGCCCCCGACCTTGACCTTCTCGTGCTGCAGCGTGCGCTCCCCGAGCTCCAGGCGCCGGTCGCCGGCCCAGAAGCGACGGACCAGCATGTAGACCATCCCCACCAGGATCAGCACCGTGAGGATGTCGGCGAGCAGCCGGTAGACGTCGCCCACCCCTCCGAAGCGCAGGCCGTCGGTCCAGGCGCGCGGCAGGTAGCCGTTGAGCAGGTCGATGAGGTTGACGAACAGGTACAGCACGAAGCCGTAGAAGATGAAGCTGTGGAAGAAGCTCACCCAGGGCCGGTCGCGGAACACCGTGCGCTGCGACAGCACCGTCGCGATGCCCTGCCCGAGGCGCTGGGGCAGGTGATCGAGCCGGGGGTAGCTGCCCCGCGAGCCGCGCGCCACCACCCGCGCCACGCGCGCGAAGCCGAGGTAGGCGTAGTACGCGGAGACGAGTGCGAGGAGGAGGAAGACGAGTTTCTCGGGGATGCTCAGCACGGGGGTCCCTCCAGCGGGGCGGTTCCGGCGGGTTGCCTCTGCGCTCCAGTCTAATCGCCCGGCGGGAGGGGCCCGCCGGGCGAAGTTGGACGCGGTACAAGTTCCCGCCGCCGGACGCCACGCCGCGACGGCGGGCGCCGGCGCGCCTCAGGCCCCCTCCAGCGCCGTCCCCAGGTAGAGCCGACCGATCTGCGGGTTGCCCAGCACCTCGTCGTGCGAGCCCTCGAGCCGCACCTGGCCGCTCTCGAGCACGATGCCGTGGGTGGCGATGCCGAGGCCTGCACGCACGTTCTGCTCGACCAGCAGGATGGTGCGCCCACCCTCGTGCATGCGGCCGACGGTCTCGAACACGGTCTTGAGCGTCTTGGGATCGAGCCCCATCGAGGGCTCGTCGAGCAGGATCATCTCGGGGTCGAGCATGAGCGAGCGGGCGAACTCGACCAGCCGCTGCTGGCCCCCCGAGAGGTTGCCAGCCTTCTCGCTGGCGCGCTCCTTGACGATGGGGAACATCGCCTCGACCTCGCGCATGCGCGCGTCGACGGCGGCCGCGTCGGGGATGGTGAAGGCGCCCAGGCGCACGTTCTCGCGCACCGTCATCTCGGGGAACAGGCTGTGGTTCTGCGGCACCTGCACGATGCCGAGGGCCAGCGCCTTGCGCGGGCTGAGGCCGGTGACCGGCTGCCCTTTGAACAGCATCTGCCCCTTGCGCGGCTTGAGCAGCCCGCTCACCACCTTCAGCACGGTCGACTTGCCCGCGCCGTTGGGCCCCACGATGCAGGTGACCGAGCCGCGCTCGACGCCCAGGTCGAGCGACTTCAGCACGTCGCTGCCGTCGTAGCCCGCAGTCAGGCTCTTCATCTCGAGGAACATGCTCACGCCCCCAGGTAGGCCTCGAGGACCCGTGGATCGTTGCGGACGGTCTCGGGGTCCCCGTCAGCGATGGTGACGCCGTGGTTCATGACCACGACCCGGTCGCATAGCCCCATCACGAACTCCATGTTGTGCTCCACCATCAGGAAGGTCACTCCGCGCTCGTTGAGCTCGCGGATGCGCTCGGTGAGGTAGCGGATCATGGTCGGGTTGACGCCGCCGGCCGGCTCGTCGAGCAGGATCACCTCGGGCTCGGCCACCAGCACGTAGGCGAATTCCAACAGCTTCTTCTGGCCGTAGGAGAGGTTGCGGGCGGGCACGTCCTTGAGGCGCGTCAGCCCCACGAACTCGAGCAGCTCGAGGGCGCGGCTGTGCTCGCTGGAGGAGCTCCAGCGTCCGAACAGCGAGCGCCAGCCCTGCCGCTGCGCCGCCACGTGCATGTTCTCGAGGACGGTCAGGCGCGGGAAGATGCGGGTGAGCTGGAAGGTGCGGCCGACGCCGAGCTGGAACACGCGGTCGGGGGTGGCGTTGGTGATGGGCCGGCCGTCGAAGGCCACCTCGCCGGCATCCACCGTCTCGTAGCCGGTGATGACGTTGAACAAGGTGGTCTTGCCCGAGCCGTTGGGGCCGATGAGCCCGGTCAGGCTCCCCTTCTCCACCGTGATCGAGCAGCCGTCCAGGGCCTGGACGCCGCCGAACGCCTTGGACACGCCGCGAGCGGTGAGCAGGCTCATGCCGCGCCTCCTGCGTCGCCATCGCCACCCAGCGCTGCACCGGCCAGCTCGTCGCCGGCATCGCCGCGCCGGGGCGGCCCGGCCAGCGCCTCGCTCTTGCGGAAGCGGTTGCGCAGGGCGGGCACGATGCCCTGCGGCAGCAGCAGGATGATCGCCAGGAACAGCGCGCCGTAGATCATCAGGTAGAAGCCGGGCTTGGCGAACCAGATGGTGAACACCTGCTGGGCGGGCACCAGGATGACGGCGCCGAGCACCGGCCCCGCGAGGGTACCGAGCCCGCCCAGGAAGGCCATCAGCGCCACCATCAGGTCGATCAGCGGGTCGAACGCGAAGGGCGGGAAGATCGACTCCACGAAGTAGGCGTGCAGTCCCCCCACCATGCCGAAGAAGAAGGCGGCGATCACGAAGGCCGTCAGCTTGAAGGGGCCGGTCCGGACGCCCAGCCCGCGGGCGCGGTCCTCGTCGTCGCGGATCGCCAGCAGGCCGAGGCCGTACTTGGAGTTGCGGATCCACCACGACACCCCCAGTGCCACCAGCAGGAGCGCCAGCCCCACGTAGTAGAAGGGAACGTCGTAGAAGGCGCCGCTCCAGTCGACGGGGATCGGCAGGCTCATGCCGCGCGACCCGTTCGTGACGCTGCGGAGGTTGTAGGCCATGAGCTGCATGATGAAGAACATCGCGATGGTCAGGATCACGAAGGTGTGCCTGCGCGTGCGCAGCGCCACCCAGCCCATGGGGATGGCGAACACCACGGCGATGAGCCCGGCGAGCGGCACCAGCAGGAACGGCAGGTAGCCGCCGGCGACGTGCCAGTCCTGACACAGGATGGCGAGGGCGTAGGAGCCGATCCCGAAGTAGGCGGCGTGCCCGATGGAGATGTAGCCGCTGTAGCCCGAGAAGGCGTTCCAGGCCGTCACCATGGCGGCGAACATCAACGTCAGCACCGCCACGGTATCGACCGCGGGGTTCGGGAACAGCACCGGGAACAGCGCCGCGACCGCAAGGAGGGCGAGCAGCAGGACGGGGCGGAGGAGCTTCATTGGCGCCTCCCCGCCAGCCGCCCGAACAGCCCTTGCGGGCGGAACACCAGCACCACCACCAGCAGCATGTAGAACACGGTGCTGGCCCACACCGGCGACCACACCACCGAGGTGACGTCCTCGACCACGAGCATCCCCAGGCCGGCCACGACGGCGCCGCGCAGGCTCCCCATGCCGCCCAGGATGATGATCACGAGCAATCGGGAGATCAGGTCGTACTGGCTGTTGGGGTTGAAGGCCGAGGTGGCGCCGTAGGCCATGCCGCCGGCGGCGGCCAGCGCCACGCCGATCCCGAAGGTGATGGCCGAGACCCGTTCCACGTCGATGCCGATGAGCTGGGCGGCGGTACGGTTCTGCATCGAGGCGCGCAGGCTGGCGCCGAACTTGGTGTGGTTGAGCAGCAGGTAGAGCCCCGCCACCAGCACCACGCTGAGCAGGAAATCGAAGATGTAGACCCACGCCAGGTAGAAGCTCCCGATCTTGAGGGAGCGGTCGACGTACCAGGCGTGCATCTGCACCAGGTTCGTGGAAAAGAGCAGCGACAGCGCCCCCTGGATGAGCAGGGCGATGGCGAAGGTCACCAGGATCGACAGCGTGGTGCGCTCCCACTTGATGGGCCGCACGAACGCCGCCTCCAACGCCACGCCGATCCCGAACATCACCGGCATGGTGATGAGCAGGCCGACGAAGAGGTCGATGTGGAGGTGCTGCTGCAGGAAGAAGCTCAGATAGGCTCCCAGGATCACGAGCGCGCCCTGGCCGACGTTGATGATGTCCATCACGCCGAAGATCAGCGTCAGCCCCAGCGCCATGAGGACGTAGATCCCGCCGGACAGCACGCCCGTGATGATGGCCCGCCTCCCTCGGACCCGGAGAGGCTCACCTCACTTCCAGGCCGGTTTGGGGAACTCGAACGGGGCCGCGGCGGCGCTCTGGGGCCAGACCGGCACGTACTGTCCCTGCTGCCACTGGAACAGGTACGCCTTGGCGGCGGTGTTCTCGCCCACGCTGTTGAACGTCACCGGGCCGAGGATGCTCTGGAAGGTGTCCCCGGAGTGGAGCTCGGCGATGATCTTGGCGTTGTCGAGGCTGCCGACCTTCGCGACGGCCTGCTGCAGCACCTGCCCGACGGCGTAGCCTTCGGCGGCGTCACCGTTGATGTCGGAGGCCTTGCCGCCGTACTTGGCGATGTAGGCCTTCACGAACGCCTTGTTGCCGGGGTTGTCGGCGCCCGGGTACCAGGTGTTGGGCACCAGGATCCCCTCGGCGTTCTGCGCGCCGCCGACCGCCTTGATGAACTGGGCGCCCAGGTCGGGGCCGGCGGTGGCGATGAGGCCCTCGGGGTTGTAGTGCTGCTGCCGGAAGCGCTGGACGAAGGCGACGATGTCGGGCATGAAGGTGCCGCCCACCACCAGGTCGGCCTTCGACTGGATGATCTTGTCGGCGATCGGGTTGAAGTCCGTGGTCTCGGACGGGTAGGTCTGGTACGACACCGTCTTGAGGCCGGCCTTCTCGAACAGCTTACGGGCACGCTCGACCTGCGGCTGCGTGAAGGGGTCGTCGTTGGTGGCGTAGGCGACCGTCTTGGGGCGCTGGCTCGGAGGCAACGAGGTGATGTAGTTCACGAAGCTGTCCAGGTCGTTGATGACCGGCAGCGCCACGTCGAAGACGTTGTTGAGGCCGCGGTTGAACACGGACGGCGCGCCGCCCGCGCCCTCCACCATGGCGTAGCCGTAGCGGTGGGCCACCACCGAGGCGGGCTTGGTCAGCAGCGTCGAGAAGGGCCCCATCACCAGCGGCACCTTGTCGACGGTGATCAGCTTCTGGTAGTTGGTCTGCACCTGGTCGGGGCTGGAGTTGTCGTTGAGGATGTCGAGCTGGACCTGACGACCGAGCAGGCCGCCGTTCGCGTTGATCTGGTCCTTCCACAACTCGTAACCGTGCTGGAAGCCCTGGCCGTCGGCCGAGAAGTCGCCCGAGAGCGAGAGCGAGATGCCGATCTTGATCGGCGACTGCGCCGCCGCCAGGCCGATCGCTGCGAGCAGCGCGGCCGCGACGACGAGCGCCGTGATCCTCTTGTGCATGTCTGCCTCCCACGGCAAGCACGTGACGGAATGGTGTTCTGGGCGACGCGTCCGGCGGACCCCTACGTACGCGCGGCGCGCCCGGTCAGGTGGACCCGCTCACCGCCAGACGGCCGGCAGAGGGCGCGCACGGACCCCGGGCTCGGGGGTGCGCAGCGAACCTCGAATTCGATAAGTATTAGTGGTGTGGTGGTCATACCACCGCTGGGAAGAACGCCATCGACGCACGGGGGCGGCTCCTTGGACCGTCACGAGTCCTGCTTCGAGGAGCGGTGCCCGCGCCGCCCGAGCGTAGCGGCGGGAGTACCGGAATCGGGTTGTGGACGCCGTTCAACCTAGCACACCGGTGCCGGCCTGTCAAACCCCGGAACGCCCCGTGATTCTTGACAGGGGCGGGCAAGACATGCTACGTTCGTCCCATTCCCGAGAGGTATGACCACCATACTTCTTGCAAGACATTTCATCTTGTGTATGCGCTTGCATCCTGGCGGGCGCTCCACCCCAGCGGGCGCGTTCGGAACCGAGGCGCCCGCCGCCCTGTCATGACGCCTGGCGTGACGCGTCCGGCCGCGACGCGCGCAGCCGCCACCGCTGCGGAGGAGACGAGCTGATGGCAACCCACCCCTTCAAGGACCGACCCGGCTGGAAGATGTTGATCGGCGGCGAGCTCGTCCCCGGCGGCGGCGCGGCCCTGGAGGTCATGAACCCCGCCACCGGCGAGGTGCTGGGCGAGGCCCCCGCCGCCAGCGAGACCGACGTGTCGAACGCCGTGGCCGCCGCCCGCGAGGCCTACACGACGTGGCGCTGGACCGCTCCCGAGAAGCGGGGCGAGATGCTCTTCGAGATCGCGCGGCGCATCCGGGAGCACCACGACGAGCTGGTCGACCTCGAGACCTGGGAGAACGGCAAGCCCCGCATCCAGTCGGTCCGCGACGTCACCAACGCCGAGCGCACCTTCCGCTTCTACGCCGGCGCCAGCGACAAGTTCTACGGTCAGAGCGTCTACGACAGCCCCACCGAGATGCGCAAGATCGTCTACGAGCCCTACGGCGTGGTGGCGGTGATCATCCCCTGGAACTGGCCGCCCATGCATACCGCCGACTTCACCGCGCTGGCGCTCGCCACCGGCAACACGGTGGTGCTCAAGCCGGCGCCCGAGACGCCGCTGTCCTCGCTGCGCATCGCCGAGCTGGCGGCCGACGTGCTCCCCCCCGGGGTCCTCAACGTGGTGACCGGCGGCGTGGACACGGGCGTCCAGCTCGTGGCGCACCCCGGCATCGACTTCATCGCCTTCACGGGCTCGGACAAGACCGGCGAGAAGATCCTGGCGGCCGCCGCGACGCGCATCCTGCCCACCATGATGGAGCTGGGCGGCAAGAACGCCTCCATCCTCTTCCCCGACGCCGATATCGACAAGGCCGTGCAGGGCATGGTCCGGAGCGCCTTCTTCAACAGCGGCCAGGCCTGCTCCGGCAGCGAGCGGGTGCTGGTCCACGAGACGATCTACAAGACCTTCATGGAGCGCTTCACCTCGGCCGTCGCCGGCCTGGTCGTGGGCGAAGGCTTCGACGAGCGCTCGATCGTCGGCCCCATGGTGAGCCGCCGGCAGCAGGAGAAGGTGCAGGGTGCGCTCGAGCGCGCGACCGCCGCCGGCGCCTGCATCCCGGTCCGCTCCGACCTGCCCCGCGACGAACGCCTCGAGGGCGGCTTCTGGGTCCCCCCGACCGTCATCACCGAGGCCGCGCCCGACGCGGAGATCATGACCGAGGAGGTGTTCGGCCCCGTCGCCGGCATCCTCCCGTTCAAGGACGAGGACGAGGCCATCGCCATCGTCAACGCCGTCGACTACGGTCTCACCAGCGGCGTCTGGACCCACGACCTGGGCGTCGCCCACCGCATGGCCACCCGCATCGAGGCCGGCGTGGTGGCGGTGAACCGCGTCAACACCGGCGAGCTGGGTCTCCCCTTCGGCGGTTACAAGCGCAGCGGCGTCGGGCGCAAGAAGGACTTCCTGGAGGCGATGCGCAGCTTCAGCCGGGTCAAGGCGATCCAGATGGACCTCTCCGGCTGAGCGGCGCCACCGACGGCGCCGGGTCCGCGAGCGTCAGGCCTCGCGATGACGCCGGCGCCGGCCCGGACGGTCATCACGGAGCGGGCGCCTCGACGCGCAGGCCGAGCCCGGTCGCGGCCTCGGCCTGGCGCGCGTCGTAGGTCACGAGGCCCGCCAGGTCGGCGCCCAGCGTGAGGCACGCCGCCAGATGGATCGCATCCAGCGAGCGCAACGTGACCGGCTCCAGCCCACCGGCCCGCTCGAGCAAGGGGTCGTCGAGGCGGAGCATGGTGAGGGCGCCGAGAACCCGACGCGCACGGTCGACGGCGGCCGCCCCCGACGGCCGCACAGCGCGCACGACCTCCACCCTGGCCAGGTCACAGCTCACCGCGACAGGCGCTTCTTCGAGCCATGCCATCAGCGCCCGGGACTCACGCTCCTCCACGACGAGCTTGACGATGGCGGAGCTGTCCAGGTACCACACCGGCTCGGACACGGACCCCGCGCCCCTCAACGCTCGTCGGCCCGCAGCCGTGCGAGCGTCTCGCTGGGCGAGGGCAGGCCGGGCTCCAGCGGGAGCGGCGCGCCGAGGGCGCCCATCGTCGCCTCTCCGCGGCGCGCCCGTCCCTCCCGTACCAGGGCCTCCAGGCCGGCGACGGGCGGGAGCGGTACCAGCAACGCGATCGGTCGGCCCCGATCCGTGACCTCGAACGACTCCCCTCGAGCGACCCTCTTCAGCCAGCGGCTGGCGTGCTGGCGCAGCTCACGGACACCGATCCGTTCCATGTGTCACAGGGTAGCACTTCGTCGCGGCACCCTACTTCCGCGCCCAGTAGTCCTCCGACGCGCGCGTCTCGGCCATCGCTTCCTTGGTCTCGAAGCCCGGGGCCAGCGAGGCGTCGCCCAGGTCGAGCACCTCGTGGTGGCCGATGTTGAGCAGCCGCAGGAAGCTCTGCTGCCCGAGCGTCAGGCCGATGAAGTAGCCGAGCTCCACCAGCTCCGGCTCGCTGAAGTGGCGATGGAGCCGCTCCCAGTCCTCGTCGGTCAGGTCGGAGTGCCAGGCGATGGCCTGGGCCAGCGACAGCGCCGCCTTCTGCCGGTCGTCGTAGCGGCTCGAGCTCTCGAACTCCATCAGCGCCCGGTAGTCCTCCTCCGCCAGGCCGTCCTTCGCCGCCGCCATGGAGCGCTGGTTGCCGCAGTACTCGCACTTCACCGAGCGCGACACGTAGACGCGGCACAGCTCCTTGATGGCGTGGTCGCACACGCCATTCTTGAACACGTCCCGCCAGGAGTTCGCGAACGACCAGAACACCGCCGGGACGTGCGCGCGCACCGCCGAGCTCTCGGGGCGCGGCGTGCCCTCGCGGGCGCAGCGCTGGAGCTCCTCCAACATGGCCGGGTCCTCGAGGGTGGCGGGGTCGACGTAGCTGATGCGTTGCCTGTCCATGGCCTCACTCCTTCCGGCGCGCCGGGGCCCGGCCGATCGGCCGGCGCGGGCCCCTCGCCCCAGGGGTCGACGAACGGTTGCCTCTTCCTAGCGCGCCGCGGGGCGCCGCGCCGTTCACGGGACGACGCCCCCGTCGATCGCCCCGGACCGCTCCCCCGCCGACGCGAGGACGCCGAGGACCACGCGGAGCGCCGCGACGCCCTCCTCGGCGCCGGTCTCGGGGGCCGCCCCCGTCCGGGCGCAGCGGCCGAACGCCTCGAGCTCATCGACCAGCATGTCGCGCACCTCGAAGGGGATGCGCCTCGTGCCGTCCCGCGTCTCGAGGGTGATGGTGGTGCCGGCGTCCATGCGCTCGGCCTCCGGCCACAGCGCCATGTCCGTGCGCACCTCGAGGTTCGCCCGGGTGCCGTAGAGCCGGATCCGGTAGGTCTTGGGGGACACGTAGCTGCAGGCGATCACCGAGCGCGCGCCGGAGCCGTGCTCCAGCACCGCCACCGCCACGTCGTCGATATCCGCGTCCGCGGCGACGTGGCCGAGCGACCCCTGGATGCGCCTCGCCGGGCCCAGCCAGGCCTGCAGCGTGTCGGCGTGGTGCACCCCGAGTTGCGTCATGGGGCCGCCCGGGAGCGTCTCGCGGCTGGAGCGCCAGGTCCCGGGCGCGAACGCCCCCGGCAGCGAGAAGTTGGCCTCGGCCAGCACCACCCGACCGAGCGCACCCGAGCGCAGCAGCCGCTCCGCCGCTCGGGACGCGCCCAGGCGCCGGAAGCAGTGGCCCACCTGCAGCGTCACGCCCGCCCGTTCGCACGCCTCCGCCATGCGCCGCGCGGCCGCCTCGTCGGGTGCGATCGGCTTCTCGACGAACACGTGCAGCCCGCGTTCCGCCGCGGCGGTCACCAGCGCCTCGTGGCTGGCGTTCGGCGTGGCCACCACCACGGCCTCCACCGCCGGGTCGTCCAGGAGCGCCTCCAGGGTGGGCGCGGCGCGGCACCCCAGCGCCTGCGCGGCGGCGTCGCGAGCGTCCTCGGAGCGGGCGAAGCAGCCCGCCAGCGTCACGCCGTCGGCTCGCCCGAGCGCCGCGCCGAGGCGCGCGCCCCAGCGCCCCACGCCGATGAGGCCCACGCCCAGCGCGCTGGGCGCCGCCAGCGGCTTCCCGCCGCTGGGGGCGGCCGAGGGCGCCGGCGCCGACGGCGCGAGCACGGCGGCCGGCGAGCGCAGCCCCTGACGCGGCACCTGGTGCGGTCCTGCCCTCATGCCGTGGTCACCACCGGCTCGAACGGCACCTGGTGCAGCGACACCGCGCCTTCGTCGGTCACCACGGTCAGCGCTCCGAGCTGGAGGCCCATGCGCTCGTCGGGGGTGATCGGGTTGGGCTGGATGACGATGGCCATGTCCCGCTCGAAGCGGCGCCCCGCCGGCGCCGGCCGGTCGTCGTCCCAGGGCCAGTAGGCGCAGCACGAGCGGTCGACGAGCGGCGGGTGGATGTCGACGCCGTAGCCGTGGATCAGGTCGTCGTAGATGGCGTAGCCCCGCTCCCCGATGACCGAGGCGGCACGCACGACGTCCCCCTCACTGGCGCCCGGGCGGATGACCCCGGCCATGCGGTCGTAGGCCTCTCGGGCGGTGTCGAACATGCGCTGCCAGGCGGGCGTCGGCTCGCGCCCCACGAAGATCGGCCGGTGGATCTGGCCGGAGTAGCCCCAGTACGAGGCGCTGATCTCGGTGATGACGACGTCGCCCTCCTCGATGCGCCGCGAAGACGGGTTCTGGGCCGGCAGGCAGCCGTTGGGGGCGTCCATCGGCATGGAGCGCAGGAAGGCGATGTGGGGCTGGCCGCCGTCCGCGCGGTAGGCGTGCTCGATGATGCCGAGCAGGGCGTACTCGGGCAGCCCCGGGCGCACCTCGACCCGAAGCGCGTCGATGGTGCGGTCGGTGAAGGCGGCCGCCTTGCGCAGCCAGGCGATCTCCTCGCTCGACTTGACGGCGCGCAACCTCGCGAACTCGCGGGTGACGTCCACCAGCTCGAGCGCGGGCAGCGCCTCGGTGAGCGCGCGGTGGTGCTGGAACGGCATGCCCATGCCGAAGGTGGCGTTGACGCCCACCAGCCCGACGCGCGCGCGACTCAGCCCCTGGCTCCGGAGCCGGGCCGCCACCGTAGCGGCGGGGTCGTAGCCGCCCCAGGCGATCTCGGCTACGTCGCTCACCTGGCGTGCGTTGGGGACGTGGTTGGTGAGGCCGGTGTAGAGGGCGGGCTCGAGCCCCTCCTCGCGCGGCACCACCAGGTAGCAGTGGTGCAGGTCGAGGTGGTTGGAGAGCCAGAAGACGTTGGCCTCGTTGTGGCGGTTCACCCCGGAGTTGCCGAACAGCAGCAGCGCCTCGAGGTCGTGCCGGTCCATGAGGCCGCGCGCGAGCGCCCAGCGCCGCTCCATCTCGCTCCGGGAGAAGCGGTCAACCACGGGCCGGGCGCTCCCCCGCCGCATCGTCCACCGCCAGCCGCTCGGCCATCCAGTCGCCGACCAGCGGCCGGTACTTGTACGGCAGGTTGTTGCACACGTGGTTGCCGTCCGGGTACATCACCAGCTCGGCGTTCGGGGCCTCGGCCGCCACCCGCTCGGCCTGCGCGTAGGGGATGAGCCGGTCGAGCTTGCCGAACACCACCAGGAAGGGCTGGGCGATGTGCTCCGCCACCCCCTCGAGGTCGAGGCGCTCGGCGATACTGCGCGCCTCCTCCAGGTTCGTGGCCCCGGAATGGTGCTGGAAGGTCTCGCGCGTGAGCGGCGGGAGCTCATCGAAGAAGGCGCCGAAGCAGTAGGGCCCGCCGATCGCGCAGACGGCCTTCACGCGCGGCTCGAAGGCGGCGGTGCGGGGCGCGTAGTAGCCGCCGAGCGACACGCCCACCACCCCCACGCGCTCCAGGTCCAGGTCGCTGCGGCCCGCCAGGCGGTCGAGCATGGCGGCCGGGCCGACCTCGTAGTCGGGGCGGAGGTGGGAGTGGTAGCCGGTCTCCCCCTGGCCGGGGCCGTCGAGCGACAGCGTGGCCATGCCGCGCGCCAGGAAGACGTTCTCCCAGTGGAAGAACTCCTCCTTGGTGGAGTCGAGGCCCGGCAGCAGGAGCACCAGCGGCGGCCGCCCGGCGCCCGCCGGGCGCCGCAGGTTGCCCACCATGGTGCCACCCTCGAAGGGCACCTCGAGCCGCTCGGCGGTTCCGTCGAGCAGGCGGTGCGCGTGGCGCAGGGCCTGCACGGCGCGGTCGGCCGCGGCGCGGTGCTTCACCGGGTCGACCATCCACACGAACTTCGCGAAGTGGTAGCTGAGCGCCGCCCGCACCCACGCCTCGCCGGCGGACAGGGCGCGCCCGCGCTCCTCCGCCTCCTCGGCCAGCGCCGCGTGCACGTCGCCGTTGGCGGACCAGGCGTCCAGCCACTCCTCCCAGCGCTCCAGGCCGGAGGTCACGCGCACGAAGTCGTTGTAGTCGACGCCCTGCGAGGTGAAGCGGGGGGCCCAGTTGGCGACGGCGGACTCGATCCTCTTATCCGGCACGGTGGATGACCTCCTCGAGGCTGGTCCCGAGATCCCGCAGCATGACCATGGCCGCGTTGCGCCCCGGCCCGGCCGACACCGACCCTCCCGGGTGGGTGGTGGCGCCGGTCTGGTACAGCCCCTCGATGGGCGTGCGGTGGGCGGCCCAGCCGGCGGCGGGGCGCAACGCGCCCGACTGCGCCGGCGACGCGTCCCCGCCGTGGCAGGAGCCGTGCCAGTTGTGCTCGTTGAAGCGCTCGAGCCCCAGCGGGCTCTCCACCACCCGCGCCAGGATGGTGTCATCGGTGAGGTTGGGCGCGTAGCGGCGGAGCTGCGCCAGGTTCGCCTCCGATACCTGTTCTTCGATCGCGTCCCAGCGCTCGGCGCCCTCGGGCAGCTCGTAGGGCTGGAACCCCACCACCTTCAGGGTGTGCCGCCCCTCCGGCGCCCGCGACGGGTCGGCCACCGTCTGACACAGCACCAGCAGCACGGGATCGTCCGCCGCCACGGTGCCGCGGCGGAACTCCGGCGCGATGCGCAGCATGCGCGCCACCGAGCCCGGCGTGCCGCTGGCCGACGCCGTCAGGGTGCCGCCCTCCACCGCGAACCGGGGCGGCTCGGTGGTGGCGTAGTGGGTGACGAACATCGACACGCCGGCGCGCCAGGTGCGCACGCCGTAGAGGAAGTCCTCACCCCAGGCCTCGGCCGGCGCCATCGCCACCAGGTGCTTGATGTGGATGGTGGAGAGCACCGCCCTGCGGGCACGATGCTCCTCGCCGTCCTCGGTCACCACGCCCACGCAGCGCCCCTGCTCGACGATGAGGCGCCGGACGCGCCGTCCCGTGCGGATCACGCCGCCGTGCTCCTCGATCAGCCGCGCCAGCGCGGCCGGCAGCGCCCCCGAGCCGCCCTTCGGCAGCGTCCAGCTGTGCTTCTGGCGCCCGTAGACCAGCGAGTAGGCGAGCCGGCCGGTGCCGGGGCGCTCGGGCGGCTGCATGGTCATGAAGGCCATCCACAGCATGAACGCCCGCACGTGCTCGTCCTCGAAGGTGTCCTCGATGATCTCCCAGGCGCTCATGGCCTGGCGCCGCAGCCAGCGGTTGCCCTGCGGATGCGCCGCCAGCAGCTCAGGGAGCGGTGGCCCCCAGCCGATCGGCGTGTAGCGGTAGCGACCGAAGATCGGCGCCACCTCCTCGTATTCCGCCAGCAAGCGCAGGTAGGCGTCGGCGTCGCGCCGCGAGAACTTCGCCAGCTCCTCGGCGGTGCGGCGTTCGTCGCGCCACTGCGTGATCCAGGTGCCGTCGGGGAAGGGGATGTGCACCACCGGGTCGGGGTGGAGGTACTCGAGCCCGTAGCGCTCCAGGCCCAGCTCGTCGTTGCGGAGCAGCGGGCTCGACTGGATCAGGTTGTGCGCCGTGGAGCAGGCGTCGTGCCGGAAGCCGGGCAGCGTCAGCGCCTCGGTGTTGGTGTCGCCGCCGACCTCGTCGCGCGACTCCAGCACCAGGCAGCGGAAGCCCGCCCTGGACAGGTAGGCGGCCGTGACCAGGCTGTTGTGGCCGGCCCCGGCCACCACCACGTCGAACGCTTCGCTCATGCCGCCCTGCCCCCCTCCCGCGCCACGCCCCGGGCGCCCCTCACGGCGTGCCCGCCGCGCCGCCCGGCGCGAGGCCCAGCAGCCGCGCGGCGTTGCCGCCGAGCAGCGCCTGCTCCTGCACTGCCGGCAGGCCGAGGGTGCGCACCTCCTCGACCGGGCGATCGGTGCCCATGTCGAAGGGCCGGTCGGACCCGAGCACGACGTGCTCGTGCCCGACGTACTCGATCAGCGCGCGGAGCAGGTCGCGGTCGAAGGTGACGGTGTCGTAGAAGAAGCGCCGCAGCGAGTCGTCGAACGATCCCTGCAGCCGGGCGCGCGCCTGCGG